>NZ_JBWKKU010000005.1:0-228982 GCF_056431445.1 Saccharopolyspora sp. NPDC045941
CAAGCGGCGCCGACCGGGGACCACAGTGGATAAGCCGGACCACCAAGCCGGCAGCCCCCACACGCCCACCGACGGGATTGCCGATCACCACCAACAACGAAGATCAACAACCCCGCTAGCAAGCACCCACCGGCGGATCCGGGTTATAGCAGCGCAAAACACGCACGGGTCCTGGCCGGCGGAAACGGAGCGGCCTCGGCTACTCCGGGGCCTGTCCGGCGGTCCGGCGGCGGGCGAAGTAGGTGATCAGGCCGATCACCAGCCAGACCGCTCCCACCGTCAGCGCCAGCGGGCTCGCCGTGGCCAGCGCGACCGCCGCGATCAGGGCGCCGACGACCGGGACGACCACAGTGGACACCCGGCGTTCCCGCCCGGACACCGCGAAGTAGCCGATCACCGAGGCGTGCAGCAGGACGAACGCGGTCAACGCCCCGACCGTCACCATCGACGACAGGACCTCCAGCCCGTCCTCGGCCGACGCCGCCCACACCGACACGATCAGCGTCACCACCGCGGCCAGTAGCGTCGCGTTGCGCGGCACGTGCGCCCGCCGGTCCACCCGGCCGAGCGCCGCGGGCATCTGGCCGTCCCGCGCCATGCCGAACAGCAGCCGGCTCACCGCCGCCTGCGCCACCATCGCCGAGAACGCCGGCGCGACCGCCTTCACCGCCGTCACGGCCACCGCGAGCCAGCCGCCCAGCGAGGCCCGCAGCATGTCGTAGAACGCCGAGTCCTGCGCGTCCGCGTCCAGCGCCAGCTCCTGCGGCGTCAGCGGGTTCAGCAGCGAGGCGAGGTAGGTCTGCACGAAGAACAGCACGCCGCTGAGCGCCAGGCAGAACAGCAGCGCCCGGCCGACCTGGCGGGACGATCCGGTGTTCTCCTCGGCGAACGACGCGATCGCGTCGAAGCCGAGGAACGACAGCACCGCCACCGACACCGCGCCCAGCACGGCCAGCGGCGCGAACGCGCCCACCCCGGTCAGTGGCGACAGCCACGGCCGGGCCGGACCCTCGGTGGCCAGCACCACCAGCGCGGCGACCACGAACACCGCGAGCAGCACGATCTCCACCACCAGCACCACCGTGCCGACGATCGCCGCGACCTTGACGCCGGTCAGGTTCAGCGCCGTCACGACGACGATCGCCAGCCCGGTCGCCAGCCACACTGGGATCTGCGGCACCAGCGAGTTCGTCGCGATGCCGACGAACAGCGACGCCACGCTCGGGATGAACAGGTAGTCCAGCATGATCATCCACCCGGCCACGAAACCGGGCGCCCGCCCCAGGCCCGCCGAGGCGTAGGCGAACACCGAACCGGCCTTCGGCACCGCCGCCGACATCCGCGCGTAGGACCACGCGGTGAACGCCATCGCCACGGTCGCGACGACGTAGACCAGCGCCACCGCGCCGCCGCTGCGCGCGTCGAGCACGCCGAAGACGCCGACGGGCGCGAGCGGCCCGATGAACAGCAGGCCGGAAACGATCAGGTCGCGGAGCGACAGCCGCCGCTGCAACCCCTCCGCGGAAGTAGTGGTCATGGCAGAACACCTGTCTCCGAACTCGATGTGCGGGTTCCCCGGGGCAGGAGACGCCCGAGAACCCGCGGCGCTGCGGGTTGCGAGGATGGGATGCCCGATCAAAGCACGCCCCGGGCCCGGCCGGAACAACGCGGCGCCCGCGATGGTTGACCTTGCACGGTTCCGCACCGAGGCTGGACCGGCAACCGCAACTCACGTCAGGTGGTACGAATGTCTTCCACTCCGGTCGAAGTGACCCGCACCGGTCCGCACACCTTCACCGCGACCAACCCGCGCGGCGGCGAGGTGACGATCGGCCGCGAGGACGCGCCCGACGCGTTCACCCCCGGCGAGCTGCTGCTCGCCGCCATCGCCGCCTGCTCCGCGGTCACCAGCGAGAACCTGCTGGTCCGGCGGCTCGGGGAGGACGCGAAGGTGACGGTGCACGCCGACCGGACCAAGGTCCCGGAGGACAAGCACAAGTTCGCCTCGGTCCAGGTCGGTTTCGACGTGGACCTCAGCGGGATCGAGGACGACGGCGAGCGCGGCAAGGTCGTCGACGCGGTGCAGCGCGCGATCGAGAAGTACTGCACCGTCAGCCGCTCCGTCGAGGAGGGCACCCCGATCGAGCTGACCCTCCCGCGCTGACTCGCACTACCGGTAAGATCGGCGTCGCTGTCGGTGACAACCAAGCTGGCAGCGATGCGAACCATCTGGACATCCGTGTCCGGGAATCTCCGCGCCTTCAGGCCGGAGAGGACGTCAAAACTGTGCAACTGACGCGTTCCACGGCGGTGCCGCGTCGTAAGGTGCTCGTCGCGCCCCCGGCAGCTGGTGCGCGACGAGTGGGAGGCACAACACAGTGGCACAGGAGACCGCATCGGCGCAGAAGTCCGGGTTGCGCAGAGATCTCTCCGGGCGCCAAGTCGGCATGATCGCCATCGGCGGCGCCATCGGCACCGGGCTGTTCCTCGGGTCCGGCCTGGCGATCTCCATCGCCGGCCCGGCCGTGATCATCGCCTACGCGGTCGCCGCGTTCGCCGCGCTCGCCCTGGCCTACGCGCTGGCCGAGATGATCGTGGTGCACCCCGAGGCGGGCGGGTTCGGGGCGGTCATCAAGCGGTACCTCGGCGGGCTCGCCGGGTTCGTGTCCCGCTGGATCTACTGGGCCGCGCAGGTGGTCAACATCGGCAGCGAGGTCATCGCGGCCGGGCTGTACATGCAGTTCTGGTACCCGCAGCTGCCGCTGTGGATCCCGGTGGTGGTCTTCTCGGTGCTGATGCTGGCGATCAACGTCGCCGCGGTGCGCTTCTTCGGCGAGTTCGAGTACTGGTTCGCCATGATCAAGGTCGTCACGATCGTGGTGTTCGTGCTGCTCGGCGTGGTCTACATCGTCTTCGGTCTGCCGGGCCAGCAGCCGGCCGGCGTCGGCGCGCTGACCGAGCACGGCGGGTTCCTGCCCAACGGCATCGGCGCGGTGTGGCTGGCCCTGACCGTGGTCACGTTCTCCTACCTGGGCACCGAGGCCGTCTCGATGACCGCGGCCGAATCCCGCAACCCCGGCCGGGACGTGCCGCGCGCGGCGCGCAGCATGGTGCTGCGACTGGGCCTGTTCTACGTGCTCGGCATGCTGGTGGTCGTCTCGATCCTGCCGTGGAACCAGGCCTCGTCGTCGGGCGACATCACGGAGAGCCCGTTCGTGCGGCTGTTCACCATCGTGGGCATTCCCGCCGCGGCCGGGATCATGAACTTCGTGGTGCTCACCGCCGCGCTGTCGGCCATGAACACGAACCTGTACCTGACCGCCCGCATGACCCACTCGCTCGCCCTGGACGGCTATGCGCCGAAGTGGTTCGCCGCGGTCAGCAAGAACGGCGTGCCGCGGCGCGCCCTGGTGCTGTCGGCGGCCGGGCTGGCGCTGGCCGCGTCGCTGTCGGTGTTCGCCGAGGACACCGCGTTCCCGATGCTGCTGGGCCTGGCGCTGTTCGGCGCGCTGGTGGTGTGGTTGATGATCTTCGCCAGCCAGCTGGTGTTCCGCCGCAGCCGGGCACTGGAGGGCCTGCCGCCGTCGCCGGTGCGGTTGCCGGGCGCCCCGGTGACGACGGTGCTGGCGATGCTGTTCGTCGCGGCGGTGCTGCTGACCACGCCGTTCACCGAGCAGTTCAACACCGCCTGGAAGGCGGGCGTCCCGTTCGTGCTGATCCTCTGCGTGGCGTACTACGTCGTCCGGCGCCGCAGCGCCGCGCGGTCGGAGTGAGCACCGCTGGAGGCACCGGTCGTGGGACGGGTGCCCTCCAGCGGCTCCGCCGATCGGGTGAGGAGCGGGAGCGCGAGGGCGCTTGCGCGGCCCGCCGCACCAGGCATTTACACTCGCGCATGTGTCGAACCAGCCGATGATCGCGCCCTCCATCCTGTCCGCCGATTTCGCCCGCCTCGCCGACGAGATGGCAGCTGTGAACGGCGCGCCCGGCGTGCGCGCTGACTGGCTGCACGTGGACGTGATGGACGCGCACTTCGTGCCCAACCTGACCCTGGGGCTGCCGGTGGTCGAGTCGCTGCTGAAGGCGACCGACATCCCGATCGACTGCCACCTGATGATCGAGGACCCGGACCGCTGGGCCATCGGCTACGCCGAGGCCGGCGCCTACAACGTCACGGTGCACGTGGAGGCCGCCAAGGACCCGATCGCGATCGCCAAGGACCTGCGCGCCGCCGGCGCGAAGGCGGGCCTGTCGATCAAGCCGAACACCCCGCTGGACCCGTACGTCGAGGTCCTCAAGCACTACGACACGCTGCTGGTGATGTCCGTGGAGCCGGGCTTCGGCGGCCAGAGCTTCATCGCCGACGTGCTGGACAAGGCCCGCAAGGCCCGCGAGCTGGTCGACACGGGACACCTGAACCTGGTGGTGGAGATCGACGGCGGCATCAACGCCGACACCATCGAGCAGGCCGCGGAGGCCGGCGTCGACTGCTTCGTGGCGGGTTCGGCGGTCTACAACGCCGACGACCCGGCGAAGGCGATCGAGGCCCTGCGCGCCAAGGCCGCCCCGAACTTCGCCCACGCCCGGCAGTGATGTAGTTCCTCCGCAATTTCCATTGAAATCGAAGATTCGATTTCAATGGAAATTGCGGGATGGGGAGGGGAACCGATGGTCGCTCGCGCCGAGGAGCAGGCGATGCGCACCGCGATCGCCGCGAGCGAGCAGGTGCGCGGCACGACCAGCCCCAACCCGCCGGTGGGTTGCGTGGTGCTGGCCGCAGACGGCGAGGTCGTCGGCATCGGCGCGACGCAGCCGCCGGGCGGTCCGCACGCCGAGGTCGTCGCGCTCCGCGCGGCGGGGGAGCGGGCCAGGGGCGGCACCGCCGTGGTGACGCTGGAACCGTGCTCGCACACCGGCCGGACGCCGCCCTGCACGGATGCCCTGCGGTCGGCCGGGGTCGCGCGCGTGGTGCACGCGGCCTCCGATCCCAACCCGCAGGCCGCCGGTGGCGCCGGCGTGCTGCGCGCCGCGGGCATTGATGTCCACAGTGGATTCTTGGTCGACGAGGTGGCGAGAGGTCCGCTGCGGGCCTGGTTGCACTTCGCGCGGACCGGTCGGCCGCACGTCACCTGGAAGTACGCGGCCACATTGGACGGTCGCTCGGCCGCCGCCGACGGCACCAGCAAGTGGATCAGCTCTGCCGAATCCCGCGCCGAGGTGCATCGATTCCGCGCGCAGGTGGACGCGATCATCGCGGGCACCGGCACGGTTCTCGCCGACGACCCGCAGCTCACCGCCCGCACACCGGACGGCGCGCTGCTGGCCCGGCAGCCGCTGCGGGTCGTCGTCGGCGATCGCGAGATCCCGCGCGCCGCCAAGGTCTTCGACGACGCGGCCGAAACGATCCAGCTGCCCGGCAGCGACCCGGCCGCGGTGCTCGCCGCGCTCGCCGGCCGCGGCGTCGTCGACGTGCTGCTGGAGGGCGGGCCGCGGCTGGCCGGCGCGTTCATCGCCGCCGGCTGCGTGGACCGGGTGCTCGCCTACGTCGCGCCGCTGCTGCTGGGCGCCGGTCCGGCCGCGCTCGGGGAAGCGGGAGTGGGAAGCATCTCGGAAGCATGGCGGTTGACCGTTGAAGAGACGACTATGAGTGGCCCCGACGTCCGGATCAGCGCGGTCCCGTTGGACGGCCGGCCGGGCGCCCAAGGCGGGTAGTGCGAGGAGGCAGCAGGTGTTCACCGGGATCGTCGAGGAGCTCGGCACCATCGAGGCGGTCGAGCCGTTGGCCGACGGCAGCCGGTTGACCATCGCGGGACCGGTGGTCACCGGGGACGCCGAGCACGGTGATTCGATCGCCGTCAACGGCGTGTGCCTGACCGTCGTGACGGTGGGCGACGGGCGGTTCACCACCGACGTCGTGGCCGAGACGCTGCGCCGCTCCTCGCTGAAGGGCATCGCGGCCGGCGACCGGGTCAACCTGGAGCGCGCGATGGCGCTCGGCGACCGGCTCGGCGGGCACATCGTGCAGGGCCACGTCGACGGCACCGCGGTGCTGCGCGGCACCGACGCCGACGGGCTCACCCGCTTCGAGCTGCCCCGGCGGCTGTCCCGCTACCTGGTCGAGAAGGGCTCCATCACCGTCGACGGCGTTTCACTGACCGTGGTCGACGCCGGTGACGGAGAGTTCAGCATCGCGCTGATCCCCACCACCAAGGAGCTGACCACGCTGGGCTTCCGCGAGCCGGGTGACGAAGTGAACATCGAGGTGGATGTGCTGGCCAAGCACCTGGAACGGCTCGCCGCCGCGCAACTGGACCACCAGGCCCATGGTGCGCAGGCCCGTTCGGGGGACAATGGCGGCGTCAGGGAGGCGCGGTGATGAACCCCGAGGACGAGGTCGCGAACACGGTGAGCACGAAAAGGTTCGACAGCATCGAGCGCGCACTGGCCGACATCGCGGCTGGGCGCCCGGTCGTCGTGGTGGACGACGAGGACCGCGAGAACGAAGGCGATCTGATCTTCGCCGCGGAGAAGGCGACGCCGGAACTCGTGGCGTTCATGGTCCGCTACACCTCCGGCTACATCTGCGTCGGGCTCCCCGGCGAGGACTGCGATCGCCTCGACCTGCCCCCGATGTACTACTGGAACCAGGACCGCAAGGGCACGGCCTACACCGTCACGGTCGACGCCGCCGAAGGCGTCAGCACCGGCATCTCCGCCTCCGACCGCGCCAAGACGCTGCGCGTGCTGGCCGGCGAGGAGTCGACCGCCAAGGACCTCACCCGGCCCGGCCACGTGGTGCCGCTGCGCGCCCGCGACGGCGGCGTGCTGCGCCGCCCCGGCCACACCGAAGCCGCCGTGGACCTCTCCCGCCTCGCCGGGCTGCGGCCGGCCGGCGCGCTGTGCGAGATCGTCAGCCAGAAGTCCGAGGGCGACATGGCGCGCCGCGACGAGCTGGAGGTCTTCGCCGAGGAGCACGACCTGGCGCTGATCACCATCGCCGACCTGATCTCCTACCGGCGCCGCTTCGAGAAGCAGGTGGTGCGCGTCGCCGAGGCCCGCATCCCCACCGCGCACGGCACGTTCCGCACCTTCGGCTACGACAGCACCATCGACGGCATCGAGCACCTGGCGATGGTCTACGGCGAGATCGGTGACGGCGAGGACATCCTGGTCCGGGTGCACTCCGAATGCCTGACCGGCGACGTGCTGGGCTCGCTGCGCTGCGACTGCGGCCCGCAGCTGGACGCGGCGATGGCCAAGGTCGCCGAGGCCGGTCGCGGCGTGGTGCTCTACATGCGCGGGCACGAGGGTCGCGGCATCGGGCTGATCCACAAGCTGCAGGCGTACCAGCTGCAGGACGACGGCGCGGACACCGTGGACGCCAACGTCGCGCTGGGCATGCCGGTCGACAGCCGCGACTACGGGCAGGGCGCGCAGATCCTGAGCGACCTGGGTATCAAGTCGATGCGGCTGCTCACCAACAACCCGGCCAAGCGGGTCGGGCTGGAGGGCTACGGGCTGCGGATCGTGGACCGCGTGCCGCTGCCGATCCGCCCGAACCCGGAGAACATCCGCTACCTCCGCACCAAGCGCGACCGGATGGGGCACGTGCTGGACAATCTCGACGACGGGGAAGATTCCTCGATCAACGGCGAGACTGGAGTTACGGCATGAGTGGCGAGGGTCGACCGCGGATCAGCGTGCCGAAGGCGGGTGACCTGCGGCTGGGCATCGCCGCGATCCGCTGGCACGAGCGGCTCGTCGAGCAGATGCTCTCCCGCGCGCTGGCGGCGGCGAAGGAAGCGGGCATCGCGGAGCCGACCGTGGTGCGGGTGCCCGGTTCGATCGAGCTGCCGGTGGTCTGCCAGCAGCTGGCGCACCAGCACGACGCGGTGGTCGCGCTGGGCGTGGTGATCCGCGGCGGCACGCCGCACTTCGAGTACGTCTGCGACTCGGTCACCCAGGGCCTGACCCGGGTGGCGCTGGACGAGTCCACGGCCGTCGGCAACGGCGTGCTGACCTGCGACACCATGCAGCAGGCGGAAGACCGGGCCGGGTTCGACGACTCGGTGGAGGACAAGGGCTTCGAGGCGACCGCGGCGGCGCTGGAGACGGCGCTGGTGCTGCGGGAGCTGCGCGGCTGGGACGGGGAACGGGGTTTCTTGTGAGTGCCGAGCGGGTGGAGGTCCGGCCGCGGAAGGTGCGGCGGATTGCGATCCCGATCGCTGTCGTGCTGGTGCTGGCGTTCGCGGTGGTCGGGCTGCTGCTGCGCAACACCCCGACCGGCGTGATCTTCTCGGTGTCCGACCAGGTGGCGATGGTGGCGCTGGGCCTGCTGCTGGGCGGCGGCGTGATGCTGCTGACCCGGCCGCGGTTGCGCGCCGACGCCGACGGCGTGGAGGTCCGCAACATCATCGGCACGCAGCGCTTCTCGTGGCCGCTGGTGCAGGCCGTCACCTTCCCCGACGGCGCCTCGTGGGCCCGGCTGGAGCTGCCGGAGGACGAGTACGTGCCGATCATGGCGATCCAGGCGTCCGACGGCGAGCGGGCGATCAAGGCGATGCGGGAGCTCCGCGAACTCCGCCGCGAGGTCGACGCCGCGAACTGAGCGACGTGGTGGCGCCTTCGACCGGACGAACCCGGCGGAGGCGCCCTTTCATTTCCGCAGTCCGACCGCCTGGGCGGCGGCGGAACTTTCCCGATTTCAGGCGAAACCGGAAAGTCGTGAACGCTTGGAACGGGCCGGGTGGCTTCCCGATTTCAGGCAAAATCGGGAAGCCACCCCGTGCTCTCTGTCGTCAGCGAGCCGAGACCAGGTCGCAGACGAAGACCAGCGTCTCGCCGGGCGCGATCACGCCGCCCGCGCCGCGGTCGCCGTAGGCGAGCTGCGGCGGGATGGTGAGCTTGCGGCGGCCGCCGACCTTCATGCCCTGCAGGCCCTTGTCCCAGCCCGCGATGACCTGGCCCGCGCCGAGCTGCAGCTCCAGCGGCGTGCCGCGGTTCCAGCTGGCGTCGAACTCCTTGCCGGTGCTGTGCGAAACGCCCACGTAGTGCACGGCGACCTGGTCGCCCGCCTTGGCCTCGGGGCCCTCGCCGACCTCGATGTCCTCGATCACCAGGTCCGCCGGCGGCGCGCCGGTCGGCTTGGCGACCTGCGGCTTTTCCTTGTTCACGTGCGTTCTCCTCGATCGATGGTGCGCAGCGTCGTGCAACGGCTGCCGGTGAATTGTCTCGGACGGTCCCATGTGGAGCACACTCGCCCAGGCATCGTGCCAGGGTGGACGGATACCGCCGGGCCGGTACCCGTGCGTGTTTCGTGCTGCTACGACGCCACAAAGCACGCACGGCACAGAGGCGGCCGGACTTGGTTCACGGCCGTTCCCAGGTCCGGGCGAGCGCGGCGACCGCCTGGTCGAGCAGCTCCGAGCCGAGGGCGAAGCTGAGGCGCAGGCGGTCGCGGTGGCCGCGGTCGGCCGCGAACAGCGAGCCGGGCGCCACCGCCACGCCGTTGTCCCTGGCGAGCTCGGCGAAGCGGTCGGTGTCGGTGCCGGGCAGCCGGACCCACAGCGACAGGCCGCCCGCGGGCCGCTCCCAAGTCCACTGTGGAAGGTGGCTGCGCAGGATGCCGGCGAGGTGGTCGCGGCGGCGCGCCAGTTCCGCTCGCCAGGTCGCGAAGTCGTTGTGCCGCAGCAGTTCCGCCGCGAACCGCTGCCCGACCGTGCCGGTCGCCAGGTCGCTGGTCTGCTTGAGCTCGGTCAGCTGCGACAGCAGCGGTTCCGGCGCGGCGAGCCAGCCGACCCGCAGGCCGCCCCACAGCACCTTCGACAGCGAGTGCACCTCGACCGCGCCGTGCGGGTGCTCGTCGGCGAACCGGCCGGGCCGTGGTCCTTCGTGCACCAGCTCGGCGAGCGTGCGGTCCTCGACGACGGGCAGGGCGGCGTCGCGCGCGATCCCGGCGAGTTCCCCGACGCGATCGGCGTCGGCCACCGTTCCGGCCGGGTTGTGCACCGCCTGCGCGTAGGCGAAGGCGGGCCGGTGCCGCTCGATCGCGTCGCGGAACGCGCCGGGCAGCATGCCGCGCCGGTCGGTGGCCACGGCGACGGCCCGCGCCCCGCAGCTCTGGATCGCGGCGAGCGCGCCGGTGTAGGTGGGGTCTTCGACCAGCACCGCATCGCCGGGGCGGGCCAGGCAGCGGGTCGCGATGTCGATGCCCTGCTGCCCGCCGCCGGTGATCAGCGGCTCGCCGCCGATGAGTTCCCGCAGGCCCGGCTCGCCCGGCAGGTCGTAGCCGTGCCTGCTCGGCGTGCTCAGCAGCGCGGCCGGGTCGAGCTTGGGCACCCGCAGGTGCGACGGATCGGGAACGACCGAGGTGGACAGGTCGGCGAACACCGCTCCGGGGCGCAGCAGCCGGCCCATCGCCGACTCCCGCCCGGCGGCGGCCAGGTAGGTGCCGCTGCCGTGCCTGCGCTCGCAGATCCCCTCCTCGAACAGCGCGTTGAACGCCGCGGCCACCGCGCCGCGGCTGCATTCCAGCACCCGGGCGAGGTCGCGCTCGGACGGCAGGCGGGTGCCCGGGCTGAGCGCGCCGGTGCGCGCGAGGTCGGTCAGCGCGGCCGCCAGCCGGCGGCTGAGCGGGCCGTTCCCGTGGCGGAGCCGGTCGCGGATCAGCGCGGCGAATTGGTCCACATCGGCACTCGGCATGCGGCCATTCTGCACCAGGGAGGATTAATCACTAGTGGATGAACTGGCCACTTGATAGCGTGCCAAGTGGCCGCGAAGTGGCTGGTCCCACATCGCGAGATAAGCCACTTTGGTGAAGGGGATGGCGATGGCGCTGACCGAGGCGGAATACATCTGGATGGACGGCGAGCTGGTGCCGTGGCGCGAGGCCCAGGTCCACGTGCTCAGCCACGGGCTGCACTACGGCACCGGCGTTTTCGAAGGCATCCGCGCCTACGCCACGGCGGACGGGCCGGCGCTGTTCCGGCTCGACGAGCACCTCGACCGGCTGTTCCGCAGCGCCAAGATGCTGCGCATGACGTTGCCGCACCGCAAGGAAGAGCTGCGCGAGGCGACGCTGGAGCTGGTGCGGGCCAACGGGCACCGCTCCTGCTACGTCCGCCAGCTGGCCCACCTCGGCTACGGTGTGATGGGCGTCGACCCGACCGGCGCGCCGGTGCAGATGTCGATCGCCAGCTGGGAGTGGGGCGCCTACCTCGACGGCGGCGACAGCGGCGTGGGGCTCATGACGAGTTCCTGGCGGCGCAACGATCCCTCCGTGGTGCCGACCGCCGCCAAGGCCACCGGCCCGTACCTGAACTCCGCGCTGGCCAAGCTGGAGGCGCGCGAGGCCGGGTACGACGAAGCGGTGCTGCTGAGCACCGACGGCTACGTCAGCGAATGCTCCGGCGAGAACATCTTCGTCCGGCGCGGCGACGTGCTCTACACGCCGCCGTCGAGCGCGGGCGCGCTGGAAGGCATCACCCAGGACTCGGTCACGACGCTGGCCACCGACCTGGGCATCACCGTGCGCCGCGAGAACCTGCTGCGCTCGGACCTGTATTCGGCCGACGAGATGTTCCTCTGCGGCACCGCGGCGGAGGTCACCCCGGTCCGCGCGGTCGACAACCGCGAGATCGGCGAGCCGGGCCCGGTGACGCGCAAGATCCGCGACGCCTTCACCGCGGCGATGACCGGTGCGGACGAGCGCTACCGGCACTGGCTGACCTTCGTCGGTTGATCGACTTCCGCCGTGCGGCTGATAGCCTCCGCGGCATGGACTCCTGACGGTGGACGAAGGACCCGCCGGGCGAACCGCGCCCGAGCGGGATTCGCCGCGCGACGGGCGGAAACGGCCCGTCGCGCGGATGCTGGTCGCATCGCCGAAGGAGTCTGATCAAGTGCTGGAAGATGCCGAATTCGAAGCCCGCGTCGCGGATCGGCTGGCAGCGTTGCCCGGGGTCCGGGCGGTGAGCCTCGGCGGCTCGCGCGCCCAGGGGATCCACCACGCCGACAGCGACTGGGACTTCGCGATCTACTACCGCGGCAGCTTCGATCCGCAGGACCTCCGCGACGTCGGGTGGCCCGGGGAGGTCTCCGAACTGGGCGAGTGGGGCGGCGGCGTGTTCAACGGCGGCGCATGGCTGCAGATCGAGGGCCGCCACGTGGACGTCCACTACCGCGACCTGGACGTCGTGGAGCACGAGCTCGCCGAGGCCCGGGCCGGCCGGTTCCAGTGGCAGCCGCTGATGTTCCACCTCGCGGGCATCCCCAGCTACCTGGTGGTCGCCGAGATGGCCATCAACCGGGTGCTGCACGGCGAACTGCCGAGGCCGGAATACCCGGACGCCCTCCGCGAGGCCGCGCCCGCGGTCTGGTGGGGGCAGGCGTCGATGGGCCTGGCCTACGCGCGGGCGAACCACGCGCCGCACGGCCGGCTCGCGGAAACGGCGGGCCTGATCGCGCAGGCCGCCTGCCAGGCGGCGCACGGGGTGCTCGCGGCCCGCGGCGAGTGGGTCACCAACGAGAAGCGCCTGCTGACCAGGGCGGGCCTGCGCGACGTCGACAGGGTGGTGGCGGGGCTGACGGCGCAAACGCTGGTCGAGGCGGTGGACGAGGCCCACGCCCTGTGCGACGCGGCGGTATCCGAAGCCAGGTAGGAGCTTGTTTCCGAACTTGCTCTGCGTGGCGGTGCGGGTGGCGGCCCCCCTGCGGGAATTGCGGTCGTCTTCTCGCTGTGGGATCCCCGACTCATTCACCACGTCGGGGCTGTCCTCGCGAGAAGACACCTGAGAACCCGCGGCGGTGCCGGTTGCGAGGGTGGGCTAAGCGGCTGCGCCGCTTAGCCCACCCTGCCGCATCTGCGCTGCTACATCAAAGCAATCTCTTTGGTAAGACCAAAACGCTCACGAGAGGGTCCGGGCCTGTCGTTATAGGGCGGTCTTATCCGCGGGGGCGGAAACGCGTATTGGACCCGCCGGGGCTCCGCCGCCGAGGATGGCCGCGGCGGAAAGGAGCCGTGATGGCGAAGGATTTCCTGGCGTACTGCGACGAGGTCTGGCGCGGCGAGGCGACGACGGCCGACTACCAGAAGGGCCGCTGGCAGGACGGGCACGTCATCGAACTCGCCGAGGGCGTGGCCCTCTTCCCGGCCTTCGGCAACGTCGTTGCCGTCCGGGGCGAGGACGGGCTGCTGCTGTTCGACACCAGCCACGAGCGGTTCAGCGCCCGGCTGCACGCCGCCGTGCGCGCCTGGAGCGACCTGCCGCTGCGCTACGCGGTGTACTCGCACGGGCACATCGACCACGTCTTCGGCGTCGGGCCGTTCGACGCCGAGGCCGACGAGCTGGGGCGGCCCCGGCCGGTCGTCGTCGGGCACGAGGCGGTCGTCGCCCGGTTCGACCGCTACAAGCTCACCAGCGGCTACAACGAGGTGATCAACCAGCGGCAGTTCCAGCGCGCCGACTCCCGCTGGCCGCTCGACTACCGGTATCCCGACGTCACCTACCGGGACACCATGACGCTCACCGTCGGCGGCCGCGAAGTCCGGCTCCACCACGGCAAGGGCGAGACCGACGACGCGACCTACGCCTACCTGCCGGACCAGCGGGTGCTGATGACCGGCGACATGTTCATCTGGGTCACGCCGAACGCCGGGAACCCGCAGAAGGTGCAGCGCTACCCCCGCGAGTGGGCGCAGGCGCTGCGGCACATGGCCGGGTTCGGGGCCGAGATGTTGTTGCCCGGCCACGGGATTCCCATCGTCGGCGCGGACCGGGTGCGCACCGCGCTGCTGGACACCGCCGAATACCTGGAGAGCCTCGTCGAGCAGGCCCTGGAGCTGATGAACCGCGGAGCCCGGCTCGACGAGATCGTGCACGCCGTGCGCCCGCCGGAGCACCTCGCGGACAAGCCGTACCTGCGGCCGGTGTACGACGAGCCGGAGTTCGTCGTGCGCAACGTGTGGCGGCTCTACGGCGGTTGGTACGACGGGAACCCGGCGCACCTCAAGCCGGCCCCGGACGCGCAGCTCGCGACGGCGCTCGCCGAACTCGCCGGCGGCGCGGCGGCGCTGACCGAACGCGCGAAAGCCGCTGCGGCGGCGGGGGAGTTGCGGCTGGCCTGCCACCTCGTCGAGTTCGCGGTCCAGGCGGAGCCGGACGACACGGCGGTGCACGAGGTCCGCGCCGACGTCTACGCGCAGCGCGCCAAGCAGGAGCTCTCGACGATGTCGCGCGGCGTCTTCTCCTGGGCGGCGGCGGAGTCGAGGGGCCGGGTCAGCGGCACCGGCGTGCTCGACGAGGTGGCGGAGGCGTCGAAGGGCAAGACCCGCTGGGCGATCTGACGGCGACCACCCCACCGGACGCCAGGAGGCCCGCAATTTCCATTGAAATTGGAGCTTCGATTTCAATGGAAATTGCGGGCCCTCTGAGGGGTGGGGTCGGGTGGAGGGTGGGTGGGCCTTCGGTGGGCGGGTGCTGGTTGGGGCCGGGTCGGTGGTCGGCGGCTTAACGTGATGGGTGTGGATGCGCGTCAACTCCGGTACTTCCTGGCCGTCGTCGAGCACGGCACCATGACCAAGGCCGCCGAGGCCATGCACGTCTCCCAGCCGTCGCTGTCGCAGGCGATCGTCGGGCTCGAACGGGAGTTGCGGACGCAGTTGTTCCACCGCACCGGGCGCGGCCTGGTGCTCTCCGCGGCGGGGCAGGCCGCGCTGGAACCCGCCCGGCGGGTGGTGCACGGGCTGGCCGAGGTCGCCTCCGCCGTGGAGCCGGTCCGGGAGCTCTCCGGCGGTCGGCTCGACCTCGTCGTCCAGCACCTGCTCAGCGGGTGGGGAGTGGCGGTGGTGGCCGCGTTCTGCCACCAGTACCCGCAGGTCGCGGTGCGGATGATCGAGCCGCCCAACTGGCACCGGATCGGCCGCACCGTGCGCACCGGGACCTGCGAGCTCGGCCTGTGCACGCTGCCGATCGCCGACGGCGAGGGCCTGCACACCAGGCAGCTGGCCAGCCGCGAGCTGCACATCGCGCTGCCCGCGAACCACCCGCTCGCCGACGACGAGGGCCCGCTGGAGCCCGCCGCGCTGGTCGACCAGCGGTTCGTGACCAGCCCGCCCCGGACGGTCTGGCGGACGCTGCTGGAGGAGGTGCTGGAGGAGACCGGCCGCAGCCCGGTCGCCGCCGTCGAGATCACCGCCAACAGCGGGGCCATCCCGCTGGTCGTCGCCGGGGTGGGCGTCGCGGTCGTCGCCGGGCAGACGGTCCACCAGGCCCGCGAGCAGGGCGCGGTGGTCCGTCCACTTCGGACCGATGTGCGGATGCGGGTCGGCGTCGTGCACCGCCCCGGCCCGCTGTCCCCGGCGGCCGAGGCCCTGATCGCTCTCCTGGAGCGCGACGAGTAGCCAGGCGATCGGCTCGGGCTCGCCGCCGTTCACCAGGGCGGAACGTGATCAGCCAGGCCGGAAAGCGTTCGCGGCGAAGGACCTAACGCGGAAACAGGTGCGGCTCAGCGGGGCCGGACCGCGGCGGCGGAGAGCGCGACGAAGGCGGCCAGCACCGCCGGGATCGCGAGGCCGGTGGTCAGGTCCGTCCAGCTGGTGACCAGGCCGATCACCACCGGGCCCGCGAGCAGGCCGCCGTAGCCGAGCGTGCTGACCTGCGCGAGATCCCGGCCGCTGCGGCTCGGATCGCGGTTGCCCGCCGCGTTGAACACCTGCGGGATGATGCACGACAGCCCGATGCCGAACAGGGCGAAGCCGATGATCGCCGCCACCGGGTGGTGCAGCACCAGCGCGCCACCGAGACCCACGGCCGCGACGGTGCCGCAGCACCGCACCAGGACGACCGGTCCGAGCCGGGCGACCAGGAAGTCGCCGAGGAAGCGGAACACGGCCATCGTCGCGGAGAAAACCGCGTAGCCGGTCGCCGCGACCGCCGGGCTGGTCTGCAGGACGTCGTGCAGGTACAGCGGCGACCAGTCCGCCATCGAGCCTTCGCCCAGCGAGCAGAAGAAGGCCAGCACGCCCAGGAACAAGATGCCCGGCGAGATCCCGCGCTGCCGCACCGGCTTCCCGGCCGCGGGGGCCTCCGGGAGCAGCAGCGCGCGCCGCGCGATCACCGACACCACGCCGAGCGCGGCCGCGACGAGCGCGAAGTGCGCGCCGACGCCGATCGCCGCGTGCGCCGCGAGCGCGCCGGCTCCGGCGCCCAGCAGGCCACCGACGCTGAACATCGCGTGGAACGTGCTCACGATCGGGCGCCCGTACCGCCGCTGCACCTGCATCGCGTGGGTGTTCATGGCCACGTCGACGGTGCCGTGCCCGGCGCCGAACAGCAGCAGCGCGGCCACCAGCGAGGGGAGGTTCCCGGCGATGCCGGGCAGCAGCAGGCTCGCCGACATCGCGATGCCCGCCGGTCCCAGCACCCGCGCGCTGCCGAGCCGGTCGGCGAGGTGTCCGACGATCTGCATGGCCAGCACCGAGCCGGCCGCGACCGCGAACAGCGCCAGCGTCACCTGCGCGTCGTCGAGGCCGAGGTCCTGCTTGATCGCCGGGATCCGCGCGGTCCAGGTGCCCAGCGCCGCGCCAGTGATCACGAAGTAGGCCGTCACAGCCCACCGGGCCCGCTGCGGGACGGCGACGATCGCCTCAGACAACGCGCACCTCCACGCCCGCCGCGACCAGCTCGGCGCGCGCGTCCGCAGGCGCGGCCCGGTCGGTGACGATCACGTCGATGGCGGTGATCGGGCAGACGAATCCCAGGCCGGTCCGGGCGAACTTGGCGCCGTGGCAGACGGCGACGACGCGCTGCGCGGCGGCCACCGCGGCCTGCTTCACCGGCACTTCCTCGAGGTCGTGCGCCGTCAGGCCGTGCGTCGCGGAAAGCCCGCACACGCCGAGGATCGTGGTGTCCACCCGCAACGCGCGCAGCGACATCTCGGTGAGGTGGCCGATGAACGACAGCTCGCCCGGCTTCGTCCGCCCGCCCGGCATCAGCAGGTCGACCTGCGGCGCGCCGCTCAGCGCGTTCGCCGCGTGCAGGTCGAGCGGGATCGCGGTGATCCGGCGGTGCGCGAGCCGCCTGGCCACCTCCAGCGTCGTCGTGCCGGAGTCGATGATCACGGACTCGCAGTCCGCGATCAGCTCCTCGACCGCCGCGGCCAGATGCTTCTTGGTCCCGGTCTCGTCGCGCTCGCGGAGCGGGAACGGCGCGGAGTGGCCGCGCAGGAAGCTCACCGCGCCGCCCCGCACCCGCCGCAGGACGCCCTGCTCGGCGAGTTGGTCGAGGTCGCGGCGGATGGTCATCTCCGACGAACCGGTGGCCTCGGCCAGCTCAGCCACCGTGACCCGCTCCGCCCGCCGCAGCCGCTCGATGATCGCCGAAGTTCTTTCCGAACTCTCCATGGGTTCAATCGAACAAGAAAGATGTTCGAAAGACAACCCTGCGTGCGGGTGCGATGTGCGAACCCGGGGCGGTGCACTGCTCCGGGTGAGGGACAATGGGAGTCGACGGCGTGGAGACGTCGGGTAGGAGGAGATCGTGAGCGTGGCCCAGGAGCGCAACCTTCGGTTGGTGCGAGACGTCCCGTCCGAGCTCGGCGTGCGGCTCGGCGACATCAGACTGCGCAACCGCCTGGTGACCTCGTCCAGCCTGCTCGGCTACGGCGTGGCCAACACCAAGCTGGTGCCCTACGGCATGAGCCCGATCTCGCAGTTCGTGCCGCTGTCCCGGTTCGGCGCGGTCACCACCCGCACGGTCACCGTCGAGCCCCGCGAGGGGCACTTCACCACCCGCGACGTGTGGCCGCTGCACGAGCTGCCCGCGCTGATCAAGCGCTACGGGCAGGCGCTGCGGCAGGTCGACGGCGGCTGGCTCAACGCCTTCGGCTGGTGCAACGTCGGCATCGACGCCTACCTGCGCGACTACTACCCGCGCACCCGCGAGCAGAACACCATCATCTCCGTCGGCGGCTTCTCCGCCGAGGAGTTCGTCACGCTGGTCGACAAGGTCAACGCCGCGGTGCCGGCCGGCGAGATCGCCGCGGTCGAGTTCAACGTCTCCTGCCACAACGTCAACTTCGACTTCAACCAGATCATCGAGTCGGTGCTGGCCGAGGCGGTGCCGCGCAGCAACCACCCGGTGATCCTGAAGCTCTCGCCGGACTACGACTACCTCGGCCACGCCCGGCTGGCGGCCCGCCACGGGGTGGCGGCGCTGACCGCGATCAACACCGTCAAGGGCCTGCGGCTGGACCCGAACACCGGGCAGCCGCTGCTGAAGAACGGTTTCGGCGGGCTTTCCGGCCGCGCGATCAAGCCGATCGGCCTGCGGGTGGTCAAGGAACTGCGCGACGCGGGCGTGACGCTGCCGATCATCGCCACCGGCGGCATCCGCAGCTTCGACGACTGCCGCGAGTACTTCTGGGCGGGCGCCGACGCGGTCAGCCTGGGCAGCGCCAGCTGGTTCGCCAGCTACCCGGGCTACGCGCTCTCGCCGCTGTACGCGGCCCGGATCCGGAACCTGGTGCGCCGCATCGAGAACTACACGCCGCCGCAGCGCTGATCCGCCGGCGTTGCTCGCATCGGGCGACTTTCGCCTTGCGGGCAGCGGTGATCGGGCGAATACCGCCACTGGGCGCTCGCGCGCTCGGTACGCTCGGGGATGTTGATCCTTGGGCGTAGCCGAGGAGGCGACGCTTGGTGGCGACGGAATCGGATGGATCCGGCGCCGCGACACCGCGGCGCAAGTGGTGGCAACGCCTGCTGCGCGGCCCGGCGTTCGTGGTCGTGGCGCTCGTCGGCGCGCTGGCCGGGATCGCCGCGCCGATGCTGTGGAACGCCGCCCGCGACGTGTCGCGCCCGCCGGTCCTGGTCTGGGCGAGCTCGGACGGCGGCCCGGTCGACGATCGCAGCTACGCGCTGCCCGACGTGGCCGAACCCGCGGAAATCGGGACGCCTGCGGAGTTCCTGGCCGATTCGCCGGCGCTGCACCGCGCCGTGAAGGCCGGCGTGCACGGCACGACGGTGACCATCGAGGGCGCTCGCTCCCGCGACGTCGTGATCACGAACATGCGCGCCCGGATCCTGAGCCGGGAGCCGAACGTCGCGGGCACGCTGCTCTGCAGCACGCCGCAGGGCGACCTGCCCGCGAAGCGGGTCGGCTTCGACCTCGACGAGTTCCGCCCGGTGGCGCGGGTGCTCGACGGCAGGCGGCTCGGCGAGCCGTACTTCGCCGGTCAGGCGCAGCAGCTCGCCGACGGCGAAACGGTGGTGTTCCAGGTCGAATCGCGCGCCGACGACGGCCACTACCGCTGGGTGATCGACGTCGACCTCGTCATCGACGGGAAACCGCAGACCTACACCGCGAAGCCCGACGCCGGCGAGTTCGAGATGACCGGCTTCAGCCCGCGGTACGGGGCGGCTTTCGCGGCCCGGGGCCTGCGGGCCTGGAGCTTCCCGGACCGGGCGGGTGGTTGCTGATGCGGTACGGGCTCCGGGTGCTGGCGCTCGTCGTGGTCGTGGCGGCCGGGGTCAGGCTGGGGATCTGGTGGAACCGGCCGCCGGAGGTCCGTTCGCCGCAGGAGGTGGCCGCGCTGCTGCCGTCGGGAGGAGACGGATTCCGGGCGCAGGACGAAGACTCGTTCGACCGGGGCTTCTTCCTCGCGGCGGTGGAGGATTGCGCCCCGGTGCCGGCCGTCCAGCAGTTCCGCACCGCGAGTTCCGCCGTCTTCAAGGGCTACGCGATCGGCGAGGAAACCCCTGCGCAGGTGGCGATCGTGCAGCTGGCGCAGGACGACGTGGCGCCGGTGCGGGACGCGCTGCGCTCGGCCGGCAACTGTCAGCGTCCGACCACCAGCGGTGGAATCGCGTGGACGAAGATCGCGAGCCCGTGGTTCGGCGACGTGTCGGCGCTGTTCACCACCACCGACTTCACCGTGGATCCGGAGAGCCAGGTAGTCACCGACATCGGCGGCGGTCCGGTGTGGACGTTCACCATGTCGGACGAGTGGCTGGTGGCCATCGGCGCGTACACGTCCCCCTTGCGGACGGTCGCCGAGCTCTACCCGAGGATGCTGGCGGAATTCGACCGCGAGGTGGGCACGGACTTCCTGCAACCGGGCGAATCCCGCGGCGGCTGCCCGCCCGCGGACGTCGCCATCGCGGACCTGCCGCCGGAAGCGCTCAGCCGACAGGCGATCGCGCAGCTGCAGAGCATGCACGACATGGCCTGCCAGGGCCGGATGGACGCGGCCCTGGCGGCGATGTCGGCGCCGCTGGTGGTGGACGGCGGCGTCGCCGACGGGCTGGTGGCCGTCGACGATCCCGCCGGGTTCGCGCGAATCCTGGAGACCCGCGGCGTTTACCGCAACGGCGCGGTGACCTACCGGCACGGCGATTCGGCGCTGGTGTTCTCGACGTTCTACGACGCGTTGAACCCGCGGCTGGGCTGGGACGCCTACGTGCGCCATTGCTCCACCGCGGAAACCGGCGCGGCCCGGCTGTGCGAGCAGGATCCCTACGGTCCGCTCGGCGGTGCGGACTGGACGGCCGTGCTGGCGGAGCGGGGCTGCGACGAGGAATTCGGGGCTATCGTGCACGGCCGGTTCCAGGACCTGACCGGCGACGACCGTCCCGAGGCCGTGCTGGCGGTGAGCTGCGACCTGGCCGACGGCACCAGCCTCCGGGAAGTGCAGGTCTACGACGGCGGATCGCCACCGGATTCGCCGCGGCTGATCCAGGCGCTGCTGGGCGACGACCCGGGACCGCAGGGCACCGGGCTCGCCCCGGCGACCGTGACGCTGTCCGGCGACGAGCTGACCGTCCAGTCGTGGAGCCGACCGCCGGGCGATCCGCAGGGCGAACCGAACCTGCTGGTGACGGACGGATTCCGCTGGCAGGACGGCAACTTCGTGCCGGAATGGCGGGACGTCGAGGACGTGTCGTGACCGGGATCCGGGCGGTTCGGCGACGGCGCGGCCGTCTACCGCACGGGCTCGCACCACCCGGGACCCGACGCGCGGCCTTCACGTCTCCGGCCGGTGGCTGATCGCGATGCGGTTCGCCGACGGATCGCCGGAGCTGACCGCGTCGATCCAACGGCGCCCCGGATCCGCGACTCCTGCAGGTGCTGCTGCGCGGCGATCAGGGCGAGCTGGGCACCGGGCTCAGGCCGGACCTGCTGGCCGTGATCGATGGCGAGCTCTGGATCGCGTCGCTCACCTGGCGAGAGGACGACGCCAGGAAGCGCCCCAGCGTTCGGCAGGTGGACCGGTTCTGCTGGCTGCCCAACGGTGCTTTCCAGAGCGTCGGCCGGAAAGTCGCGCCGATGCGTTGAACGGGTCCGGGGGCCGGAAATTGCATCGTGCGCCGATCTTCGCGTGGTAAGAAGTGATCACGGACACACGCGCTATTTCTGGGGAGGAATCTTGTCCGGATACGGGGATTTCGGCAGCAGCCTGCGGGATCTGCCCCGGCTGCGGCAGACCCGGCGCGGCCGGGTGTCCAGCTGGGACCGCACCGGGGGCAACACCGACAACACGCGCGTCGAGCCGGGTGAGACCAGGGAACTGGCCGACATCGCCGGGCCGGGCGTGATCACCCACATCTGGTGCACCGTCGCCCTCGACCACGTCGGCAAGCCCGCCGAGCTGGAGGGCGACTACCTGCGGCGGCTCGTCCTGAAGATCACCTGGGACGACTCGGCGCACCCCGCGGTGCTGGTGCCGCTGGGCGACTTCTTCGGCATGGGGCACGGCCGCAGCGCCAACTTCTCCTCCGCGCCGCTGCAGATGAGCCCGCAGGACGGCAAGGGCTTCAACTGCTGGTTCGCGATGCCCTTCGCCGGGCGCGCCCGCTTCGAGCTGATCAGCGAGATGAGCGTCAAGCCGGTGACGTTCTACTACTACATCGACTACGAGACCTACGGCGAAGCCGACCCGGAACTGGGCTACTTCCACGCCCAGTGGCGGCGGCAGAACCCCACCGACGGCGTCGAGCAGGGCGATCAGACCAACGAGGAGTTCCTCTTCGGCGGCACCAACACCGACGGCGCGGGCAACTACGTGATGCTGGAGGCCGAGGGGCGCGGCCACTACGTCGGCACGGTGCTCAACGTGCACAACCTCCGCCGCACCAGCGACTGGAACTGGTACGGCGAGGGCGACGACATGTTCTTCATCGACGGCGAGCCCTGGCCGCCGCGGCTGCACGGCACCGGAACCGAGGATTACTTCAACACCGCGTGGTGCCCGAACCAGTCGTACCAGGCGCCGTACCACGGGCTGACCATGCCGGGCGGGCCGAACTGGAGCGGGCAGGTGTCCTACTACCGCTTCCACGTCGAAGACCCGGTGGTGTTCGAGAAGTCCATCAAGGTGACCATCGAGCACGGGCACGCCAACAAGCGCTCCGACGACGTCTCATCGGTGGCGTACTGGTACCAGACCCTCCCGGCGCTCCCGGTCACCCTCGCCCCGGTCGCAGACCGCATCCCACACCCCCTCTGACAGTGATGATGTTCGTGGTGACGCCGTCTGGCGGGTCTGACCCACCCTCTGACTGACGTCCCGGAAGTCCGCAATTTCAATGGAAATCGAACCTCTGATTTCCATTGAAATTGCGGACGGTCACACCAACCGGGGTCGCCCACCCGGGAAATCGCTAGACGGCGCAGCGGAGCGGGCCTCCGTTGTAGGCGATCGCGTCGGCGAACGCCGCCGCCCGGTCGAACTCGGTCTCGTCCGCTTCGGCGTAGGCGCGGTGCAGGTTCAGGACGATCCGCTCGCGGTCCGGCCAGCCCGCGAACTCGCCGAGGTCGCAGCGCCGGGCCGCCTCCAGCGGCGAGAGGCCGTCGGTGCGGGCCTGGCGGGCCGTGTCCAGCACGAACCGGTAGTAGCGGGCGTGGTCCTCCAGCACCCGCGGGAACGCCGAACCCGGCAGGACAGAGCCGTGGCCCGGCACCACCTTCGCCGCGCCGAACCCCGCCAGCCAGTCCAGCGCCTTCAGCGCGCCCTCCACCGAACCCATGAACACCAGCGGCGTGACGCCGTGGAAGATCAGGTCGCCGGTGAACAGCACCCCGGCGTCCGGCACCCACGCCACCACGTCGCCGGGCGTGTGCGCGGTGTACCCGGGGTGGTGCAGCTCGATCTGCCGGTCGCCGCTCTGCAAAACCAGCGAATCCTGCAGCAGCACCGTCGGCGCGCGGGTCTCGGTGATGCCCCAGTCCGGCACGGGATCCCACACCGGCGGCGGCTCCGCGAGGATCGTCTCCGCCAGGATGCCCGTCCGGGTCGCCGGGTGTCCGATGAGGACGGTCGAGTCGGGCAGCAGCGCGTTGCCGTGCGTGTGGTCGCCGTGCAGGTGGGTGTTCACCGCGAACCGGATCGGCGCATCGCCGCTCGCGGCGCGCACCGCGTCCAGGAACCGGCGGGTGCGCTGCGCGGTCGCGCAGGTGTCGATCAGCACGACGCCGTCGTCGCCGAGCACCGCCCCGGCGTTGTTGATCCACCACGAACCATCCGGTTGGACCCACGCGTGAACCCCGGGGCCGACCTCGGACAGCGTCGCTCGTTCGGGATGGGCGTTGTCGATGTTCACTGCTGACCTCCGCGGCTCCGGGCTCTCCGAGGTGCGCGATCACGGGCGTCCCCCAGTGTGCCCCGCCGGGCCGCCCCGGGTGGTAGACCGAACGGTCGGCGCACCGAGATCCGGGCGGTCGGCCCCCGCACGTAGGGTGGAGGCGTGGCCGATCCGTCCACCTACCGACCAGCGCCAGGCACGATCCCGGACGCCCCCGGCGTCTACCGGTTCCACGATGCCGGCGGCCGAGTGATCTACGTCGGCAAGGCGAAAAGCCTGCGCAGCAGGCTCTCGTCGTACTTCGCCGACCTCGCCGGGCTGCATCCGCGGACCCGGCAGATGGTCACCACGGCCACCGGCGTGCAGTGGACCGTCGTCGGCACCGAGGTCGAGGCGCTGCAGCTGGAGTACTCCTGGATCAAGGAGTACGACCCGAAGTTCAACGTCCGCTACCGCGACGACAAGTCGTACCCGGTGCTGGCGGTGACCCTGCACGAGGAGTTCCCGCGCCTGCACGTCTACCGCGGCCCGCGCCGCAAGGGCGTGCGGTACTTCGGCCCGTACGCGCACGCGTGGGCGATCCGCGAGACCCTCGACCTGCTGCTGCGGGTGTTCCCCGCGCGCACCTGCTCCGGCGGGGTGTTCAAGCGGCACTCGCAGATCGGCCGCCCCTGCCTGCTCGGCTACATCGGCAAGTGCTCGGCGCCCTGCGTGGGCCGGGTCGACGCCGACGAGCACCGGGACATCGTCGAGGACTTCTGCGACTTCCTGGCCGGGCACACCGACCAGCTGATGCGCAAGCTCGACAAGGAGATGCAGGCCGCCTCCGCGGAGCTGGAGTTCGAGCGCGCCGCCCGGCTGCGCGACGACCTGGAGGCCCTGCGGCGGGCGATGGAGAAGCAGGCCGTGGTGCTCGGCGACGGCACCGACGCCGACGTCGTGGCCTTCGCCGAGGACGAGCTCGCCGCCGCCGTGCAGGTCTTCCACATCCGCGGCGGCCGGGTGCGCGGCCAGCGCGGTTGGGTCATCGACAAGGTCGAGCAAACCGAGACCGCCGCCCTCACCTCGCAGTTCCTCACCCAGTTCTACGGTGAGCAGGCATCGTTGGCCGACCAGGCAGACGCGGGCGGCAGCCCGGTTCCGCGCGAGGTGCTGGTGCCGCAGCTGCCTGACGACGCGGAGGCGATCGCCGGCTGGCTCGGCGAGCTGCGCGGCAGCCGGGTCAGCCTCCGGGTGCCGCAGCGCGGCGACAAGCGGGCGCTGATGGAAACCGTCGAGCGCAACGCCAAAGAGTCGTTCCAGCAGTACAAGCTGCGCCGCGCCGGCGACCTGACGGCCCGGTCGGCGGCGTTGCAGGAGCTCCAGGAAGCGCTGGCGCTGGACACCGCGCCGCTGCGCATCGAGTGCATCGACGTCAGCCACGTGCAGGGCACCGACGTGGTGGCGTCGCTGGTGGTGTTCGAGGACGGCGTGCCGCGCAAGTCCGAGTACCGCCGCTTCGAGGTCCGGGAGGGCGCCGAGGGCGGCGACGTCGGCTCCATCGACGAGGTCGTGCGCCGCCGCTTCCACCGCTACCTCAGCGAGACGGCGAAGTCCGACATCCCGCCGCAGCAGACCGGATCGGGGCCCGTCGGCGCGGCGATCGACCCCGACACCGGCCGCCCGCGCAAGTTCGCCTACCCGCCGAACCTGCTGGTGATCGACGGCGGCGCGCCGCAGGCCAACGCGGCCGCGGACGCGCTGACCGAAATGGGCATCACCGACGTCGCGGTGATCGGGCTGGCCAAGCGGCTGGAGGAGGTCTGGCTGCCCGCCGACCCGGACCCGGTGATCCTGCCGCGCACCAGCGAGGCGCTCTACCTGCTGCAACGGGTCCGCGACGAGGCGCACCGCTTCGCCATCGGCTACCACCGGAAGAAGCGCGGCAAGCGCATGACAAGCTCCACATTGGACGCGATTCCGGGACTGGGCGAAACCCGCCGCGCGGCGTTGCTCAAGCACTTCGGCTCGGTGCGCAAGCTGCGCCAGGCCGGGGTGGACGAGATCGCTACGGTGCCCGGGATCGGCCGTCGCACCGCCGAGACCGTGCACTCGGCGCTGGCGGCCGAAGGGGGAACCGGGCCGAGCCCGGTGCCGGACGACCGGGCGGGGCCCGGCGCCGACAACGCTGAAGGGGAGAGCAGTGACTGACGAGCAGTCGGGCATCGAGGTCGCCGTGGTCAGCGGCCTGTCCGGGGCGGGGCGCAGCACCGCGGCCAAGTGCCTGGAAGACCTGGGCTGGTTCGTGGTGGACAACCTGCCACCGGAACTGATCGCCACGATGGTGGAGCTGGGGGCTCGCTCCAGCGGCGCGGTCACCCGCGTCGCGGTGGTGATGGACGTGCGCAGCCGCGCGTTCACCGAGGACCTGGGCGCGGTCATCAAGGACCTCGACGCCCGCGGCTACAAGCCGAAGGTCCTGTTCCTGGAGGCCACCGACGAGGTGCTGATCCGCCGCTTCGAGCAGGTGCGGCGCGGCCACCCGCTGCAGGGGGAGGGGCGGCTGGCCGACGGGATCGCCGCGGAGCGGTCGCTGCTGTCGAGGCTGCGCTCCGAGGCCGACCTGGTGCTGGACACCACCAGCCTGTCCGTGCACCAGCTGCGGTCCAAGATCGAGGACGCGTTCGGCACCGAGGCGAGCACCCGCACCCGGCTGACCGTGCTGTCCTTCGGCTACAAGTACGGCCTGCCGATGGACGCCGACCTGGTGATGGACTGCCGCTTCCTGCCGAACCCGTTCTGGATCCCGGAGCTGCGCGAGTTCAACGGCCTCGACGAGGAGGTCCGCAACTACGTGCTCGGCCAGGAGGGCGCGGAGGAGTTCCTGCAGAGCTACCAGCAGCTGCTGCGGCTGGTCGGGGCCGGCTACCACCGCGAGGGCAAGCGGTACCTGACGCTGGCGCTGGGCTGCACCGGCGGCAAGCACCGCAGCGTCGCGCTCGCCGAGGAACTGGCCCGCCGACTCGCCGAGGACGACGGGATGATGGTCAAGACGGTGCACCGGGACCTGGGGCGCGAGTGAGCGCCCCGCTGCGCGCGGTCGCGCTCGGCGGCGGCCACGGCCTGCAGGCGACGCTGTCCGCGCTGCGCCAGATCACCACCGACGTGACGGCGGTGGTGACGGTGGCCGACGACGGCGGGTCGTCCGGGCGGCTGCGCCGCGAGCTGGGCATGCTGCCGCCGGGCGACCTGCGCAAGGCGCTCGCCGCGCTCGCCGACTCCGACGCCGAGGGCCAGCTGTGGGCGACGGTGTTCCAGCACCGCTTCGGCGGCAGCGGGGCCCTCGCCGGCCACGCCGTCGGCAACCTGCTGCTGGCCGGGCTGCTGGAGGTGCTGGGCGATCCGGTCGAGGTCCTCGACCACGCCTGCCGGCTGCTCGGCGTGCAGGGCCGGGTCCTGCCGATGTCGACGGTGCCGCTGGACATGGCCGCCGACGTCGTCGGGCTCGACTCCGATCCCGACGCGATTCGCACGATCCGGGGGCAGGTGGCCATCGCCAGTACGCCCGGACGAGTGAAACAAGTGCGTTTGCACGCGAATGGTGTCGAAGAACCGGCAGCCTGCCCGCAAGCGGTGGAGGCCGTGCTGGGCGCCGATCTGGTGCTGCTCGGACCCGGCTCGTGGTTCACCAGCGTGCTGCCGCACCTGCTGGTCCCGGAGTTGCACGAGGCGTTGGTGAGCACCACCGCGCGCCGCGTGGTGGTGCTCAACCTCGTCCCGCAGCCGGGTGAGACGGCGGGCTTCTCACCCGAACAGCACCTGGACGTACTCTCGCAGCACGCACCGCGGCTGCGGGTCGACGCGGTGTTGGCCGACGCGGACTCGGTGCCCACCCCTGATCGGCTTCGAGCTGCGGCCGCCGATCTGGGTGCGCAGACTTTGCTGGACAAGATCGCCGCGCCGGCCGTGCCGGGACGGCACGACCCGGAGGCGCTGGCGGCCAGCCTGCGGGCCGCATTGGAGAGGAGGACGGACCGGTGGCGATGACCGCGGCGGTCAAGGACGAGTTGAGCCGGTTGTCGGTGACGAAGACGTGCTGCCGACGGGCTGAGGTGTCCTCGTTGCTGCGCTTCGCCGGCGGGCTGCACATCGTCGCCGGCCGGGTGGTGATCGAGGCCGAGCTGGACAGCGGCTCCACGGCGCGCCGGCTCCGCAAGGAGGTCCACGAGCTGTTCGGGCACCAGTCCGACGTGCACATGATCACCTCCGGCGGGCTGCGCAAGGGCACCCGGTACGTGGTGCGGGTGGTCAAGGACGGCGAGGGCCTCGCCCGGCAGACCGGACTGCTCGATCCGCGCGGCCGCCCCGTGCGCGGCCTGCCCGCGCACGTCGTCTCCGGCGGCGCCTGCGATTCGGAAGCCGCGTGGCGCGGCGCCTTCCTGGCGCACGGCTCGCTGACCGAGCCGGGCCGGTCGTCGTCGATGGAGGTCACCTGCCCGGGCCCGGAGGCGGCGCTGGCGCTGGTCGGTGCCGCGCGGCGGATCGGCGTGGCGGCGAAGTCGCGTGAGGTGCGCGGCGCGGACCGGGTGGTGGTGCGCGACGGCGACGCCATCGGCGCGCTGCTGACCAGGCTCGGCGCGCACTCCAGCGTGCTCGCGTGGGAAGAGCGCCGGATGCGCCGCGAGGTGCGGGCGACCGCCAACCGGCTGGCGAACTTCGACGATGCCAACCTGCGCCGCTCGGCGCGCGCCGCGGTCGCTGCGGCCGCCCGGGTGGAGCGCGCGCTGGAGCTGCTGGGCCCGACGGCCCCGGATCACCTGACGGTGGCGGGCCGGCTGCGGCTGGCGCACCGGCAGGCATCGCTGGAGGAGCTCGGCCAGCTGGCGGACCCGCCGATGACGAAGGACGCGGTGGCCGGCCGGATCCGCCGCCTGCTGGCGATGGCCGACAAGCGAGCCCGCGAACTGGGCGTCCCGGACACCGAATCCGCGGTGACCGCCGAGATGCTGGAAGCCGACGCCTGACCGGTCGACCGCAGTTTCAATTGAAACTGCGGTCCCGGCAGCCGGTAAATCACCGTTTCAATTCGAACTGTGAAAATCCGGCACCGCGCCGAACCGGTGCAGAGATGCCGATCACGGGCGGCGATCGTCGCGACCGCCCCGATCGGTTCGCTCCGCGGCGCGTTGACCTGCGCTGATGCGGGTGTGGTCGCGGTTGGTCGCGGGCCGGGTGCGGCTGGTGGGAGACGTCGCCTTTCCGGAGCGTGAGCCCGCTCGCCCGCCCGCGTGCGAAGGCCCCGGTGGCAGATAGGGTGATGCCGAGACCATCAACCTCACCCGCCGCGTCGTCGGCCGGGTCAGTCACGAGGAGAGATCGGCGTGACCGTTCGCGTAGGTATCAACGGCTTCGGTCGGATCGGGCGGAACTTCTGGCGGGCCGCGACCGCCAGTGATCACGACATCGAGATCGTGGCCGCCAACGACCTGGGCGATGTCGCGACCATGGCCCACCTGCTCAAGTACGACAGCATCCTCGGCCGCCTCGACCAGGAGGTGAAGGTCACCGGTGAGGGCATCGAGGTGGGCGGCAAGCTCATCAAGATCCTCGCCGAGCGCGACCCGGGCAAGCTGCCGTGGGGCGACCTGGGCGTCGACGTCGTCGTGGAGTCCACCGGCTTCTTCACCAACGCCGCGGACGCCCGCAAGCACGTCGACGAGGGCGGTGCGAAGAAGGTCATCATCTCCGCCCCGGCCAAGGGCGAAGACCTGACCGTGGTGCTGGGCGTCAACGACGACAAGTACGACGGCTCGCAGACCATCATCTCCAACGCCTCCTGCACCACCAACTGCCTGGCCCCGATGGTCAAGGTGCTCGACGACGCCTTCGGCATCGAGCAGGGCCTGATGACCACCATCCACGCCTACACGCAGGACCAGAACCTGCAGGACGCCCCGCACAAGGACCTGCGCCGCGCCCGCGCCGCCGCGGTCAACGTGGTGCCGACCAGCACCGGTGCGGCCAAGGCGATCGGCCTGGTGCTGCCGGAGCTCAACGGCAAGCTGGACGGCTACGCGCTGCGCGTGCCGGTGCCGACCGGCTCGGTCACCGACCTCACCGCCACCGTCCGCAAGGACGCCACGGTCGAGTCGGTCAACGAGGCGTTCAAGGCCGCGGCCGCCGAGGGCAAGCTCAAGGGCATCCTCAAGTACAACGAGGACCCGATCGTCTCCGCCGACATCGTCACCGACCCGCACTCGACGATCTACGACTCGCCGCTGACCAAGGTCATCGGCAACCAGGTCAAGATCGTCGGCTGGTACGACAACGAGTGGGGCTACTCCAACCGCCTCGCCGACCTCGTCGACCTGGTCGGCAAGAAGCTGGCGTGAGAGTTCCAGGCTCGTTTTGCGTAGCGGTGCGGGTAGCGAGCTGAGCACTGCGGCGGCCGGTCTACCGCTGGAAGCGGCTGCGCCGCTTGCAAAGACCAGTCTCTGAAGGCCCGCATGAGCCGTTCGACATACCCCGGCTCGTGCGGGCCTTTTCCATAACTGCGTAGGAGCAGACGTGAAGAACCTCGACGATCTGCTGTCCGAGGGTGTTCGGGGTCGGCGTGTTCTGGTGCGCGCCGACCTGAACGTGCCGCTGGACGGCGAGAAGATCACCGATGACGGCCGGGTGCGCGCCTCCCTGCCGACCATCCGGAAGCTGACCGGGGCCGGCGCCCAGGTGGTGCTCGCCGCGCACCTCGGTCGCCCCAAGGGCGAGCCGGACCCGAAGTTCTCCCTGGCCCCGGTCGCGCGGCGCCTCGGCGAGCTGCTCGGCGCCGACGTCGCGCTGGCCGGTGACCTGGTCGGCGACTCGGCGAAGTCCGTGGTGGCGGGCCTGACCGACGGGTCGGTCGCGCTGCTGGAGAACGTCCGCTTCGACGTCCGCGAGACCAGCAAGGACGACGCCGAGCGCGGCGCGCTGGCCGACGAGCTGGCCGCGCTGGTCGGCCCGGACGCAGCGTTCGTCTCCGACGGTTTCGGCGTGGTGCACCGCAAGCAGGCGTCGGTCTACGACGTCGCCAAGCGGCTGCCCGCTTACGCCGGCGGCCTGGTGCTCGCCGAGGTCGAGGTGCTGCGCACCCTGACCGGCGACCCGAAGCACCCCTACGTCGTGGTGCTCGGCGGCTCGAAGGTCTCCGACAAGCTCGGCGTCATCAAGGCCCTGCTGCCCAAGGTCGACAAGCTGCTCATCGGCGGCGGCATGGCGTACACGTTCCTGGCCGCCCAGGGCCACAACGTCGGCAACTCGCTGCTGCAGGAGGACCAGATCTCCTCCACCGAGCAGCTGCTCGCCGAGCACGGCGACAAGCTGGTGCTGCCTGTGGACGTGGTGGCCGCCGATCGCTTCGCCGCGGACGCGGAGAAGCAGGTCGTGGCCGCCGACGCGATCCCGGCCGACTGGATGGGGCTGGACATCGGGCCGCGCAGCGTCGAGCAGTTCGCCGGGATCCTCCGCGAGGCCGGCACGGTGTTCTGGAACGGCCCGGCCGGCGTGTTCGAGTTCCCGGCGTTCGCCGACGGCACCCGCGGCGTCGCGCAGGCCATCGTCGACTCCGACTCGTTCAGCGTGGTCGGCGGCGGCGACTCGGCCGCCGCGGTGCGGACCCTCGGGCTGCCCGAGGACGGCTTCTCGCACATCTCCACCGGCGGCGGCGCGTCGCTGGAATACCTCGAAGGCAAGGACCTGCCCGGTGTGGCCGTCCTGGAAGGTGAGCGCTGAACATGGCCAGGCAGCCACTGATCGCCGGCAACTGGAAGATGAACCTGAACCACCTGGAGGCGATCGCCCTGGTGCAGAAGGTCGCCTTCGCGTTGCCGGAGAAGTACTTCGCGAAGGTGGAGGTGGCGATGCTGCCGCCGTTCACCGACATCCGCAGCGTGCAGACCCTGATCGACGGCGACAAGCTGCTGCTCAAGCACGGCGCGCAGGACATCTCCGAGCACGAGTCCGGGGCCTACACCGGTGACGTGTCCGGGCCGATGCTGGCCAAGCTCGGGTGCAGCTACGTGGTGGTCGGCCACTCGGAGCGCCGCGAGTACCACGCGGAGACCGACGAGCTGGTGAACAAGAAGGTCCGCGCCACCCTCAAGCACGGCATGTCGCCGATCCTGTGCGTCGGCGAGCAGCTCGACGTGCGCGAGTCCGGCGGCCACGTCGAGCACTGCACGACGCAGCTGATCAACGCGCTCAAGGGCCTCAAGGCGGAGCAGGTGCGCCAGGTCGTGGTGGCCTACGAGCCGGTGTGGGCGATCGGCACCGGCAAGGTCGCCACCGCCGCGGACGCGCAGGAGGTCTGCGGGGCGCTGCGGGCGGCGCTGGAGGAGAAGTACGGCAAGGAGATCGCCGACGAGGTGCGGGTGCTCTACGGCGGCTCGGTGAAGTCGAGCAACATCGGCGACCTGATCGGGCAGTCGGACGTGGACGGCGCCCTGGTCGGCGGCGCGAGCCTCAACGGCGACGAGTTCGCCAAGCTCTCCGCCATGGCCGCAGGCGGCCCCATCCCGTGATCTTCCCGCAATTTCAATTGAGGTTTTTCCAACCTCGTATTGCGTGGCGGTGCGGGTAGCGGAACCTCAGAGGTTCCCTGGTCTGTGGGTGCCCCTCCTGATGTATGCCCAATACACGGCGGAGGGGCCGTCCTCGCCGAGGGAACCCCGGAGGGGTGGGCACCGTGAACCCGCGGCGGTGCAGGCGTCGTAGGTTGGCTATGCGCCTGCGGCGCATGCGACACCTCATCGACGTGCAGCTTTGCGACCCGCGGCTGCGGGCCGGCCAGGATGAAAAACGCTCGATGGAAATCGAACCTCTGATTTCCATTGAAATTGCGGTCCCCGGGCCACGGGGGCGAGGTCGGACGGGGTGAATGGCGTGTTGACCGGGGTGCTCGGTCGGCGGGTGCCCTTCGCTCATCACCTGATCGGGATCGGCCCCTGTGGTGGCTGTCGGCCCGGGTTGTGAGACCGTCGTGGCGGCAAACGGGTGGACGGTGGTCAACTCGCTGTTGGTGGCCCGGTACGCTTGGTCGCGGACCGCTGTGCGAACGAGGACGTGATGACTCTTTTCCTGCAGATCGTGTTGATCGTGACGAGTGTGCTGCTGGTGCTGCTGGTGCTGCTGCACCGGGCCAAGGGCGGCGGTCTGTCCTCGCTGTTCGGCGGCGGTATGCAGTCCAACCTGGCCGGTTCCAGTGTGGCGGAGAAGAACCTCGACCGGATGACGTTGTTCGTCATGGCGCTGTGGGTCATCTCCATCATCGGTGTCGGCGTGTTGATCAAGATCGGTTGATCGACCGGGCACCCAGCCGGTCGACAACCCCGGGCCGCTTGGTGGGTGAAGACGGATGACTGGTGGCAACGCCATTCGCGGCACGCGTGTGGGCTCGGGCCCCACGGTAGGCGAGTCGGAGCGGGGGGAAGCCGCGCCGCGCAAGCGGGTCGACTACTGGTGCGCCAACGCGCACCACAGCCGGCCGTCGTTTGCGATGGACGCCGAGGTGCCGGAGGAATGGGACTGCCCGCGCTGTGGTTTGCCGGCGGGCTTGGACCAGGAGAACCCGCCCGAGGCGCGGCGGAACGAGCCGTACAAGAGCCACCTCGCGTACGTCAAGGAGCGGCGCAGCGATGCCGACGGGATGGCCATCCTGGAGGAAGCGCTGGCCAAGCTCCGCGAGCGCAAGGGCCGCTGAAATCAACGAACCGGGCCGGGTGGGCGACAGCTCACCCGGCCCGGTTCGTTTCTCGTGAGTGCTGGCTCCGGTAAGAACCGGCTTCAGCGCTCACGACGGCTCGACGTCGATCTCGTTGACCGCGGCGAGCATGTGCCGCAGCACCCGCATGGTCGTCGCCACCTCGGCATCGGTCAGGTCGCCGCCGACGAGCCCCATCGTTCTGTGCTCCTCCGCCTGCACCCCGTGGATGGCGGTGCGCCCGGCCTCGGTGAGTGCCACGAGCGACGAGCGGCGGTGCGCGGGATTCGGCTTCAGCGCGACGAATTCCGCCGCCTGCGCGTCGTTGACCATGCGCTGCACGAACTGCCTGCTGAGCTCCAGGGTCCGGGCGATCTGGGGGACGGTCTCGGCGGTGCCGGCCATTTCCAGCCGTTCGAGCACCGCGCGCACGCCGACGGACAGCCCGTTGCTGGGGCTTTGCTGTTCGACCAGCCGCGCGACGCGGCGGTAGAGCGGCCCGAGGACGGCGTAGACCTCGGCCAGTCGCGGTCCGAGCTCGGTGGGCGGCAGCGGGGAATCAGAGTTGTCAACCACGGTGTCATTATGACACCTTGGTTGTCATGAACACCATCGAATCAGTACGAGTTCCGGTCCCGGACGGCGAGCTGTACGCCGAGGTGGTGGGTTCCGGTCCGCCGCTGGTGCTGCTGCACGCCGGCTACCTGGGCGTGGGGATGTGGGACGAGCAGCTCGAACTCGCCGCCGACCACCTGCTGATCCGCTACGACGCCCGCTCCCACGGGCGCTCCACCACCGCGATGGCCGACTGCCGGGCCGAGGAGGACCTGCTGGCGCTGCTGGACCACTTCGAGGTCGGCACCGCGTCGCTGATGGGCAACTCGATGGGCGGCGCCACCGCCCTGACCTTCGCGCTGCTGCACCCGGAGCGGGTGGACCGCATCGTGCTGTTCGGCCCGGGCATCCCGCCGGTCGACTTCCGCGACCCGTTCATCCAGGAAGGGCACCGCGAGCAGGAGGCCGCCAGGCAGGCGATGGACATCGACCGGTACGTCGAGGCGTTCCTGCGCATCGGGGTCGACGGCCCGCACCGCCGGCCGGACGAGGTGGACCAGCAGATCCGGTCGCGCTGCCGGGACATGGCGATGACGACCGTGGGCAACCACCACACCGCGACCGGGCGGCTGCTGGAGCGCGACGTCGCGAGCAGGCTGGCGGAGATCTCCGCGCCGACGCTGCTGGTCGTCGGCGAGCTGGAGGCGACCGACCTGCACCGGATGGCGCGCGACGCGGTGGAGCGGATGCCCAACGCCGAACTGGTCGAGATGGCCAGCGTCGGGCACATGGCCAGCATGGAGAACCCGCAGGAGGCCAACGAGTTGATCCGCCGCCATCTGGGCGGATAGGAGTTCGCGGAGAGGATCCGTCGGGCGCGTCGGTTCCCGGGGAGCCCGTTCGATGCGTCAGTGAGCGGCCGACCGCTCACCGACGAGGGAGCGATTCCTGGAAGCCGGCGTCTACCACCTGGCGTGCAGTTCAATTGAAACTGCGGGGCCGGTGTGGCGTTGGTCGCGGTGTTGGGCCGCGTCCGGCTACCGGTGGGTACGCTCGCCGTCCACGACAGCGGCGATCCGGGAGGACTCATGGCTCAGGCGACGGCTGATCTCGCGGACCGGGAAGGCCCGGAGGTGCGCAGCTGCGACGTGCAGTTCCGCAACCTCGGCGGGCGCGAGGCGTTCGAAGGCCGGATCCGCACGGTCACGTGCTTCCAGGACAACGCCTTGCTCAAGAAGGTCCTCTCCGAGCCCGGCGACGGCCAGGTGCTGGTCATCGACGGCCGCGGCTCGCTGCACACCGCGCTGATCGGCGACCTGATCGCCGAGATCGGCCGCTCGAACGGCTGGAGCGGGGTCATCATCAACGGCGCGGTGCGCGACTCGGCGGTGCTCGCCGGGATGGACTTCGGGGTCAAGGCGCTGGGCACCAACCCGCGCAAGAGCACCAAGACCGGCGAGGGAACCGTCGACGATGTCGTCGAGCTCGGTGGCATCCGGTTCGTGCCCGGCGAGCACGTGGTGTCCGACCAGGACGGCATCGTGGTGATCACCGAGCCGTAGTTTCGCCGACCCGACGGCCGAGCGCGCGCAGGCTGTCCCGATCACGTTCCGACGGTTGGCGGCGGTGCGCGAACGCCCGGCCGGGTCGGGCACTTCGCCGAACTCGCCTGACCGGGGCACCGGGCCGGAGCCCGGTCAGGCGCTCACGACCGCTCAGCCCAGGCCCAGCACCACCAGCAGGAACCACGGCACCAGGGATCCGGAGACCAGCATGGCGCCGGCATAGCTCAGCAGCTGGCGGAAGTAGACCTGCTTGTCGCGGTTGCGGACGTTGGCCATCAGCATCGCGCCGCTCGGGGAGGTGGGGCTGACGTCGACCACGCTGGCCGCCACGCCGAAACCGGCCACCGCGCCGGGGATGTGCGCGAAGTTCGCCGCCTGCAGCGGAGGGATCAGGATCGGGAAGGTCGCGCCCAGCGTCGCGGTGGTGGAGGCGAACGCCGACACGACACCACCGATCACGAACGCCAGCAGGGTGGTGATCAGCGGGTTGCCCAGGCTGCCGATGGCGTTGGAGGCGTAGTCGATCGCGCCGACCTCCTTGGCGACGCCGACGAAGACGAACAATCCCGAGGTCAGCAGGATGACGCTCCACGAGATGCCCTTGACCGCGCCGTCGGCTCGCTTCGGGAAGAACAGCGTGAGCAGCGCGCCGAGCCCGAACGCGGTGATGCCCACGTCCAGCCCGAAGCCCAGCGCCAGCACCATCAGCGCCGCGATGGCCAGCAGCGTGACCTTCTGCTCGCCGGCGATCTTCGTCCGCTCCACGGTGGTGTCGACGCCGTCGACCGCGGGCTCCTTGCCGTGGCCGTGCCGGATCAGGTGCATCCCGCCGAAGGCGAAGTACACCACCGCCATCAGCAGCACGTACATCGCCAGGAACAGCGTGAACACGCTCCAGATCGACACGTCGGCCAGACCGGACTTCTCCAGCACGCTCTTGGTCACCGCGCCGTAGGAGTTCATCGGCGACATCGCGGTGGCGTTGACGCCGTGCAGGATGATCAGGCCCATCAGCAGCGGGCTGACCCGGTACTGCGCGGCGAAGGTCATCGCCAGCGGCGCCAGCAGCGCCAGCGCCGCGGAGGGGAAGACGCCGAAGGCGACCAGGACCGCGGCGATCACGCCGAACACCACCGGGATCAGCGCCACCTTGCCGGCGACCAGCCGGACGCCGGTCCGGACTATCAGCTCGACGGTGCCGTTCTCGCGGGCGATCGCGAACAGGTACGTGACCCCGGCGATCAGCACGAAGATGTCGGCGGGGAAGGACTCCAGCACCTGGTCCACGGACAGCCCGCCGATGCCGGCGACCACCAGCGCGCCGACGAAGCCGAGCACGCCGATGTTGACGTTGAAGGCGATCGCCAGGGCGAACATCAGGACCAGGCAACCCACGCTGGCCGCGATCGCAGCGGACATCGTTGTTCCTCTCTGCGGGGTTGGGCGACGATAGAATTCAGTCGAATGCAGCAGTGTGCAACTGTATGCAGCAGAATACGGACACGTAGCGCGAGGTCAAGAGCTTCTTCGTCGTCGACTCGACTCCGTTGGGGCGCAAGGGTTCGGGCTTGACACGCCGCGCCGGAGCGAGAGTATGCTTCTGTATACAACGGCGTACCGGGGTTTGCGGGGCCTGTGGAGCCACCTGCCCCCGGCGCGATGACGTCGACCGACCATGGAGTGCGTCTCATGACCAACCCCAGTGACCGGATGCTCATCGGCGGGCAGCGGGTGCGGGCGTCCACCGGGCAGGAGCTGCCCGCGATCAACCCCTTCACCGCGGCGGAGTTCGCCACCATTCCGGACGCGAGCCCGCAAGACGTCGACGCCGCCGTCTCCGCGGCCCGCGCCGCCTTCGACGGCGGCTGGTCGACGACGCCTGGCGTGCGCCGCGCCGAGCTGATGAACCGGCTGGCCGCGCTGGTGGACGAGCACGCCGAGGAACTGGGACGGCTGGAGTCCACCGACAACGGCAAGCTGGTCCGCGAGACCACCGGCCAGGCCCGCTTCGCCGCCCGCAACTACCGGTTCTTCGCCGGTTACGCCGACAAGCTCTACGGGCGCACCATCCCGTTGGACAACCCGGACACCCTGGACTACACGCTCGCCGAGCCGATCGGCGTCGCCGCGCTGATCACCGCGTGGAACTCGCCGATGCAGCTGCTGGCCAACAAGCTCGCCCCGGCGCTGGCGGCGGGGTGCACCGTGGTCGTCAAGCCCTCCGAGCACGCTTCGGCGACGACGCTGCGGATGGCGGATCTGGTGACGGAGGCCGGTTTTCCGCCGGGTGTGATCAACATCGTCACGGGCGGACCGCAGGCCGGGATCGCGCTGACCGAGCACCCGGGCCTGGACCGGATCAGCTTCACCGGCAGCGTGCCCACCGGCCGGGCCATCGCGGCGGCCGCGGCGAAGAACCTGATCCCGGTCACGCTGGAGCTGGGCGGCAAGTCCCCGAACATCGTCTTCGCCGACGCGGACCTGGACCGCGCGGTCACCGGCGCGGTCGCCGGGATCTTCGCCGCGGGCGGCCAGACCTGCATCGCCGGAAGCCGGCTGCTGGTGCAGGAATCGGTCTACGAGCAGGTGGTGCAGGCGGTCGCGGCGCGAGCCGCGGAGATCCGCCTCGGGGACCCGGCGGATCCGCGGACCCAGATGGGGCCGGTGGCCAACGAGCCGCAGCGCGACCGAATCCAGCGCGCCATCGACTCCGGTGTCGAAGCCGGCGCCCGCGCGGTGGCCGGCGCCGAGCCGGTCGATGACCCGGCACTGGGCGAGGGGCTGTTCGTGCGGCCCACGGTGTTCGCCGACGTCGCCAACGACTCGAAGCTGGCCCGCGAGGAGATCTTCGGCCCGGTGCTGAGCGCGATCCCGTTCGCCGACGACGACGAAGCCGTCAAGACCGCCAACGACAGCGATTTCGGCCTGGCGTCCGGGATCTGGACCAACGACCTGACCCGCGCCCACCTGGTCGCCAAGCGGCTGCGAGCGGGCACGGTGTGGGTCAACACCTACCGGGCCAGCGCCGCGCAGGCGCCCTTCGGCGGCACCCGGAAGTCCGGCTACGGCCGCGAACGCGGCGAAGAAGCCCTCCACGAATACCTCAACACCAAGAACGTGATGGTCGACCTCACCGGCCAGACCCCCGACCCCTTCTCGATCCGCCTCTGAACGGCGGACCCGCGGCAACGAAGCCGGAGATCTCATGAGCACCGCAGTGCCGACCGCGCCCCCGAGCGCGCCGGAGAAGATGACGCCCGAAGGGCGTCGCAGCGCGATGGGCGCATTCCTCGGGTACTTCGTCGACTTCTACGACATCTACCTGCCGACCATCGCGCTGGCCCCGGCGATGGCCTACTTCCAGCCGCCGCACCTGGACACGGTCGCTGCCACCACCGTCTACTACGTGACGTTCGTGGTGACGCTGCTCGGCCGGCCGATCGGCGCGGCGATCTTCGGCCACCTGGCCGACACCATCGGCCGCAAGACCGCGACGATGGTCGCGGTGTCCGGCTTCGGCGTCGTGACGCTGTTGATGGCGCTGCTGCCCGGGTACGACACCTGGGGCTGGTTCGCCATCCTCGCGCTGATCCTGCTGCGGCTGGTCGACGGGATCTTCCTCGGCGGCGAGTACACCGCAGCGGTGCCGCTGGCGATGGAGCGCGCCCCCCGGTCGCGGCGGGCGGTGGTGTCCACGCGGATCATGCTCGGCTACCCGATGGCGTTCATCGCGATCAGCGCGATCACCACGCTGATGCTCTACATCGCCCCGACCGCGTCCGGCGCCTACCTGGAGTGGGGCTGGCGGGTCCCGTTCCTGGTCGGCGCGCTGCTCTCGGTCGTCGTCCTGCTGTACTACCGCAAGGTCGAAGAAGACGGCCCCGCCGGGAAGCCCGAGGCGGCGAAGGGGCCGTCGCCGCTGAAGCAGCTGTTCGCCAAGGGCCCGCACCGGCGCAGCCTGGTCCAGGTCTTCGTGCTGATGACCGGCATGTGGCTGTCGCTGCAAACCGCGGTGTCGATGATGCCCGGCCTGCTGACGTCGGTGCTGAAGCTGCCGAGCACCCAGGTCACGATCGCCACGATGCTGATGTTCCTGGTGCTGGGCGGGGTTTACCTCGGTGTCGGCGAGCTGGCCGAACGCGTCGGCCGCCGCCCGGTCCTGATCGGCTTCGGCGCGCTGACCGCGACCGCGGCCGCCGCGGTCTACTGGCTGATGGTGGCCACCGCCGACGCCGGCGACGGTCTGCTGTGGACGCTGCTGCTGGCCGGGGTCGTCGTGGTGATCGCCAACGCCCCGTGGTCGATCCTCAGCGCCTACATCCCGGAGCGGTTCGGGCCCGAGGTGCGCGCCACCGGATTCGGGGTCGGCTACACCTTCGCCGTGCTCATCCCGTCCTGCTACAGCTTCTTCCTGCTGTGGCTGAGCAGCCTGATGCCCTACGAGTACACCCAGATCCCGCTGGTCGTGATCGGCGGCGTGCTCGCCGTGACCGGCGCGGTGATGGGACCGGAGACCAAGAACGCCGATCTGGGCGCAACCGGAAAGGAGTACATCGGTGAGTGACACCGTCTCGTTGTGCGGCCTGGGGAACATGGGGGGCGCCGTCGCCGGCCGCCTCGCCGCGCACGGCCCGCTGCGCGTGTTCGACCTCGATCCGGGGCGGGTCGCTCAGGTCGCCGAGCACCCGCGGGTCACCGCCGCAGGCGCGGTGGCCGAGCTGGCCGGGTCCGGCGTCGTGGTGCTTTCCCTGCCCGCGCCGAAGGTTTCGCTGCAGGTGATCGCCGAGCTGGCGCCGCGGATGCGGGCCGGCAGCGTGATCGTGGAGACCAGCACGGTCAATCCCGCGGACATGGCCGAGGAGCTGAAGATCTGCGCTGCGCACGGCATCGGCATCGTGGACGCCGCGATCCTGTCCGGGGTGTCGCAGATGGCCGGGGGCACCGCGACGCTGCTGGTCGGCGGCGAGGAGTCCGATGTGGACAAGGTGGCCGACGTGCTGGCGGCGATCAGCGCGACCATCACCAGGTTCGGGCCGGTGGGCAGCGGCATGGCCGCGAAGGTGATCAACAACGCGGTGGCGCACGCGGTGATGGTGGTGCTCGCCGAGGCCGGTGCGCTGGGCGCGGCCACCGGGGTGTCCGGCTCGGCGCTGGCCGCGCTGCTGTCCGGCCCCGAGGCCGGGCTGACCCGCCCGCTGACGCACCGCTTCGTGGAACGGATCCTGCGGGGCGAGTACGACGGCGGCATGCCCACCGAGGCCGCCCGCAAGGACTCCACCCTGGCGTTGGCCATGGCCCAGGACACCGGGGTGCCGCTGTTCGGCATCCAGGGCGCGCACACCGTCTACGAGCTCGGCGTCTCGGAAGGGCTCGGCCGGCTCGACTACGCCTCGATCGCCACGCTCTGGGAGCGCTGGACCGGGCGCCCCATGACCGAAACCTCGAACGACAAGGGAGACGAAGAATGAGCAAGCCGGAGACCGACCGGTTCGACGTCGTGGTGGTCGGCGGCGGCAACGCAGGGTTCTCCGCCGCGCACTCGGCCGTGGAGCAGGGCGCGAAGGTGCTGCTGCTGGAGAAGGCGCCGGAAGACGCCGCCGGCGGCAACTCCTTCTACACCGCCGGCGCGTTCCGGTTCGCCTTCGACGGCCTCGACGACGTCGCCGACCTGCTCGAACCCGACGAGCGGCACGCCGATTCCGTGGTGCCCGCCTACCCGGAGAGCGCCTTCGAGGACGACATGCGCCGGGTCACCGACGGCAAGTGCGACCCGGTGCTGACCAAGATCCTGGTCTCCCGCTCCGCCGATGCCGTGCGCTGGCTGGCGGGCAAGGGCATCCAGTGGCGGCTGATGTACGAGCGCCAGGCCTACCTGTCCGACGGCAAGTGGGTGTTCTCCGGCGGCCTGTTCGTCGGCACCGTCGACGGCGGCAAGGGGCTCATCGCCCAGCACACCAAGGCCGCGCTGGAAGAGGGCGTGGAGATCCGCTACGGCGCCGAGGTCACGGTGCTGCACCTCTCCGGCCCGGCCGAGCGAGGCGTCACCTATCGCGATTCCAACGGCGTCGAGCACCGGATCAGGGCCGGTGCGGTGGTGTTGTCGGCCGGTGGCTTCGAATCCGACCCCGAGCGCCGCGCCGAGCACCTCGGCGAGGGCTGGGACCGCGCGCTGGTGCGCGGCACGCCGACCAACACCGGTGACGTGCTCGACCTCGCGCTGGCCGCCGGCGCCGCCCCGCACGGCGACTGGGGTTCCTGCCACAGCGTGGCGTGGGACGCCGACGGCAGCCCGACCGGCGGCAACCGGGAGCTGACCAACCAGCTGACCCGGCAGAGCTATCCGATCGGCATCGTGGTCAACGTCGAGGGCGAGCGGTTCGTCGACGAGGGCGCGGACTTCCGCAACTACACCTACGCCAAGTACGGGCGGGAGATCCTGCGCCAGCCGCAGGGCCGGGCGTTCCAGCTGTTCGACGCCAAGACCCGCCCGCTGCTGCGCAAGGAGGAGTACGACTCGCGGCCCATCGCCGGTGCGCAGGCCGACACCCTGGCCGAACTCGCCGACGAGCTCGGCATCGACGCTGCGGGCCTGGAGCGCACCGTCACCGCGTTCAACGAGTCCATCGTGGACGAACCGTTCGATCCGGCGGTCAAGGACGGGCGCGCCGCGCAGGTCCGGCCGCCGAAGTCCAACTGGGCGCAGGCCCTGGACACCGCCCCGTACTACGGCTATGCCGTGGGCTGCGGGATCACCTTCACCTTCGGCGGGGTGCACGTCGACGAATCCGCCCAGGTGCTCGACACCGACGGGCAGCCGATCGACGGGCTCTACGCCGCCGGCGAGATGGTCGGCGGGTTGTTCTCCGGCAACTACCCGGGCGGCAGCGGCCTGACCTCGGGTGCGGTGTTCGGCCGGTTGGCCGGGGCCCGCGCCGGGAACGCAGGGCGCCATGGCTGAGGAATTCCAGGTCTACGCGATCCGGTTCGCCCACCGCGAAGCATCGGTGCGCGGCGAGCACTTCTACGGCCACGACCCGTGCGCCCTGGAAGCCTGGCCGATCTCCTACCACGTGTGGCTGGCGGTGTCGGACTCCCACGCCGTGCTCGTCGACGCCGGGTTCACGCCGGAAACGGCGGCGCGGCGCGGGAATCGCGACTACCTGCAAACCCCGATGGACACCATCCGCGCGCTCGGCGTGGACCCGGACCGCATCGAGCACCTGGTGATCAGCCACCTGCACTACGACCACTCCGGGCACGTGGCGGACTTCCCGCAGGCCGAGATCGTGCTGCAGGAAGCCGAGATGGCGTTCTGGACCTCCCGGCACGCCGGACGCGGGCAGCTGGCGCACTTCGTGGAGCCGTCCGACGTCGCGTACCTGGTGGAGCAGAACTTCACCGGCCGGGTGCGCCTGATCGACGGGGTACACGAGGTGGTGCCGGGCATCACCGCGCACCGCGTCGGTGGGCACACCCCGGGCCTGCAGGTGGTGCAGGTCCGCACTGCCGCCGGGAACGTCGTGCTGGCGGCCGATGCGTCGCACTTCTACGAGAACGTCGAGCAGGAGAAGCCGTACGGGATCGTGACCCACCTGCCGTCGATGTACGACGCGTTCGACACTTTGCACGCGTTGGCATCCGGCCCGGAGCTGATCGTGCCCGGTCACGATCCGCAGGTGCTGCAACGGTTCCCGGCGGTGCCCGGCCTGGAAGGACTCGCCGTCCGCATCGCCTAGGGACGCAATGCATACCGAGGTATACTTTGCGTTCGGTGCTCGGCGTGGCGCCTTCGACCGGGTCCGCCCGGCGCGAAGGCGCCACGCACCGGACCGAACGTAGTCGTGAGTGGGTCGTGCCGGTAAGAGCCGGGGTCGGCGCTCACGAGGTGATCGCGGCAGAAGGAGTGACGACGCTGTCCGAGGTGTACGACCGGCTGCGCGGCGAGATCGTCGACGGCACCTTCGAGACCGGTGCCCAGCTGGTGGAGCTGGCCCTGGCGGAGCGGTACGGCACCAGCCGCACGCCGGTGCGCGAGGCGCTGCGCCGCCTGGAACAGGACGGACTGGTCGAGCGGGGCGACCGCGGCATGCGGGTCCGCACTCGAAGCCCGGAGGAGATCCTCGAGATCTACGAGGTCCGGATCTCCCTGGAGGCCACCGCGGCATCAGCGGCCGCCCAGCGGCACAGCGAGTTCGACCTGATCCGCATCCGCCGCGCCCAGGCGGCGATGGACGGCACCTCGACCGACGACCCGGCGGCGATGGCGGCGGCCAACCGGGCGGTGCACGAAGCGATCTGGGTGGCCAGTCACAACGGCACCATCGTCGATCTGCTGACCCGCCTGAACAACCACCTGACCCGCTACCCGGCGACCACCCTCAAGGTCCAGGGCCGCTGGGCGGAAGCCCTCGACGAACACCGGGCCCTGATCGACGCGATCGAACAACGCGACGTGGCCCGGGCCCACGACCTGGCCCGGGACCACATGACCAAGGCGCGCGATCTCCGCCTCCAGATCTACCGCGAAGACCCCACCGCCTGACCAGGTGCCCGCCGCGGTTCCGGCGGGGATGGCGGCTCAGCGGTCCGAGTAGTGCTCCTCGACGACGCGCGCCATGGCTTCGGCGGCGTTGGTGGTCAGCGACTTCGCGCTGAAGTAGATGTCGCCCTTGACGCCGCGGTAGTGGCTGTTGAGCGCCAGGTGGGCGGAGAGCTCGCCGGGGTCGGTCCAGCCCTCCTTGCCGACCCGGTAGGCGGCCTGGCCGATGTAGAGGTCCACGCCGGTGCCCGAGACCGTCTTGGACCACCACGGGATCAGGGCGGCGTAGTCGGCGGCCGGGTGGCCGATCTGCCAGTAGACCTGCGGGGCGATGTAGTCGACCCAGCCCTCCCGCACCCACTTGCGGGTGTCGGCGTAGATCGCCGAGTACGACTCCAGGCCCTTGGTGTCCGAGCCGGCCGGGTCGCTGGACGCGTTGCGCCAGATGCCGAACGGGCTGACGCCGAACTTCGCGTCCGGCTTGGCCCGGTGCACCCGGGCGTCGAGGTCCGCCACCAGCTGGTCGACGTTGTGCCGGCGCCAGTCCCCGATGTCGTCGAAGTCCTTGCCGTGCTCGGCGAAGGTCTTCTCGTCCGGGACCTTCTGGCCCTCGACGGGGTAGGGGTAGAAGTAGTCGTCCAGGTGCACGCCGTCGACGTCGTAGTTCTCGACCGCGTGCATGATCGCGCGGGTCACGAACTCGCGGGCCGCAGGCACGCCCGGGTCGTAGTAGAGCTTGCCGCCGTAGGCGAAGGTCCACTCCGGGTGCTTGCGGGCCGGGTGCTCCGGGACGAGCGCCTGCGGGTCGTCGGTCATGCTGATCCGGTACGGGTTGAACCAGGCGTGGAACTGCAGGCCGCGCCGGTGCGCCTCGTCGACCATGAACCGCAGCGGGTCGTAGCCGGGATCACGGCCCTGCTGCCCGGTCAACCAGTGCGACCACGGTTCGTGCGGCGACGGCCAGAACGCGTCGGCGGTCGGCCGCACCTGGACGAACACGGCGTTCAGCTTGTTCGCGGCGGCCTGGTCGAGCAGCTTCCGGTACTCGTCCTGCTGCTGCGCGGCGGAAAGCCCCGGCCTGCTCGGCCAGTCGATGTTCTCCACCCCGGCGATCCACATCCCGCGCATCGCGGTGGTCGGCTCCTTCGCCGCCGCCCCGGTGGTCCCGAAGAGCCCGAGCAGGATCGCCACCAACCCCAGCGCCAGCCCCATCACGTCTGCCCGGATCCGACGCAACCCCTGCGTGCGGGTCATCTCAGCTCACCTCGCCGCTGATCGACAACTGCGCGCCACAGCGTACGACCAACACCCGGCCCCGCGCGCCGATGGCGAGGAATTACCACGTCACCCGATCCGGGTGGTCCAGACAGGACGAGGTCCGAATCCCGCCGGAACCGACGGCTCCGCAGCGGTTACATCGACTCAACGCAACCGCGGATCTTCGCCCAGCCCGATGCAGCTCAGCCGGCGAAGTCAGGACTGGAGGAGACGGTGGCAGCACACGCGTCGGACGCGCAGACCTCGTCATCGGCGTCCGAAGTGCTTGCGGGGGAGGAACATTCGGGGCGGGCACTGTTCTTGCTCGGCTCGGTGTTGGCGCTCGGCGGGGTCCTGGCACTGCTGAGCACGACGCTGGTTTCGGTGGGCATCGGCCGGCTGGCCGAGACGTTCGAGGTCCCGCTGTCCACCGTCCAGTGGGTGAGCACGGCGTACCTGCTGGCGATCGCGGTCGTCATTCCGGTCGCCGGCTGGGCGATGGACCGCTTCGGGGAGAAAGCGCTGTGGCAGGCATCGCTGGCGGTTTTCCTGGCCGGTTGCGTGCTGACCGCTGTTGCCCCGTCGGTGGGCGTGCTGATCGGTGCGCGGGTCCTGCAAGGCCTCGGTGGCGGCTTGTTCGAGCCGATCATGCTGACCGTGCTGGCTCGGGCTGCGGGTCCGCGGCGGGCCACGATCGTGATGAGCCTGGTCCAGATCCCGATCACCCTGGCCCCGGTCTTCGGGCCGATGGTAGGTGGGGTGCTCATCGACCGGCTTGGCTGGGAGTGGCTGTTCTGGATCAACGTGCCGTTCGTCCTGCTGTGCGCGGTGCTGGCGCAACGGATCCTGCTTGCCGACCCGTCTCGGCACGAGCGCGCCGCCTCCCGGCTGGACCTGACCGGCACGGTGCTGCTGCCGACCTCGCTCGCGGGACTGCTGCTGGGGCTGTCCCAGATGACCAGCGACGGCGGGATCGCCTCGCCGGTCGTGCTGGTTTCGTTCGGCGTCGGCACGGTGCTGCTGCTCGCGTACGTGGTGCATGCGCTGCGGATGCGCGGTGTGCCGCTGGTCGACGTGCGGCTGTTCGCCAGCGGTCGGTTCGCCGCGTCCGCCGCCACTGCGTTCCTGTTCGGGGCCTCGGTGTACGGCGTCATGTTCGTGCTGCCGCTGTTCTTCCAGCAGGCCGGCGGGTTCGACGCCTGGACATCCGGCCTGCTGCTGGCGCCGCAGGGCGTGGGCACGGTGCTGATCCTGCCGGTGGTTTCCCGGCTCGTCGCCCGATTCGGCCCGCGCGCGGTGGTTCTGGCCGGAATGGTCCTCGCGGCCCTGGGCACCATCGCCTTCACCCAGCTCGACCCGCGTGAGGGCACCGCGCTGCTCGTCTGCTCGCTCCTGGTGCGCGGGATCGGCCTGGGTGCCACGCTCGCGCCCGCCCTGTCTTCCGGATTCGCAAGCATCGCCCCGGAAGACACCGGCCGGGCGAGCAGCGCGCTGATCGCTTCCATCCAGTTGGGCGGATCGGTCTCGACAGCGGTGCTGGCCGTCGTGGTGCAGCAGCGGCTCGCGGGTCACGCCGCGATCACCCAGGCCTATGGCGGGGCCTTCTGGTGGCCTTTGGGGATCTGCGTGCTCGGCGCCGCAGTAGCCGTTCGCCTGCCGGGCAGGGAGACCCGGGCGGGCTGATTCGTCTTCCCGCTCCGCGCGGGTGATTTCAACAACGATCGGAGAGAAGTGGACAACTCCTTCAAGGGCAAGACGGCCATCGTTTCGGGCGCCAGCCGGGGCATCGGCCTCGCCATCGTTCGTGAACTGGCCGACCGGGGCGCCAACGTCGTGGGCGGTGCCCGCACCACCAGCCCGGAACTGGCCGAGGCCACCCCGCACGTCTGCACCGTGGACCTCGGCGACCCCGCCGGGCCGGAGCGGCTGGTAGACCACGCGCTGGGCCTGTTCGGCCGCGTGGACATCCTGGTGAACAACGTCTCCAGCACTGCCGCCCAAGCGGGCGGTTTCCTGTCGGTCGACGACCAGGCCTGGGACGACGTGCTCGGAATCGCCTTCCTCAGCGCCGTGCGGGCGACCCGGGCCGCGATGCCCAGCCTGCTGGAACACCGTGGGGCAGTGATCAACATCGGCTCCGTCAACGCCCGCCTCGCGCTGCCCCACCTGGTGGCCTACTCGGCGGCGAAAGCCGCGCTGACCAACCTCGGGAAGGCCCTGGCCGAGGAATTCGGTCCGCAGGGCGTGCGCGTCAACACGATTTCCCCCGGGCCGGTCCTCACCGGCGTCTGGACCGATCCGGGCAGCACCGGAGAAGCGCTGGCCCAGCAGGCGGGCGTGCCGTTGGCGGACTTCCTCGAACAGATTCCCGCGAACCTCGGCGTCTCCACGGGCAGCTTCACCGCGCCGGAGGAGGTGGCTGCCCTGGTGGCGTTCCTGGCATCCGGGGAGGTGCCGAACATCAGCGGCTCGGACCTCGTCATCGACGGCGGAATGCTCAAGACCGCCTAACCCGCCGCTGCCAGGGAGGTGGGTCTTGTGGGCCGCCATGGCGACCCACAAGACCCACGGCCCGTGGCCGGCTCGGGCGGTTCGGACCGGTCATACCCGCTTCTGCGCCGGTCGCCCTGATCCGGAGAAGATCGGCGCGCCTCGTGCCGGGATGGCGAAGAACTCCCTCACCCGATCCGGGGGGTTCCGAACCGCAGCCGGAACAGCGCCCCTCCGTGACCGCCTCGCCGACCGGCGGCGCTGAACGGGCGACCGCTCGGTTGCGGTCGCCGGCATGAATGAACCCGGCCGTCACGCCGCCTGGCGGGAGCGGTTCCCGGCCAGTTCCCGGGCCCGCTGCTCGGCTCGGGCGCCGAGCAGGGCCGGATCGCATTCGGCGAGGTGGTCGCGCACCAGCAGGTGCACGAACCGCCACTCGCCGTCCGATCGGCTCAGCAGGCTCCGGTCCGCGGCGTGCGAGAGGAAGTCGCGCCGCCTGGGCGGCAGGTAGCCGGTGAGCCGGAAAACCAGCAGGCCGAGCAGCGACGCTCCTGGACCGTCTTCCCAGGCGAGGAGCCCGCAGCCGCCGACCACCAACCCGAAGGCGAACCCGAGGAACCGGGAGTCGGGCGGTGAGCCCACGACGATGCCCGGCAACACGGCGACGAGCGCTCCCGCGACCACGCAGAGCACGTTCTGCTTGATGAAGCCCCAGTTCCTCGGCGCATCCCGGGTCAGCCGCGAGATGCAGAACTGGTCCGTGCCCAAGACCATCGTTCCGATGAAGGCGCTGCCCGCCAGGCCGATCACCCAGCCGCCCACCAGTTCTTCGGTCGGGCCGATCCACAGCGCCAGCCCCACTGCCGCTAGGCCGGACGCGAGCCCGACCAACCACGCGGTGACGGCTTCCGCCACGAAATAGACAGATGCGGTGAGCCCGGCGCTGACGGCGGCGCCAGCGGCGACGATGGCGGCGCAAACCGGTGCGGGGACATCGGCGAGGATCCAGCGCACCGCCAGCACGAGGCCGATCGTGCCAGGCCCGGCCGTCAGGCCGACGACCACTGCGGAGCGGACGGTCTTCGCCAGGTGCGGCAACGGCCGTGCACGGGCGGGCGTGAGCGCTTCGTCGCTGGTCACGGCTGTCGCCACAGCTGCGGCGCACGCGGTGACCACGCCCGCGAACAGGCCGAACCGCACCATTGCGGCGAGCACGATCGGCGCGGTGAAAGCTCCCAGCGCCACCGGTATGAAAACGCCCGTGGTCGCCACGTTGACGTCGAGCGGGACGCACTTGTACCAGTCGAGGTTGGACAGGAACCGGATCCGCAACGCCGCGTTCCCGCGGTAGGAGTCCCGGGCCAGCATCGCCAGGAACCACAACGCGCGGATGGTCTCCCGGGGCGTGTAGCGGGACGGCGGGGTGACACGGCGCGCCAGCACCTCGCAGACGTAGGCGTCGAACAGCTCCCGGCGGGCGGTGGTGGTGTCCTCGGCCCGCAGTTGCTCGCCGTCGGCTCCCTGCACGGCCAGGGCCATGATGTTGAGCATCAGCGGGGAGTCCAGCAGTTCCCACAGCTCCGGGTCGCTGGTCAGCATCGACCGGACGCCGCCGAGCCCCCGCCCGGTGCCCTCGAAGTACTCCGCCAGCCGGCGGCGGGTCAGCGGCTGGATGCGCACCGCGCCGTGCAGGCTGAGCCGTTCGGGCAGCCTGTCGTACTCGCCCAGGCGGCTGCACACCGCGATCTGCGGCACGAACACCTTCTGCGGCAAGGAGTTCAGCTCGCGGCCGCACTCCTCGCGGTGTTCCGGGGCCACCTCGTCGAGACCGTCGAGCAACAACGCCAGCTTTCCCGCGGCGAGCCAGGCCTCGGTGACCGCGTGCGGAATGGTGTACCTGCGCCGCAGTTCGTCGCGCAGCCACTGGACGAAATCGTTCGGCCCGCGCTTCTTGTCGTCGGTGCCGGGCCACCCCGAGAGGTCGACCAGCACTGGGATCGGCTGCTCCGGGTCCCGCCGGGCGCGTCCGACCAGTGCGTGAGCGAGCTCCAGCAGCAGCGTGGTCTTGCCCGCGCCGGGATCGCCGAGGATGAGCATGGACTGGTGGAGCTCGTCGAAGACCTCGGAGATCGGCGCGTTCGACGCGATGGCCTTCTCGGCACCGCCGACCGGTTGCACCGTCAGGGATTGCGGGCGGATGACCGCGTCCGGCCGTTCGTCGAGGTCCAGTTCGATCCGCGCTTTGGCGGCGAGCGACTGCGAGAACCGCTGATCGACGTAGCGCTCGACGCGGTCCAGCGCGTTCGGCCGGTTGCGCGGGTGATCGACGGGGCGGCTGGTGATGGCCGACTGCTGGCGCGCCAGCATCTCCCACAACCCGACGACCACGGAAACGGCCCACAGCACACCGATGACCGGCCAGGTCCAGCCGGTGTACGGCGCGAGGAACGCCGGTGCGCTGCCGCCGGTGCCGATGTTGATGGCGGTCGGCAACAGCACGGCGCTGACGGAAATCCCCAGCACGAATGCGCAGACGCGAAGAAGTCGACCTCGTGCACGGCGCATAACGCGGAAGATTACCCAGCGCCCGCAGCGGATTGTTCCCGCTCACGCGGATTGGAACGCTCTCGAGCCGGTGCGTTCAGGGCAGGCAGCGCAGCCGGCCGCCGGTGAAGTGGGCGAATGCCCGGTCGATCTGTTCGAGGGGCTGCCGGAGCGGGCGGACTCCGAACCACAGGCCGCGGACGCCGAACGTCTTCGTGCGCAGTGCGCGCTGGACGTCGGGATGGTCCAGCCCCACAACGCCCGGCGTCGCGGCTGCGCCGGGCGCGAGTTCCAGCGCGAGCAGCGGTTGGCCGAGCCGTCGTTTGAGGTGGATCCCGGCGATCGCGGGCCAGGGGAGGAAGACGGCCGGTGCCGCCTCGTTGCTGCAGTGCAGTCCCGCGTCCGAGAATCGCATCGCCACCGCGGGAATCCCGGCTCGTTGCCACGTCTCCCGCAGGCGTCGCACCGCGGTGAACTGGCGTCCGGCGTCGAGCGCGAGGAACAGGCCGGGCAACGCGATCAGCAGCATCGTCGGCCAGTTGCCGGGGAGCACCAGCGCGCTGCCGCCGCCGAGTCCGATGATGAGCCCGGCGGCGATCGACGAAATCCAAGCGGAGGTGCGCCGCGACCGCAGGATGAACCTGCGTCCCTGGGCGACCATCCGGGCATCGATCTCGACGACGAACTCCGGGGCCACATCTCGTTCCTGGTGCACCGGCCCAGTCTGAACCAGCGGGACCACCCGCGGAACCGGAACGATCAACGTCCCGCCACCAGATGTGCGACCTGCGGAACGAGTGACGGGCACCTCCGAGCGACTCGTGCTCGGAGATGCCCGTCGCCTCGGGGGATCAGCCTCCGGTCGGGACGGCCGATGCCGCGGTCGGGTCCAGCAGCCACAGGGTCCGGTCCCGGCCGCGGGCTCCCGCCGCCGGGATGTCCACCGGCTCCGCCCCGCCCAGCGCCGCCGCCACCGGCTCGGCCTTCGCCTCGCCCGTGGTCATCAGCCAGACCTCCGAAGCCGCCCGGATCGCCGGGAGCGTCAGGGAGATCCGGGTCGGCGGCGGCTTCGGGCAGTCGTGCACGCCCACCACCGTCCGCTCGGCCTCCCGCACGTACGGCGTGTCCGGGAACAGCGACGCCGTGTGCCCCTCCTCGCCGACGCCCAGCAGCAGGACGTCGAAGTGCGGCACCGCGATGTCGGTCGCCCGCGACGCCGTGGTCGCGAGCACCTCCGCGTAGTGCGCCGCCGCCGCATCGGCGTCCGGGCCGAACTTGCCGTCCGACGGCGCCATCGCGTGCACCCGCTCCGGGGCGACCGGGACGTGGTCGAGCAGGGCGTGGCGGGCCTGGGTCTCGTTGCGGTCCGGGTCGCCGTCCGGCAGGAACCGCTCGTCGCCCCAGTACACGTCCACGTTCGCCCAGTCCACCGCGTCCCGGGCGGGGGAGCGGTTGACCTGTTCGAGCACGCCGATGCCCGTCCGGCCACCGGTGAGCACCACCGACGCCACGCCGTGCGCGGCCTGCGCGTCGACGATCCTGGTGATCAGCCGGGCCGCCGCCGCGGCGGCCAGCAGTTCGCCGGTTGCGTGCACGACCACTTCCGGTCGGCTCATGAACCGGCCTCTGCCGACTCGGCGACCTCCGCCGCCGGTTCGTCTCCGCCGCGCACGATCTTGTCCAGGCCCTGCAGGGTTGCCTCGTAGATCTCGTCCGGGTCGAGGCGGCGCAGCTCCTCGGTGAGGCAGTCGCGCACCTCGCGGCGGTGCAGCGACACCCGCCGGTCCGGCTGGCCGGGCTGGGTCAGCGTCCCGACCTTGCCGTCCGGGCGGACGATCTCCACGTTGCCCGACGGGCGCTCCAGCACCGCCGAGACGATGCCCGGCCCGCGCGGGTGCTCCACCCGGCGGACCGGGATGCCCAGGTAACTGGCCAGCCACGCGGCCAGCAGGTCGGTCGACGGCGAGTCCGCCGCGCCGGTGACCGTGGCGGCCGTGACCGCGTCGTGCGGCGGCAGGTCCAGCGCCGCCGCCAGCACCGCGCGCCACGAGGTCAGCCGGGTCCAGGCCAGATCCGTGTCACCGTCCGCATAGGACTTGACGCGATTCTGCAGCGAGGCGATCGGGTCGCCGTCGGCCGCCGCGTCGGTGATCCGCCGGTGCGACAGCGCGCCGATCGGGTCCTTCGCGGGGCTTTCCGGTGCGTCCGTGGGCCACCAGGCGACCACCGGGGCGTCCGGCAGCAGCAGCGGCACCACCGAGCCCGCGCCCTCGTCGGCCAGCGGCCCGTACAGCCGCAGCACGATGACCTCCGACGCGCCCGCGTCGCCGCCGACGCGGATCTGGGCGTCCAGCCGGGGCGCGGCCTGCCGCGCCCCGCTGGCCACCACGATCACCCGGCACGGGTGCTCCCGGCTGGCGTCGTTGGCGGCCTGGATGGCCTTCTCCACCTCGGTGCCGTCGCCGGTGACGATCACCAGCGTCAGCACCCGGCCCAGCGCGACCGCACCACCGGACTCGCGCAGTTCGACCAGCTTCTTGTTGACCTGCGAAGTGGTGGTGGACGGCAGATCGATGATCACGGTCGCCTCCAGACGCGTCCGGTTCGGGCCAGCATCGCGTCCGCCGACGGCGGACCCCACGTCCCGGCCTTGTACGGCTGGGGCTTGCCGCGGGCGGCCCAGTGCTCCAGCACCGGGTCCAGGATCTGCCAGGACAGTTCGACTTCCTCGTTCACCGGGAACAGCGACGGCTCGCCGAGCAGCACGTCCAGGATCAGCCGCTCGTAGGCCTCCGGCGAGGACTCGGTGAACGCGTGCCCGTAACCGAAGTCCATGGTCACGTCGCGCACCTCCATCGAGGTGCCCGGCACCTTCGCACCGAAGCGCATCGTGATGCCCTCGTCCGGCTGCACCCGGATCACCAGGGCGTTCTGCCCGAGCTCCTCGGTCATCGTGCTGTCGAACGGCAGGTGCGGGGCGCGCTTGAAGACCACCGCGATCTCGGTGACCCGGCGGCCCAGCCGCTTGCCGGTGCGCAGGTAGAACGGCACCCCGGCCCACCGCCGGCTCTCCACCTCCAAGGTGATCGCCGCGTAGGTCTCGGTGACCGAGTCGGACGCGAAACCGCCCTCCTCGTGCAGGCCCGGCACCAGCGAACCGCCCTGCCAGCCGCCGGTGTACTGGCCGCGGGCGGTGGTCTCGTCGAACGGCCCGACCGGCTTGGTCGCCGACAGCACCTTGACCTTCTCCGCGCGCAGGTCCTGCGGCGAGAAGGAGACCGGCTCCTCCATCGCGGTGAACGCCAGCAGCTGCAGCAGGTGGTTCTGGATCACGTCGCGCGCCGCGCCGATGCCGTCGTAGTAGCCGGCGCGCCCGCCCAGGCCGATGTCCTCGGCCATGGTGATCTGCACGTGGTCCACGTAGTGCGCGTTCCAGATCGGCTCGAACAGCTGGTTCGCGAAGCGCAGCGCCAGGATGTTCTGCACCGTCTCCTTGCCGAGGTAGTGGTCGATGCGGAACACCGACTCCTCGGGGAACACCTCGTTGACGATGCCGTTGAGGTGCCGCGCGCTCTCCAGGTCGTGGCCGAACGGTTTCTCGATGACCACCCGCCGCCAGCTCTCGTCGGTCGGCTCGGTCAGCCCGGACCGCGACAGCTGCTTGAGCACCGTCGGGAACGCCGACGGCGGCACCGACAGGTAGAACGCGTGGTTGCCGCCGGTGCCCCGGTCGGCGTCGAGTTCCTTGACCGTGGCGGCGAGCCGGTCGAACGCGGCGTCGTCGTCGAACGAGCCGGGCACGAACCGGATGCCCTCCGCCAGCCGGTCCCAGACGTTCTGGTGGAACGGGGTCCGCGCGTGCTCCTTGACCGCGTCGTAGACGACCTGGCCGAAGTCCTGGTCGGCCCAGTCGCGGCGGGCGAAGCCGGTCAGCGCGAAGCCCGGCGGCAGCAGGCCGCGGTTGGCGAGGTCGTAGATCGCCGGCATCAGCTTCTTGCGGGAGAGGTCACCGGTCACGCCGAAGATCGTCAGCCCGCACGGGCCTGCGATCCTGGGCAGCCGCTTGTCCCGCGGGTCGCGCAGCGGGTTGTGCCACTGTTCGCTTTGAGTCACGCCCGGTCCTCCAAGGAGCGCAGATCCTGCACGGCCTTGACCAGCTCGACGAGCCCGGCCGCCCGGTCGGTGAGGTGCAGGCGCAGCACCGGCCGGCCCCGGTTGGCGAGCACCTGCCCGTCGCCGAGCGCCTGGGCGCGCTGCAGCTCGGCCAGGGTGTACGGCCGGTCCGGCACCTCCAGGTCCTCTTCGGCGGCGCCGGTGATCTGCAGGAACACGCCGTTCTGGTGGCCGCCCTTGTGGTACTGGCCGGTGGAGTGCAAGAACCGCGGGCCCCAGCCGAACGTCGTCTGCAGCCCGGTGCGGCGCGCCAGCTCCGGCCGCAGCACCGCGGTCGAGGCGTCGTCGAGTCGGTCCAGGTACGCCTGCACCGAAAGGTAGCCGCGCTCCGGCGCGGTGGCCAGGAACGCCCGCAGCGCCTCGGCCACGGTGCCGACGCCTGCGGTCAGCCAGTCGCCGGAGGCGTGCACCTCGACCGAGCCGTCGACCACCGCCGGGGTCGCGGCCGGGCCACCGGCCGGGCCGTCCAGCAGCGCCCTCGCGGCCTTCTTCGCGGCCTCGACGTCCGGCTGGTCGAACGGGTCGATGCCCAGCAGCCGGCCGGCCACCGCGGTCGCGAACTCCCACAGCAGGAACATGCCGCCCAGCGGGCCGGTGGTGCTGATCCGAGCGCTGTCGACGGCCGGCCCGACGGCCACGGTCGTCGCGTCCAGACCGGCGTCGGCGAAGCCGGGGGCCTCGGTGTTCTCCACGACCACCGGCAGCAGGCCGGTGCCGTTCTTGCCGGTCGACTCGGCGATCAGCTGCTCGACCCAGTCGCCGAAGCCCTTGATGCCCGAGCCGGTGTCGGCGAACACGACCTTCTCGGCGCCCTTGGCGTGCGCGGCGCTCAGCGCCGCGGCCAGCTGCAACGCCGGGTTGCCGGCGTCATCGGCGCTCAGCCGCCCGAACGCGGCGGCCGCGTCGTCCAGCAGCGCGGCGACGTCGGCACCGGCCAGTCCGGCGGGCACCAGGCCGAAGGCGGTCAGCGCCGAGTAGCGGCCGCCCACGTGCGGGTCGGCGGTGAAGACCTTGCGGTAGCCCGCCTCGCGCGCCGCCGACTCCATCGGCGAACCGGGGTCGGTGACCACGATGATGCGGGTCACAGGATCGATTCCGTTTTGCGTGAAAGCCCGCTCGAAGATCCGGCGGTGGCTGTCGGTCTCGACGGTCGTGCCCGACTTCGAGGAGACCACCAGCACGGTCCGGTCGAGATCACCGGACAGCGCGTCGGCGACCTGCCCGGGGTCGGTGGTGTCCAGCACGACCAGCGGCACGCCGGCGGTCGCGGTGATCACCTCCGGAGCCAGCGACGAGCCACCCATCCCGGCCAGCACGATGCGGTCCAGGCCCTCGGCGTGCAGTTCGGCGCGCAGCGCGTCGATCTCGGCGAGCAGCGGACGCGAGCTCTCGTGCAGCGTCGTCCAGGACAGCCGGATGGATGCCTCGCTCTCCGCGTCCGGGCCCCACAGCGTGGCGTCCTGGGCGGCGAGCTTGCCGGCAACCGCATCGGCGGCCAACTGCTCGACCAGCGGTCGGGCCTCGGCCGCTAGCGCCACATCGCGAATGTCGACGGAGGTTTCGGTTGCCATGTAGTTCCTTCAGCGCTCGATTTAGTTGGACTCGAACCCCAGTTCGACCTGCTTTTCCGGAGTTCGATCTTGGAAGCCAACTTCGTGCGACCACAGTGTCGCCGATCCGGGCCGGTGCGGCAGATGCGCACCGGCCCGGAATTCCCGGAGACTTCGGCTGTTCGTTACTCGGACTGGGCCAGCTGCTGGCTGACGGTCTCCAGCAGTTCGGTCCAGGACTTCTCGAACTTCTCGACGCCCTCGCTCTCCAGCACCGCGAAGGCGTCGTCGAGGTCGATGCCGATCTTCGCGAGGTCGTCGAAGACCTGCTGCGAGGCGGCGGCCGTGCCGGTGACCAGGTCGCCGCGCACGTCGGCATGGTCGGCGGTGGCCTTCAGGGTCGCCTCCGGCATGGTGTTCACCGTGTTCGCCGCGACCAGCTCGTCCACGTAGCGCGTGTCGGAGTAGGACGGGTCCTTCACACCGGTGGACGCCCACAGCGGACGCTGCGCCTTGGCGCCGTCGGCCTCCAGCGCTTTCCAGCGCTCGGAGGAGAAGACCTCCAGGTAGGCCGCGTAGGCCAGCCGGGCGTTGGCGATCGCGGCCTTGCCGCGCAGCTCCTCGCCGCCCTCGATCTTCGCCAGCCGCTTGTCGATCTCGGTGTCCACCCGGGACACGAAGAACGACGCGACGGAGGAGATCTGGCCGAGTTCGTGGCCGTTGGCCTTGGCCTGCTCCAGACCGGCCAGGAAGGCGTCCATCACGTCGCGGTAGCGCTGCACCGAGAAGATCAGCGTGACGTTGACGCTGATGCCCTCGGCGAGCACGCGGGTGATCGCGGGCAGGCCCGCCAGGGTGGCCGGGATCTTGACCATCAGGTTCGGCCGGTCCACGGCCTTCCACAGGTCGATGGCCTCGGCCACGGTGCGGTCGGTGTCGTGCGCCAGCCGCGGGTCGACCTCCAGGGAGACCCGGCCGTCGACGCGGCCGGTCGACTCGTAGACGTTGCGGAAGATGTCCGCCGCGTCCCGGACGTCGGCGGTGGTCAGCTCGCGCACCGCGTCGTCGACGCTCGCGCCGCGGGCCGCCAGCTCGCGCACCTTCTCGTTGTAGTCGGCGGCGTTGGACAGCGCGTTGGCGAAGATCGTCGGGTTGCTCGTGACGCCGACGACCGCCTGGTCGGTGATGAGCTCCGCCAGGTTGCCCGAGGAGATCCGCTGGCGCGACAGGTCGTCCAGCCAGATCGAGACCCCGGCCTCGCTGAGCGCCTTGAGGTTCGGGTTGGTGGTCACAGGAATTCCTCCGCTCACGCCTGCTCGGCGTTGCTCAGGCTGCGCCGGGCCGCCGCGACAACGGCGTCGACGGTGATGCCGAACTCGTTGTAAAGGGTCTTGTAGTCGGCCGAGGCGCCGAAGTGCTCGATGGACACCGACTCGCCGGCGTCCTTGACGAACCGGTACCACGGCAGCGCGATGCCGGCCTCGACCGAGACGCGGGCCTTGACCGCCTTCGGCAGGACCTGCTCGCGGTAGGCCTCGTCCTGCGCGTCGAACCACTCGATGCACGGCATGGACACCACGCGGGTGGCAACGCCCTCGGCCTCCAGGATCTTCCTGGCCTCGACGGCCAGCTGGACCTCGGAGCCGGTGCCGATCAGGACCAGCTCGGGCTTGCCGTTGCCGGCCTCGGCCAGCACGTAGCCGCCCTTGGCGACGCCGTCGGCGTCCACGCCCTCCAGCGTCGGCACGCCCTGGCGGGTCAGCGCCAGCCCGGCCGGGCCGCTCGGGTCCTCCAGGATCGCCTTCCACGAGGCCGCGGTCTCGTTGGCGTCCGCCGGGCGGACCAGCGAGAAGCCGGGGATCGCGCGCAGCGAGGCGACGTGCTCGATCGGCTGGTGCGTCGGGCCGTCCTCGCCGAGGCCGATCGAGTCGTGCGTCCACACGAAGATGACCGGGGTCTTCATCAGCGCGGCCAGCCGGACCGCCGGGCGCATGTAGTCGCTGAACACCAGGAAGGTGCCGCCGTAGGGACGGGTGCCGCCGTGCAGCGCGATGCCGTTGAGGATCGCGCCCATCGCGTGCTCGCGGATGCCGAAGTGCAGCGTCCGGCCGTACGGGTTGGCGTTCCAGGTGCTGGTGGAGATCGACTCCGGGCCGAACGAGGCGGCGCCCTTCATCGTGGTGTTGTTGCTCTCCGCCAGGTCGGCCGAGCCGCCCCACAGCTCCGGCAGCACGTCGGCCAGCGCGTTGAGGACCTCACCGGAGGCCTTGCGGGTTGCGACGCCCTTGCCGTCTGCCTCCCAGGTCGGCAGCTTCTCCTGCCAGCCGGCGGGCAGCTCGCGGGTGCTCAGCCGGTCCAGCAGCGCCTTGCGCTCCGGGTTGGCCGAGGCCCACTTGTCGAAGGCGACCTGCCACTCGGCGCGGGCGGCCTTGCCGCGGGCCACGACCTCGCGGGCGTGGGTCAGCACCTCGGCGTCGACCTGGAACGACTGCTCCGGGTCGAATCCCAGCGCCTGCTTGACCCCGGCGACCTCGTCGGCACCCAGCGCGGCGCCGTGCGCCTTGCCGGTGTTCATCTTGGTCGGGGCCGGGTAGCCGATCACCGTGCGCAGCACGATCAGCGTCGGGCGGGAGGTCTCGGCCTTGGCCGACTCGATGGCCTCCAGCAGGCCCTTGACGTCCTCGCCGCCGTGCACCACCAGGACCTGCCAGCCGTAGGACTCGTACCGCTTGGCGGTGTCCTCGGACAGCGCGATGCGGGTGTCGTCCTCGATGGAGATCTCGTTGGCGTCGTAGATCACCGTGAGGTTGCCCAGCTGCTGGGTACCGGCCAGCGACGACGCCTCGGAGGTGATGCCCTCCTCGATGTCGCCGTCGGAGGCGATCACGTAGACGTGGTGGTCGAACGGGCTCTCACCCGCGGCGGCCTCCGGGTCGTACAGGCCGCGCTCGCGGCGGGCGGCCATCGCCATGCCGACCGCGGTGGCCAGGCCCTGGCCCAGCGGACCGGTGGTGGTCTCGACGCCGTCGGTGTGCCCGTACTCGGGGTGGCCCGGGGTCTTCGAACCCCACTTGCGCAGCGCCTTCAGGTCGTCCATCTCCAGGCCGTAGCCGGCCAGGAACAGCTGCACGTACAGCGTCAGGCTCGAGTGTCCGGCCGACAGCACGAACCGGTCGCGGCCGATCCAGTTCGGGTCGGTGGGGTCGTGGCGCATGACGCGCTGGAACAGCGCGTAGGCGGCGGGCGCCAGGCTCATCGCGGTGCCGGGGTGGCCGCTGCCGCAGTTCTCCACCGCGTCGGCGGCCAGCACGCGGGCGGTGTCCACCGCGCGCTGGTCCAGCTCGGTCCAGTCTTCGGGCAGGTGCTTGGTGGTCAAGCGGGCAAGGTCGTCGGTGACGGACACGGACGCAGCTCCAAGTTTCCTTCGGCGGTTTTCGTATGTGACGGCGAATGCGGTGCTGGACCGATTCGAACCGCGGTTATCCCTCGTCCGACGGGCAGCCTAGTCGTGTCCGATCAGCCACGTGCCGACCCGTCTGGATTGATGCCCACTGCTCGCGGGGAGCGGCGGCGGTCGGCGCCCGGCACTGCGCCTGGGAGACCACGGTTGCGCCATCCGGGTGATGTCGGAGACTCGGCTGCCGCCTGTCCGTGCCCTGCTGTTCTGCGCTGAGGGGCGACCCGTTCCCGATCGCGGCGGGAACACGGCCAGGATACCGGGGAAGGGGCGTGACCAGGGCCACCGGTCCGTTCGCGGCCCCTCGGGCGCGACCCGCGCGAGGGCGGCTTCAGTAGCGCGCCTACTATTCGTGGTGGCCCATTTCCGGGGTGCCCGGGTTGGTCCGGGTCGTCCGAATCGCCTTAGGAGTGCCATGTCGTCGGTGAGCGCAGCGTCGTGACCACCGTCGTCGACGCCCCCCGGTCGCAGCGCGCTCGGCGGCCCGCTGAGCTGCTGAAAGCCTATGCCGGGCTGATCAAGCCGCGGGTCATCGAGCTGCTGCTGGTGACCACCATCCCGGCGATGCTGCTGGCCGCGCGGGGCATTCCGTCGCCCTGGCTGGTGATCGCCACGCTGATCGGCGGCACCATGGCGGCGGGCAGCGCGAACGCGCTGAACTGCGTCGCCGACGCCGATATCGACCAGGTGATGAAGCGCACGCGGGCGCGCCCGCTGGTGCGGCACACGGTGTCCAACCGGCACGCGCTGATCTTCGGGATCGTGCTCGGCGTCGCGTCCTTCGGCTGGCTGTGGGCGACGACGAACCTGCTGGCCGCGTCGATGGCCGTCGGCACCATCCTGTTCTACGTCTTCGTCTACACACTGGTGCTCAAGCGGCGCACCGCGCAGAACATCGTCTGGGGCGGCGCTGCGGGCTGCATGCCGGTGGTGATCGGCTGGGCCGGGGTGACCGGCCGCGTGGACTGGCCGGCGCTGGTGATGTTCGGCGTGATCTTCTTCTGGACGCCGCCGCACACCTGGTCGCTGGCGATGAAGTACAAGGATGACTACGAGCGCGCCGGCGTCCCGATGCTGCCGGTGGTGGCCGAGCCGACGTACGTGTCGCGGCAGATCGTGATCTACACCTGGCTGATGGTGGCCTGGACGCTGCTGCTGGTCCCGGCGACCGGCTGGCTCTACGCGGCGTTCGCGGCCCTGGCGGGCGCGTGGTTCATCCTCCTGGCGCACCGGCTGCACGCCGCGACCAAGCGCGGCGAGAAGACCAAGCCGATGAAGCTGTTCCACATGTCGAACACGTACCTGATGATCGTGTGCGTGGCCCTCGCGGTGGACTCGGCGCTGAGCCTCCCGGTCCTCGGCTGGCCCTTCTGATCCCCTCCCCACCCTCACCCCGACGTCCCCGACGTCCCGTCGTCCGGTCGTCCGGTCGTCCGCAATTTCAATGGAAATCGGACCTTCGATTTCCATTGAAATTGCGTGAGTTGTCCACAGCCTCCGGCATGTCGGGATGCGACACGCCGGAGGCGGGCCGGCGGTCAGGGCAGGAGGAGGAGCTTCCCGGTGGTTCGGCGGCCTTCCAGGTCTTCGTGCGCCCGGCGGGCGTCCGGCAGCGGGTAGGTGCCGCCGATGCGGATCTTCAGGGTGCCTGCGGCGATCCAGGCGAACAGCTCCTCGGCCCGCCAGTCCAGCTCCTCGCGGGTCAGGATGTGGTGCGCCAGGCTCGGACGGGTCAGGAACACCGAGCCCGCCGCGTTCAGCCGCTGCGGGTCCACCGGCGGCACCGGGCCGCTGGACGCGCCGAACAGCGCCAGCATGCCGCGCGGCCGCAGGCTGGCCAGGCTCGCGTCGAAGGTGGTCTTGCCGACGCCGTCGTAGACCACGTCCACGCCGCGCCCGTCGGTGAGGTCCGCGACCTCCTCGGCCACGTCAGCCTCGGTGTAACGGATGATCTCGTCGGCGCCCGCTTCCCGCGCCAGCTCCTCCTTCTCCGCCGTGGACACGGTGCCGATCACGTTGGCGCCACGCGACTTGATCAGCTGCGTCAGCAGCAGGCCCATGCCGCCGGCCGCGGCGTGCACCAGGGCGGTCTCGCCGGTGCCCACCGGGTAGGTGGAGGTGATCAGGTAGTGCGCCGTCAACCCCTGCAGGAGGGCCGCGGCCGCGGTCCGGTCGTCCACCCCGTCCGGCACCCGCACCGCCTTGTCGGCGGGCACCAGCGCCCGCTCGGCGTAGCTGCCCGGCGCCATCGCCCAGGCGACCCGGTCGCCGACGCCGAAGCCGGTCACGTCGGGCCCCACCGCGACGACCTTGCCCGCGCCCTCCGAGCCGGGCGTGAACGGCAGCTGCATCGAGTAGATCCCGCTGCGCTGGTAGGTGTCGATGAAGTTGACCCCGGCCGCGGCCACCTCGACCAGCAGCTGGCCGGACTGCGGGTCGGACAGCTCGGCTTCGCCGTACTCCAGGACTTCCGGTCCGCCGTTGGCCGCCACCCGAATCGCACGCATGTTCGCTCCTTCGCCTGTTGTCGTTCGACGGGTGCAACTCCGCACGCCGACCCGATCTTCCCCGAAGGAAGGTTTCCAAACTCATCTTGCACGGCGGTGCTGGCTGCGTGGGTGGGCCGAGCGGCTGCGCCGCTTCGCCGAAATCATCCCCGGCGGGCCCGTTGATCGCGCGGGTGTCGTGCGCAACGTGGTGGCCTCCAACGGGTGAAACGTGTTTAGGATTCCGGGCATGACGGCTGCTGAGAAGGACACCGAACAGACCACCGCACCGTCGCCGAAGGAGATCGCCGCGGCCAAGGCGTTCGTCGCCGCGCACGGCGGGTCCGCGCGCGCGGTGGTGGAGAACCTGGGGCGGGCCGGTGCCCGGGTCGTGCTGGTCGGCGAGGACGGGCTGCTCGGCGACGTGATGGTGCCCGACGTGGCGGCGGGGGAGGCCCTCGTCGAAGCCGTCGACGGGCTGTCGCCGCACGAGTGGGACGGCGAGACGGTCGCGGCGCTGAAGATCGGCCCCGCGCACCGGCGGAAGATGGCCGGCCCGCGCGCCCGGTGATGCTCGCCCGGCGCTGACGTCCCGCGACACACCGGTGGTCGATGCTGGCCGAAATCTTCGCTGTGGTCTATTTTTTCAGCGATGACTAAAGTCGATCACTTGGAGTCGTCGTGTCCGACTACTTGCAGCGCACCGACCGGCCAGCCATGTCGGAGTGGATCGAGCAGATGGCCGCGCACTTCGAGGCCAGCGAGGGCATGCCGCTGATCGCCGGCCGCATCCTGGCGTTCCTGCTGGTCTGCGACCCACCGGAGCGCACCGCCGCGGAGCTGTCCCACGCGCTGGCCGCGAGCACGGGTTCGATCAGCACCAACGTCCGGCTGCTGATGCGGCTCGGGGTGATCTCCAAGACCACGCGGCAGGGCCGCGAAGCGGCGCTGTACCAGGTGGAGGAGGACCGCTGGCCGGCGCTGGTGCGCCAGCGCATGGAGCGGGTGACCGCGCTCGAAGCGCTCACCGCGGAGGGGCTGCGGATGTTCAGCGGCCAGGGCGAGCGGGCCCGCCGCCTGCGCACGGTGAACGAGTTCTACCAGTGGCTGTCCGGCGAGATGCCGGAGCTCTGGCGCCGCTGGGAGCGCGAGGGCAAGCCCAGGCTGCGCTTCTGACCGCCGCTTCGCCGGGGCGCGGGGGATGCCGGCATCGGCCGATCGGCTGATGCCGGTTCGAGCGGGCCGGGCGATGTCCGGCGGAGCGTCGTCCCGCGAGACTCGAGGCATGGCGATCATCGAAGTCGGCGGGCTGCGCAAGTCCTACGGCGGAAGGTCCGTCGTGGACGGCGTGGACTTCACCGTCGAAGCGGGCGAGATCTTCGGGATCCTCGGTCCCAACGGCGCGGGCAAGACGACCACCGTCGAATGCATCGAAGGCCTGCGCACGCCCGATGCCGGGAAGGTGCGGGTCGCCGGTCTCGACCCGGCGGCCGACCGCGACCGGCTCACCCGGATCCTGGGCGCGCAGCTGCAGGAATCCCAGCTGCAACCCAAGATCACCGTGCGCGAGGCGCTGGAGCTCTACGCCGCTTTCTACCCGCGACCCGCGGACTGGCGGGGCCTCGCGGAGCGGCTCGGGATCACCGCGCAGCTGAAGACCCGCTTCGACGCGCTCTCCGGCGGCCAGCAGCAGCGGCTGTTCATCGCGCTGGCCCTGATCGGCAATCCCGAGATCGTGGTGCTCGACGAGCTCACCACCGGCCTGGACCCGCGGGCCCGCCGGGACACCTGGCGGCTGATCGAGGAGGTGCGCGCGGGCGGCGTGACGGTCGTGCTGGTCACCCACTTCATGGAGGAGGCCCAGCGGCTGTGCGACCGGGTCGCGGTGATCGACCGCGGCAAGGTGGTGGCCCTCGACGCCCCGGCCGGGCTCGTCGGCCGGGCCGCCGCGTCGACCGTCATCTCCTTCGCGCCCTCGGAGCGGCTCGACGAGACCGAGCTGGCTTCGCTGCCGGACGTGGCGTCGGTGCGGCGAGAGGGCGATCGGCTGGTCATCAGCGGCACCGACGAGACGGTCAACGCGGTGCTCACGCTGCTGGCCCGGCAGGGCGTCACCGCCCGCGAGCTGCGCGTCACCGATACGACGCTGGACGAGGCATTCCTCGACCTGACCGGGAAGGAGGCCTGACATGGCGGCATCGGCATCCGTCGCGGTGCTCAAGGCCGAGGCCCGGTTGTTCGCCCGCGAGCCGGGGAACCTGTTCTGGATCGTGCTGTCGCCCACCGTGCTGCTGACGATCCTCGGCCTGATCCCGGCGTTCCGGGAGGCCGATCCCGGCCTCGGCGGCCGGCGCGTCATCGACCTCTACGTCCCGGTGGTGGTGCTGACGGCCATGATCATGGCCGGTGTCCAGGCCATGCCGCCGGTGCTTTCCGGCTACCGGGAGCGCGGCATCCTCCGCCGCATGTCGACCACGCCGGTGCGGCCGTACGCGCTGCTGGCCGCGCAGATCGGCCTGCACGGTGCTGGCGTGCTGTGCTCGGTGGTGCTGGCGATCACCGTCGGCCGCGTCGCCTTCGGCGTCGCGCTGCCCGACCGGTTCGCCGCCTACGCGTTGATCTTGTTCCTCGCCATGCTCAGCGCGCTCGCGCTGGGCGCGGCGTTGTCCGCCGTGGCGCGGAGTTCGAAGGCCGCGGCGGCGCTCGGTTCGATAGCGTTCTTCTCGATGATGTTCACCGCTGGGGTGTGGATTCCGGTTCCGGTCATGCCGGAACTCCTGCAACGGATCGTCTCGTTCACGCCGCTGGGGGCCGCGTCGCTGGCGCTCGGCGAGGCGGCCGGGGGCAGCTGGCCGAACTGGCTGCACCTGGTGGTCCTGGTGGTGTGGATCAGGGTTCTCGTCGGTGCCGCCGTGCGCTGGTTCCGCTGGGAGCAGCCGGGACGGTGAAGCGGGGCATGACGACGGTCGAGCAGCGGGAGGATTGGTCCATCCGCTGGGGTCCTTACGCGTTGCTGGGTGTCGCCACGCTGGTTTCGGCGTTCGCGGCGGATGCGGTGATGACGAGTGCGGAGATGGAGGTCGCGGCCGCGCTGGTCCTGGTGTCGCTCGTCTGGCAGCTGTGCTGGGAGCGCTTCCGGCCGGGCGTGCCCGAGCACGGGGTGCACGGGCAGGTCTACTTCGCCGTGCGGTGGGCGCTCGCGTTCGTGCTCACCTGGCTCAACCCGTTCTTCGCGCTCTACGCGCTGCAAGGCTACTTCGACTCCAAGCGCCTGCTGCCGCGGCGCGCGGCGCACGCCGGGTTGGTGGCCACCGCGGTCACGATGGCCGGTTCGCAGTCCGGCGGTCTGCCGCCGCAGAGCTCGCTGAACTGGTTCGCGTTCGTCGCGTTGTTCGCGGTCAACGCCGGGTTGGTGCTCTTGTTCGTGCAGCTGGAAACGCAGCGGGACGAGAACGTCCGGGCCAGGGCGCTCACGATCGACGAGCTTCAGCGGGCCAACGCCCAGTTGCGGCAGGCGCACGAGGAGAACGCGGGTCTGCACGCGCAGCTCTTGGTGCAGGCGAGGGAAGCCGGTGTCAGCGACGAGCGCCGGCGGCTGGCGGCCGAGATCCACGACACCATCGCGCAGAGCCTGGCCGGGATCGTCACGCAGTTGCAGGCGGCCGCGGACAGCGAGGACCCGGCGGTGGCTCGCGGCCACGTCGAGCGGGCTGCGCTCCTGGCGCGCCACGGTCTCGGCGAAGCTCGTCGGTCGGTGCAGGATCTCGGGCCCAGCGCGTTGGAGCACGACGCGCTGCCCGTGGCGCTGCACAAGACGGTCGAGGAATGGTCGGCCACAGCCGGTGTGCGGGCCGAGTTCACCGTGACCGGCGACGTCGAGGCCCTGCACGAGGAGATCGAGGCGACCTTGCTGCGCATTGCCCAGGAGGCGCTGGCCAACGCGGGGCGGCACGCCCGAGCGACCCGGGTCGGCGTGACCCTGTCGTACATGGACGACGAGGTGAGCGTCGACGTGCGCGATGACGGCCGCGGCTTCGATCCGCACCGCGTCGATGCCCGGGAGCGCGCGGGCGGCTTCGGGCTGGGCGGGATGCGCGCTCGCGCGCAGCGGGTGGCGGGGACCTTCGAGATCGAGTCCGAGCCCGGCTGCGGGACGGCGGTTTCGGCGCGCGTACCTTTGGTGCGCCATGTCTGACCGCGCCATCACGCTGCTGATCGTCGACGACCATCCGGTCGTGCGCGACGGGTTGCGCGGGATGTTCGATTCGGTGGCCGACATCGATGTTCTCGGCGAGGCGTCGGACGGGCCGTCGGCCGTCGCGCTGGCCGCGGAGCTGGATCCCGATGTGGTCCTGATGGATCTGCGGATGCCCGGTGGTGGCGGGGTGGCGGCGATCGCCGAGCTGGTCCGGCGCGGTCAGCGCTGCAAGGTGCTCGTGCTGACCACTTACGACACGGATTCCGACACCCTCGCGGCGATCGAGGCCGGCGCCACCGGCTACCTGCTCAAGGATGCGATGCGCGACGAGCTGTTCGCCGCGGTCCGGGCGGCGGCCGCGGGCCGGACGGTGCTCTCGCCGGCCGTGGCCTCGCGGCTGGTGTCGCGGGTGCGGTCGCCGGGCGAGCAGCCGTTGAGCGCGCGCGAGCGCGAGGTCCTGGGGCTGGTGGCCAAGGGGAGGTCGAATCGCGAGATCGCGGCGGACCTGTTCGTCAGCGAGGCGACGGTCAAGACCCACCTCACCCACCTCTACGGCAAGCTGGGGGTCAACGACCGGGCCGCCGCGGTAGCCGCGGCTTACGACCGCGGCATCCTCGGCTGAGGACTCCTCGCGCGGTGAACGAGTTCTGCCGGCGGGGCGGTCTTGTGGGTGCTGCGCCGGTCCCGCTCGACGGCGGGCACGCAGGAGACCGGGGTCAGGCGGTGACGGGTTCCTTGGCGGCGGCCTCGGCCGCCGGCTGCGGCAGCGGGCCGCGGTAGCGGGCCTCGCACCAGAGCATGGCGGTCACGATGATCACCAGCGTCGCCGCCAGCATGTGCAGCACGACCATCGCCTCGGGCACGCCGAGGAAGTACTGCACGGAGCCGATCCCGCCCTGCACCAGGACGAGCACGCACGCAGTGCCGTAGGTCTTCAGCAGGGCCTTGGTCGGGCGGGCGCTGCGCAGCCACACGCCGAAGATCGCGAGCAGCAGCACGTAGGCCATCACCGCCAGGCCATGGGCCTGGACCATCGTGTACACCGGGAGCCCGAGCCGCGGGGTGTCCGGATCGCCGGCGTGCGGGCCGGCGGCGGTGACCAGGGTGCCGAGGACCAGCACGGCCGCGGTGACCACGACGAGGGCGGCCAGCAGCTTGCGCATCGGCGGCGGCACCACGCCGACCGGCGGGCGGTCGCCCTCGGTGGTCGCCTTGACCAGGATCGCGGCCAGGAAGATGAGCACCGCCGAGGCCATGAAGTGGATCGACACGCTCCACCAGGCGAGGTTGACGCGCACCGTGATGCCGCCGATGATCGCCTGCGCTGCCACGCCCAGCGGCATGGTCAGCGCCAGCCGGACGAGCCGCTTCCGGTAGGGCAGGCAGCGCCACGCGGCGAGGAAGCAGGCCAGCGCGATGAATCCGATCACGCCGGTCAGCGTCCGGTTGCCGAACTCGATCACCTGGTGCAGCGTCGCGACCTCGGGGTGCTCGATGGGCACCATGCTGCCCGGGAAGCACTCCGGCCAGGTCGGGCAGCCGAGTCCGGAACCGGTGACCCGGACGATCACGCCGGTCACCGAGATCAGCGCCTGCATCACCAGCACGGTGATGGCCAGCGCGCGCACGGTGCGCGGCGACGGGCGGGAGATCCGGGAAGTCAGAGAGGCCGTTGGCACGACCTCGATGGTATGACGCCGCCGGGACTCGCCCGCCCGCAGGGGCTTGACAACGCGGTGCCGATGAACATTCAGCGCGTGCGGCGGAGTCCCTGCGGCATCGCGCCCGCCTCCGCCAGCTGCTTGCTGAGCCTTCCGCCGCTGCCGATCAGCTCGGTCGTCCGGGCTTCGCCGAGCGCGGACCAGGGGGCCATCGACATCGCGTCGGTCGCGGCTTCGATCTCCTCGCGCAGCGCGTGACCGGCCTCGGTGATCTCGCGGTCGGCGCTGACCAGGCCGCGCTCGCGCAGCTGCTGGAAGGCGCGGTCCCACTGCTCGTCGGACCAGGCGCGGAGCTTCTTGGCCGCGTCCCCGCTGAAGCCGCCGGGCACGGTGCTGTGCAGCGCGAGCGCCTGGATGCCGCTCACGTTGCCCTGCTGCAGCGCGGCGATGTGCGCGTCGCCGCGGAACTCGCGCAGCAGCGTGATCGCGTGCCAGAGGCTGAGGTGCGGCTCGTCGGGCCAGTCGAGGTCGGCGTGCGCGGCGTACAGCGGTTTGCCGTCCGGGGTGCAGGCCTGCGCGGCCTCGCGGGCCAGTTCGGCGGTTTTCGCCACGGCGTCGGAGGCGACGGTGTCGTCGCCGAGCAGCCGGCGCAGGGCCGCGTCGGCGGCCTTGAGCCGGGCGGTGAGGACGGCTTCCGGCGCGGCGATCGACCAGGCCCGGGGGATCACGGGGGCGATGGATTCGGGGTTGAAGTTGTAGAACGTCGCCGCGACGACGCCGGCGCCGACGGGGCCCATCGCGGCGGACCGGCCGGCGTAGTAGGACATCAGGCCGCGTTCGAGGCCGAGCCCGGCGAAGCCGTCGGCGGCCTCGGGGGCGAAGTAGATCATGGCGTGGATGAGTTCCAGGGACTGCTTCGCTCGCCGCGCGATCTCCGTCATGCGCGCATCGTAGAACGTCGTTCCAGTATTTGTCTGCCCTCTCGAGGCTTCACCGGACTCAAGGCCGTGTGCACTTTGTGCTGCCACAGCAACGCAAAGTGCACACGGTCACTTGCTTGCGGGAACGGGTCAGGTCAGGCGGGTGGTGCGGATCGCCAGGGCGCCGCACACCACGCCCCACGCCACCAGGACCGCCACCGGCTGGACACCCGGCAGGGCGCCGTTGACCAGGGCCGCGTCGAGCGCTTCCGCGAGGGCGCCGGAGGGCAGGTATCCGGCGACCGCGGCGACCGGGCCCGGCAGGTCACTCGTGGGCAGCGCCAGGCCGCCGGCGAGCAGCAGCACGAACCAGATCGCGTTGGCCAGCGCCAGCACGATCTCGGCTCGCAGCGAACCGCCGACCAGCACCCCGGCCGCGCCGAAGGCCAGCGTGCCGAGCACCAGCAGCGGGATCGCGGGCAGCAACCCGGAAAGCGCCGGTGACCAGCCCAGCAGCACTGCGGCGACGCTCAGCACGACCGCCTGCAGCGCGACGACCAGCAGGGTCGCCAGGACGCGCCCGGACACCAGCGTCCACCGCGGCAGCGCCGTCGCGGACAGCCGCTTGAGCACGCCGTAGCGGCGGTCGAAACCGAGCGCGATGGCCTGGCCGGTGAACGCCGTGGACATCACCGCCAGCGCCAGGATCCGCGGCATCACCGAATTCACCCGCGGCTCCGGCAGCGTGCCGATGTGCAGCGTGCTCAGCCCGATCAGCAGTGCCAGCGGGATGATCAGCGTCAGCAGGGCCTGCTCGCCGTGCCGGATGATCAGCAGTGCCTCGATCTTGGTCTGCGCGGCCAGCATCCGGCCCGCGCGGCCCCGGCCGGGCTTCGGCGTGAACGTGCCCGCCGGGAACTGGGCGCCGAGCTGGGCCGGCGCGTTGGTCTCGGCGTTCACGATCGCAGCTCCCGTCCGGTCAGTTCGAGGAACACGTCCTCCAGGCTGCGGCGGCTGACCCGGAGTTCCTGCGCGAGCACGCCGTGCTGCGCGCACCACGCGGTCACCGTCGACACCACCTGCGGGTCGACGGTGCCGCGCACCACGTAGTCGCCGGGGCGCAGCTCGGTGGCCTCGCAGTCCTCCGGCAGCGCCGCCAGCAGCAGCTTCAGGTCGAGCCCGGTCTGCGAGCGGAAGCGCAGTTCCTGCCTGCCGTCCGCGGGCTCGGTGAGTTCCTCGGCGGTGCCTTCGGCGACCGCGCGACCGTGGTCGACGATCAGCACCCGGTCGGCCAGCGCCTCCGCCTCGTCCATCAGGTGGGTCGTCAGCAGCACGCTGACGCCGTCCCTGCGCAGCGCGCCGACCAGGTCCCAGACCAGCCGCCGCGCCTGCGGGTCGAGGCCCGCGGTGGGTTCGTCGAGGAACACCAGCTCGGGGCGGCCGACCAGGGCGCACGCCAGCGACAGGCGCTGCTGCTGGCCGCCGGAGAGCCGCTTGTAGGGCGTGCGGCGGGCGGCTTCGAGACCGAGCACGTCCAGCAGCCACGCCGGGTCCAGCGGGTCGGCGGCGCAGGCGGCGACCAGGTGCAGCATCTCGTCGGCGCGCACGCCCGGGTAGGCGCCGCCGCCCTGCGGCATCACGCCGATCCGCGGCCGCAGCGCCTCGGACTGGGTGTGCGGGTCGAGCCCGAGCACGCGCACTTCGCCTTCGTCCGGGCGCTGGAAGCCCTCGCAGATCTCGACGGTGGTGGTCTTGCCCGCGCCGTTGGGGCCGAGCAGCGCCAGGACGCTGCCGCGCGGCAAGCACAGGTCGAGTCCGGCAACGGCGACGGTGTCGCCGAAGCGCTTCTTCAGCCCCCGCAACCGGACGGCCGGGCTGTCGGCGTTGCTCACGACATCCAAGCCTATTGCGTGACCGGCCGAACACCGCCGCGGGTCGGCAGCAGGACCGGCACCTTGCCGCGCACCAGCCAGAGCGTGATCGCGAAGGCGATCGCCGCGGCGATCACGGCGAACGGGATCTGGTAGGCGCGCAGCACGAATCCCGCGCCGGTCGGCGGCACCAGCAGCGAGACCGCTGCGCAGATCGCGGTCGCGGTGATCCGGAACCGGTTGCTGTTGGTGGACAGGGCCAGCGGCACGACCGACCACAGCAGGTACCAGGGCCACAGCACCGGCACCGCCAGTGCGAGGGTGAGGAACGTGATGCCCATCGCCGCCAGGGGTTCGATGCGGCCGCGGAAGGACAGCCACAGCATCCGCAGGCACATCGCGGCGACGATCAGATATCCGATGATCTTGGTGATGACCAGCATCGCGTCGGTCTGGTTGCCCAGCCCGAGCAGCGTGCTCAGGCCGCCGCCGGTCATCCCGAACGCGGTCAGCGGCGCCATGAACGTCTTGACCCGGTTGGGCACGTCGAAGGTGTCGATCCAGCCGAGGCCCCAGCCGCTGGCCACTGTGATCACCGTCATCGTGGCCAGGAACACCGCGCTCAGCAGCGCCGCGACCCGCACCAGGTCGCGGAACCGGCCGCCGCGCCGCAGCACCAGGTAGATGCCGAAGAAGCCGAGCGCGATCCACCCCGGCGGCTTGATCGCCCCGGCGACGCTCAGCAGCACGCCGGCGGCGATGGTGCCCGGCACGGTCTGGTAGCGCAGGCCCAGCTCGATGGCGGCGAGCATGATGCCGACCATCAATGCCTCGTTGTGCATGCCGCTGACCACGTGGAACAGCACGATGGGGTTGGCCGCGCCGAGCCACAGCGCGGCGGCCGGGTGCACCCCGCAGCGGCGGGCCAGCCGCGGGATCGCCCAGATCGCCAGCGCGAGCCCGCACAGCATCACCGCGCGCCACACCAGCACCCCGAACACCACGTTGTCGCCGACGATCCGGGAGATCACCTGGCCGAACATCAGGAACAGCGGCCCGTACGGCGACGGGGTGTCGCGCCAGATGTTGGGCACGTTGGCGGTGAACGGGTGGTCGACGCCCAGCGCGGCGGCGGAGCCCAGCACGTACGGGTTGAAGCCGCGCGCGGCCACCTCGCTCTGCGCCAGGTAGCTGTACATGTCGGTGCTGAACAGCGGCGGGGCCAGGGCCAGCGGCAGCGCCCACATCGCCAGCGTGCGGGCCAGCTGGGTGACCGACAGCATCCGGGCGCGGCCCGGCCAGCAGAGCTTGCCCAGCCACAGCCAGGCGATGACGATCATCAGCATGCCCAGCCAGCAGGAGGCCATCGCCACGGTCGGGATGCGGACGGGCAGGCCGATCAGGCGGGCTCCGGACAGCGGGTTGTCCACCGGGGCGGCGCCGGCGCCGATCGCGCCGACCGCGAGCACCAGCGACCCGGTGGTGCCGAACCGGCGCACGACGTCGAGCTGACGCCGCTCGGTGCGGTCCAGGGGCTGTTGCGCCGCGGGATCGACCGCCGCTGCGCCTTGGGATTCGACTGCCGCCACGATGACGAAGCGTAACCGGGTGAGTCAGCTCACGCGGCGACCCCGCACCCTGGTGCCTCACGGCGAAATAGGTAACATTCGTGTTGTGAAAAACGTCGGGACGCCTCCGCCTGCCCCAGTCGTGGGCACCGCGGCCGCTGCTGAGGCCCAGTCGGCCCAGCAGGGTGCGGCCGCGCACGGCGACGGGCGCACCCGGCACACGGTCGCGCGGTTGCTGCTGGAACGGGGACCGATCACCGCTGCCGCGGTGGCCGACGAACTCGGGCTCAGCCCCACCGCCGTGCGCCGGCACCTCGACGTGCTGGTCGCCGAAGGCGAGGCCTACACCCGGGAAGCCTCCTCGCGGGGCCGCCGGGGTCGCGGCCGGCCCGCGAAGCTGTTCCTGCTCACCGAGGTGGGCCGGGCGCGGTTCGGGCACGCCTACGACGACCTGGCGGTGGCCGCGCTGCGGTTCATCGCCGAACACGAAGGGGAGCAGGCGGTCCGCGAGTTCGCCGACCGGCGGATGGCCGCACTGGTGGCCAACCACCGGGAGGTGCTGGCGGCCGCGGCCAGCCCGGCCGAGCGCGCGGAGTTCCTTGCCGACGCGCTCACCAGGGAGGGCTACGCCGCCTCGACGCGAAGCGTCGCCAGCGGCGAGCAGCTCTGCCAGCACCACTGCCCGGTCGCGCACGTCGCCGCGGACTTCCCGCAGCTGTGCGAGGCCGAGACGGCGGCGTTCGCCGAAGTGCTCGGCACCCATGTGCAGCGACTGGCCACCATCGCGAACGGTGATGCGGCCTGCACCACGCACGTACCCACCGCGCGGTTCGCGGATCCGGGTGGCGACACCCGGGGCTCCGCCCAGAGACCTGCCGGCCCGCTCCTGAAGGGCCAGCAGATCACCGCCCCGATTCCTGATGGAGGGGAGTCCGTATGACTGCCGCTGCGGAGCAGCGCACACCCACCACGCCGTCCGAAGGCAATGGCCAGCTCAGCCAGGACGAGATCCTGGCCAGCGTGGGCAGCTACGAGTACGGCTGGGCCGACTCGGACGCCGCCGGTGCCAGCGCCCGCCGTGGTCTCGACGAGGGCGTCGTCCGCGACATCTCGGCCAAGAAGGACGAGGCCGACTGGATGCTGGAGACCCGGCTCAAGGCGCTGCGGCTGTTCGACCGCAAGCCGATGCCGAACTGGGGCGCCGACCTCTCCGGGATCGACTTCGACAACATCAAGTACTTCGTCCGCTCCACCGAGCAGCAGGCCCAGACCTGGGAGGACCTGCCGGAGGACATCAAGAACACCTACGACAAGCTGGGCATCCCGGAGGCGGAGAAGCAGCGTCTCGTCGCGGGTGTGGCCGCCCAGTACGAGTCGGAGGTCGTCTACCACAAGATCCGCGAGGACCTTGAGGAGCAGGGCGTCATCTTCCTGGACACCGACACCGGTCTCAAGGAACACCCGGAGCTGTTCAAGGAGTACTTCGGCTCGGTCATCCCGGCCGGCGACAACAAGTTCTCCGCGCTGAACACCGCGGTGTGGTCGGGCGGTTCGTTCATCTACGTGCCGCCGGGCGTGCACGTCGACATCCCGCTGCAGGCCTACTTCCGGATCAACACCGAGAACATGGGCCAGTTCGAGCGGACCCTGATCATCGTCGACGAGGGTGCCTACGTGCACTACGTCGAGGGCTGCACGGCGCCGATCTACTCCAGCGACTCGCTGCACTCCGCGGTCGTGGAGATCATCGTCAAGAAGGGCGGCCGCTGCCGCTACACGACGATCCAGAACTGGTCGACCAACGTCTACAACCTGGTCACCAAGCGCGCCAAGGCCGAAGAGGGCGCCACCATGGAGTGGGTCGACGGCAACCTCGGCTCCAAGGTGACCATGAAGTACCCGTCGGTGTTCCTGATGGGCGAGCACGCCAAGGGCGAGGTGCTCTCGGTGGCGTTCGCCGGCGAGGGCCAGCACCAGGACGCGGGCGCGAAGATGGAGCACCTGGCGCCGCACACCTCCTCGACGATCGTGTCGAAGTCGATCGCCCGGGGCGGCGGCCGCACCTCCTACCGCGGCCTGGTCAAGGTCGCGAAGCGGGCGCACCACTCGTCGTCCAACGTCAAGTGCGACGCGCTGCTGGTGGACACCATCAGCCGCTCCGACACCTACCCGTACGTGGACGTCCGGGTCGACGACGTGTCGATGGGCCACGAGGCGACCGTGTCCAAGGTCAGCGACGACCAGCTGTTCTACCTGATGCAGCGGGGCCTGACCGAGGACGAGGCGATGGCGGTGATCGTGCGCGGCTTCGTCGAGCCGATCGCCCGCGAGCTGCCGATGGAATACGCGCTGGAACTGAACCGCTTGATCGAGCTGCAGATGGAAGGGGCCGTCGGCTGAGATGAGCACCACCAAGACCGACGCCCAGCACGGCCTCACCGAGCACACGCACGGTGGCGGCACGGGCATCCCCCAGTCGTCCCGCGGGGCGCGCTTCACGTCCTACGACGTGGAGGCCTTCGAGGTGCCCGGCGGCCGCGAGGAGGACTGGCGCTTCACGCCGATGAAGCGGCTCAAGGGCCTGCACGACGGCACCGCCACCGCCACCGGCAACATCAAGGTCGAGGTCACCGGTGACGGCGCGACCGTGGAGACCGTGGGCCGCGACGACGCGCGGATCGGCAACGGCGGCATCCCGTCCGACCGCATCGCCGCGCAGGCATGGAGCTCCTTCACCGAGGCCACCGTCGTGACGGTCCCGAAGGACACCAAGCCCGAGGGCCCGATCACCATCACGGTGCACGGCCCGGGCGAGGGCCAGGTCGCCTTCGGGCACCTGCAGGTCCGCGCCGAGCAGTTCGCCGAGGCCGTCGTGGTGGTCGACTACCGCGGCTCCGGAACGCTGGGCGACAACGTCGAGTTCGTCGCCGGCGACGGCGCGCAGCTGCGCGTGGTGTCGGTGCACGACTGGGCCGACGACGCCACCCAGGTCAGCTCCGAGCATGCCTACCTGGGCCGCGACGCGGTGTTCCGGCACCTCGCCGTCACCCTCGGCGGCGACCTGGTGCGGGTCAACACGACCATCACCTACGGCGACAAGGGCGGCGACGCCGAGCTGCTCGGCCTGTACTTCGCCGACGCCGGCCAGCACCTGGAGCACCGGATGCTGGTGGACCACGCGGTGCCGAACTGCCGCAGCAACGTGCTCTACAAGGGCGCGCTGCAGGGCGACGCGGCGCACTCGGTGTGGATCGGCGACGTGCTGATCCGGGCCGCGGCCGAGGGCACCGACACCTACGAGCTCAACCGCAACCTGGTGCTGACCGAGGGTGCGCGGGCCGACTCGGTGCCGAACCTGGAGATCGAGACGGGCGAGATCGAGGGCGCCGGGCACGCCAGCGCCACCGGCCGCTTCGACGACGAGCAGCTGTTCTACCTGCAGGCCCGGGGCATCCCGCAGGACCAGGCCCGCCGCCTGGTGGTGCGCGGCTTCTTCGGCGAACTGCTGCAGAAGATCACCGTGCCCGAGGTCCGGGAGCGGCTCGAAGCGGCCATCGAGGCCGAACTCGCCGTCGTCGGCGCCTGACCCGCAAGCTTTTCGAACACACCAGGAGAACGAAGAAGAAATGGCCACCCTGGAGATCAAGGACCTGCACGGCTCGGTCCTCACCGAGGACGGCGCCAAGCCGATCCTCAACGGCGTCAACCTGACCATCCGCTCGGGCGAGATCCACGCGATCATGGGCCCGAACGGCTCCGGCAAGTCGACGCTGGCCTACGCCATCGCCGGGCATCCGAAGTACAAGATCGACTCCGGCACGGTGCTGCTGGACGGCGAGGACGTGCTGGAGATGAGCGTCGACGAGCGGGCCCGCGCCGGTCTGTTCCTCGCGATGCAGTACCCGGTCGAGGTGCCGGGCGTGTCGATGTCGAACTTCCTGCGCACCGCCGCGACCGCGGTCCGCGGCGAGGCGCCGCAGATCCGCAAGTGGGTCAAGGAAGTCAAGCAGGCCATGTCGGACCTGGACATCGACCCGTCGTTCGCCGAGCGCAGCGTCAACGAGGGCTTCTCCGGTGGTGAGAAGAAGCGCCACGAGATCCTGCAGCTGGACCTGCTGGACCCGAAGTTCGCGATCCTCGACGAGACCGACTCCGGCCTCGACGTCGACGCGCTGCGGGTGGTTTCCGAGGGCGTGAACAAGTACCACGGCAAGGGCGGCAAGGGTGTTCTGCTGATCACCCACTACACCCGGATCCTCAAGCACATCACCCCGGACTACGTGCACGTGTTCGCCGACGGCAAGGTCGTCGAGTCCGGTGGCGCCGAGCTCGCCGACGAGCTGGAGGAGAACGGCTACGTGCGCTTCACCGGCAAGAAGGAGGCGGCAGCCCAGTCATGACCGTTGAGCCTCCTCGCGCGAGCACGCCGCTGGACGTGGCGGCGATCCGCGCGGACTTCCCGATCCTGGGTCGCACGATCCGCGACGGGCAGCGCCTGGTGTACCTGGACTCCGGGGCGACCTCGCAACGGCCGCGCCAGGTGCTCGACGCGGAGCGTTCCTTCCTGGAGCACTCCAACGCGGCAGTGCACCGCGGCGCGCACCAGCTCGCCGAGGAGGCCACGGACGCGTACGAGGGCGCCCGGGAGCGGATCGCCCGCTTCGTCGGCGTCGACGCCGACGAGGTGGTGTTCGCCAAGAACGCCACCGAGGGCGTCAACCTCGTCGCCTACGCCATGAGCAACGCCGCCACGTCCGGGGCGGAGGCCGAGCGCTTCCGCCTCGGGCCGGGCGACGAGGTCGTGGTGACCGAGATGGAGCACCACGCGAACCTGGTGCCGTGGCAGCAGTTGTGCGAGCGCACCGGCGCCACGCTGCGCTGGTTCGGGGTCACCGACGAGGGCCGCCTCGATCTGTCCGATGTGGACGGTGTGATCACCGAGCGCGCCAAGGTGGTCGCCTTCACCCACCAGTCCAACGTGCTGGGCACGGTCAACCCGACCGAGCAGATCGTCTCGCGGGCGCACCAGGTCGGTGCGCTGGTGGTGCTGGACGCCTGCCAGTCGGTGCCGCACAAGCCGGTGGACTTCAAGGCGCTGGGCGTGGACTTCGCCGTGTTCTCCGGGCACAAGATGCTCGGCCCCTCCGGGGTCGGCGTGCTCTACGGGCGCCGCGAGCTGCTGGCCGCGATGCCGCCGTTCATCAGCGGCGGCTCGATGATCGAGCTGGTGCACATGGAGCGCTCCACGTTCGCCGCGCCGCCGCAGCGGTTCGAGGCGGGCGTGCCGATGACCTCGCAGGCCGTGGGCCTGGGCGCGGCCGTCGACTACCTCACGGCGATCGGCATGGACCGCATCGCCGAGCACGAGCAGCAGCTCATCGAGGTCGCGCTGCGGGAGCTGTCGGCGATCGACGGGGTGCGCATCATCGGGCCCACCAACACCGAGCACCGCGGCGGTACCGTGTCGTTCGTGATCGACGGCGTGCACCCGCACGACGCCGGTCAGGTGCTGGACGACAAGGGCGTGGAGGTCCGCGTCGGACACCACTGCGCATGGCCGCTGCACCGCCGGATGGGAATTCCGGCGACCGTGCGGGCGTCCTTCTACCTGTACAACGAACTGGACGAGGTCAAGGCGTTGGTGGACGCGGTGCGCGAGGCGCAGCGCTTCTTCGGGGTGGCTTGATCGGGGACTGCCGGAGAACTCTTCATGCAGCTTGAACAGATGTACCAGGAGATCATCCTGGACCACTACCGCAAACCGCACCGGCACGGCCTGCGGGAACCGTTCGACGCAGAGTCGTTCCAGGTGAACCCCACCTGCGGCGACGAGGTCACCCTCCGGGTCCGGTTGACGGGCACGGACACCGACGCGATCGTCGACGACGTGTCCTACGCGGGGCAGGGCTGTTCGATCAGCCAGGCGTCCGTGTCGGTGCTCACCGACCTGGTCGTCGGCAGGCCGCTGCGGGAGGCGCTGACCACCGAGGCCGCGTTCAGCGAGCTGATGCACGGCCGCGGGAAGGTCGAGCCGGACGAGGACGTGCTGGAGGACGGCGTCGCGTTCGCGGGAGTGGCGAAGTACCCGATGCGCGTGAAGTGCGCGCTGCTGGGTTGGATGGCTTTCAAGGACGCGGTTTCGCGTGTGGTCGTGGAGGCGTCATGAGCGACAATCTCTTCCGCGCTCATGTAAGCCGACCGGGTGCGGGTGTCGCGCAGAACACCGTGGAGGCGTCATGAGCAGCCCTGTGTCACCCCGAGTCCTCTTCAGTCGCACCTCAGGGGAACGTGACGCGAACCAGCCACGAGGAACTGCGAAACGCGAGATCGAGCCGGGCGCAACCACAACTGTGAAACGCGGAGAGGCGGAACTGGCATGAGCGAGCAAGCCCCGGTGCAGGAGGAAACCGACGTGGCCCGCAGCGCCGAGGCGCTGCCCGAGCAGGCTGCGCCGGCTGCCGAGGTGGCCGCGCTGGAAGACGTCGAGGAGGCCCTGCGCGACGTCGTCGACCCCGAGCTGGGGATCAACGTCGTCGACCTCGGCCTGGTCTACGACATCCGGGTGGACCAGGACAACACGGCGACCGTCGACATGACGCTGACCTCGGCGGCCTGCCCGCTGACCGACGTCATCGAGGACCAGGCGCGCGCCGCGCTGACCACCGGCCCGGGCGGCGGCCTGGTCAACGACTTCCGCATCAACTGGGTGTGGATGCCGCCGTGGGGCCCGGAGAAGATCACCGAGGAAGGCCGCGAGCAGCTGCGCGCCCTCGGATTCACCGTCTGATCCTGGCTTTCGACCTGTTGAGGGGACCTGCCGCAATGGCAGGTCCCCTCATCGTCGTGCTGGGGTTGTTCAGGGCGTGATCTCCGGTCCTAGATCCGCGACCGCCGCGACGCGCTCCAGCAGCAGTTGCGCGGCGTCGATCTCGGCGGAGGAGCGGGCCAGCGCTTCCTCGTGGAACGCCCGGCCGGGGCCCGGGCCGGGCGCGCCCAGCCGGAGTGGTCGACGGCGCTGATGTAGGACCACGCGCCGGACAGCCGCCAACGGATTTGCGCGGCACTCGAACCGTTCTTTACGTCTTCGCCCACGTCCAGCCGGCCGGCGGCTGGTGCGTGAACAACGCCGGCGTCCTCGTCTCCGCCGGTTCGCTGTCGAAGCCCCGGAAACCGTTGTGGTGGAACGGTTTCCGGGGCTTGGTGCGGTCCGGGTGAAGGTGGTTTCCGGGGTGCTCCGCCTTGCGGGCGTGGTAGGCCCCTGCTAATCTTTCGGCGCGCCCCGGATGGGCCTACGCATGGAGGTAGCGGCTTCTAAGCCACCTTTTGAGTTGCGGCACGATTCTGCGTGTCTCGCACCTGGTCTCGTCTTATTGCGGTAATCCGCCTGCGGTACGACGTTTCCCTCCAGCGTTCCTGGCCTGCGGGGCTCTTTTCGTGTCCGCTCCTGGTGGTGTTCGTCCTCCGATCAACCGATCCATTGGGAAGGACTGCATGACCGACGGACAGACCGACGACTACGCCGACTTCGACGCCAACGCGTTCAACCGGCAGGTCGTCGAGGAATTCAGGCGGAACAACGGCAAGCTCAGCGGCTGGATGGAGGGCTGGTCGCTGGTCGTGCTGACCACGATCGGCGCCAGGTCCGGCCGGCGCCGCGAGGGCCCGCTGGGCTACTTCGAGGTCGACGGGCAGCCGCTGGTCGTCGCGTCGGCGATGGGCGGCCCGAAGAATCCCGCCTGGTACCACAACATCGCGAAGAACCCGCAGGTGACGGTCGAAACCGGTACCGAGACCTACGAGGCGATCGCGACCATCACCACCGGCGCCGAGCGCGATGCGCTGTTCGCCGGGGTCGTCGCGCAGGCTCCGGGCATGGGTGAGTACCAGGAGAAGACCACCCGCGTGCTGCCGGTGATCACCCTGCGCCGGATCGGCGCCGAGCCGATCGCCGGGGCGGAACCGGCGGCGGAGTCCACATCGGATTCCGGCGCCGAGCGGGTGCGCGGCTTGGGCGACTTCCTTGTGGCGGGCCACGATTGGCTCCGCAAGGAGCTCACCGAGCTCCGTGCCCAGGTGGACGAGATCATCGCCGGCGCTGCGGGCGACGCCGCGCTGGAGCGGGCGAAGCCCGGGCTGGCGGAGCAGATGCGCGCGCACTGCATGGAGTTCTGCGCGGCCGTGAAGGAGCACCACACGGGCGAGGACATGGGCGCCTTCCCGATGCTTGCCCAGCAGTACCCCGAACTCGCCCCGGATCTGGCGAGGCTGGGCGAGGAGCACGAGGTGGTGGCGCGGCTGCAGGACGAGATCCGGCAGCTCGTGGAGGGCTACGTGCCGGGCGAGAGCGACCCGGTGCAGCTGCGGGAACGGCTGGAAGTCCTGGCGTCCGAACTCGAGGAGCACTTCGCCTACGAGGAGCGGACGGTCGTCGACGCCCTCAACAAGATGGGGCCGGCGCCGAACATCCCGTGAGCGCACGAGATCGCGGGTGGTTCCTGGCCTGGAACCACCCGCGATCGTCGTTCGTCAGCCGGCGAAGCCGGAGCGCTGGGCGAGCACCATGCGGAGCGTGATCCCGGCGGCGAATTCGGGCCAGTGCTCGGCGATCGGCGCGTCGAGCTCCAGCAGCCCGCGCTCGACCAGCACCACACGCCGGCCCTTCCGGCACCGCACCCAGCCTGCGCGGGAGGGCTGCACCACGGCTCGAGGACCGCTGTGGCGGAACCGGATCACGGTGCCGCGCAAGGAGAAGCGGGCGCGGCGTCCGGCCCGGTGGCCCAGTCGGTGGGCTGGTCGGCGAGGCGGTGCTCGATGGTGCCGCCCGACCGCAGCCGTTCCAGGTCCACCGACACCCGTTCTTGCGGGGCACCGGAGATCCGCACCTCGTCGATGTACTGCAGCTTCGAACCGTCGGCCCCGGGTGCCTCGATCTTCAGCGGCGGACCGCCCGGCAGCTCCACGACGGCGCCGGCGAACCGCGGCGCGTTCAGCACGAACTCGCCGGTGCCCGGCGTCGTCGGGTACAGGCCCAGGGCGCTGAACACGTACCAGGCCGACATGGTGCCCAGGTCGTCGTTGCCGGTCACGCCGTCCGCGGCGTTGGTGAACAGGGTCTGCTGCGCCCGCACCACCGCGGAGGTCTTCGCGGGCTGCCCGACCAGCGAGTACATCCACGGCGAGTGCAGGTCGGGTTCGTTGTTGGGATTGTAGCGGAACTGCCCGTAGTAGTCGTACGGGTCGATCACCCAATCCTCCCGCGCAGTCCGCGCCGGGTCCTGGACGAGCTTGTCGTAGGCGAAGAACACGTCCAGCCGCCGGCCGGCCTGCTCCGCGCCGCCCACGGCGTCGAGCAGCCCAGGCACGTCCTGCTGGGTCAGCCACTGGTACTGCCAGGCGGTGCCTTCGTGGAATCCCTTGTCGGAGATCGGTTCGTAGGGTTCGAACCAGCTGCCGTCGGCGTTCTTCGGCCGGGGGAACCCGGTGAAGCCGCGTTCCGCGTCGTGCACCTGCGGGTCCCACACGTTGCGCCAGGACCGGCCGCGCTCGGCCAGCGCCGCCGCGTCGTCGGCCCGGCCCAGCGCCCCGGCCAGCAGCGACAGCGAGCAGTCGGCCAGCGCGTACTCCATCGTCGCTGAGCCGCCGTGCGCCGGGTCGACGTCCTGGCCCTTCTCCGGGAAATCCGGGTCGTACTGCACGAAACCGCTTGCCAGGTAGGAGGGATTCCCGGCGCGGCCCTCGAACGGTGATTCCGCGGGCGGAACGCCGTTGGCGTTCTGCGACAGCGCCCGGTAGGCCTGCTCCTCGCGGCCCGCAAGGGCGCCGAAGCGCCACAGGTCCACCAGGAACGGGGTGACCGGGTCGCCGGTCATGGTGTTGGTCTCGAAGTTCGCGTACGCCCACCGCGGCAGCCAGCCGCCCTGCTCCTCGATGGCCAGCACGCTCCGCGCGATGTCGCGGGCCCGGTCCGGGACCAGCAGCGCCAGCAGCTGGTTCTGCGTCCGGTAGGTGTCCCACAGCGAGAAGAACTGATAGTAGGTCCAGTCGTCGGCGCGGTGGATCCGGTCGTTGAACCCGCGGTAGCGGCCGTCGGCGTCGGTGGCGGTCGACGGCTGCAGCAGCACGTGGTACAGCGAGGTGTAGAAGATCGCCGTGTCGTCGGCGTTTCCGCCGGAGACCTTGATCCGGTCCAGCTCTCGCCGCCAGTTCTCCTGGGTGTGCCTGCGAACCTGGTCGAACCGGAGCTGCTGCTCGCCGTCGAAGCCCTCCGCGGCCAGATTCGCATCCGCGCCGGCCTGGTCCACATAGGATATCGCCGTCGTCGCGGTGACCTGCCGGTCGGCGAAGGTCAACCACGCACCGCGCAGGCCCTCCCCGCCGGAGACCGCGGCGCGGTCGAACCGGCCGCCGTCCGGTTGCCAGGTGCCGAACGAGGTCACCGGCTTGTCGAAGCGCGTGGTGAACCAGAGCGTGTAGTCCCGGCCGCCGCAGAAACCCTTGCTGCGCACCCAGCCTCGCACCGTCTGGCCGTCGACGATCTCCAGGCCGCTCGCGTTGATCGGGTTCTTCGCGTTGGCCTGGCCGATGTTGAGGAACACGTGCGCCGGGGCGCCGCTGTCGAAGGTGTAACGCTCGACGCCGACGCGGGTGTCGGCGGTGGCTTCGACGTCGACGCCGCCGTAGTCGGTCAGCCGGGTGCGGTAGTAGCCCGCGTCGCCGACCTCGCCGTCGTGCGTGGCCGCGGCCGCGTAGCGCTCGTGGTCGAAAGTGGACGGTGCGGTGATGTCGAAGTCGTGCCCGGTGCCGGCGCCGATGCTGCCGGTGGTCGGCAGCGTCGAGACCAGCCCGCCCTGCTCCCAGCAGCCCGCGCCGGAGAGGAAGAAGTGCCCGAACCCCTTGATCTTGGCGTCGTCGTACTGCCAGCCCGCGTAGTGCGATCCGATCGGGCTGACCTGCGTCATGCCGAACGGCGCAGCCGCACCGGGGAAGGTGTTGCCCTCGTCCTTGGTGCCGATGAAGGTGTTCACCGCCTCGACGGGGTCGGCGGGCTGCGCGGCGGCGGGTAGTTGTGCTCCGGTCAGCCAGGCCAGGAGCAGTGCGGCGGTGGTCGCGATCCTGCGACGGCGGCGATGCGTTGGCACTCGGCCCTCCCACATTGGTGACAACGTTGTCATGTGGAGCTTGATCACCAGCCTAGGGCGATCCGGGGAGGGTTCGGCAATCCGCCGTGCGTGTTACGCGCCGCGGAGCACTTCGATGCGGTCCGAGCCGGGCCGCGACATGACCCAGCTCGAACCGGACAGCGACTTGGCGCGCTGCTTCAGCGGCGCGAGCCGGCTGGAAGCCTCGTCGTAGCCGTGGACCGTGGTCGGCGTGCACACCAGGGTCGCCAGCGAGAGGGTCACGTCGAGTTCGCCCGCCGAGCGCGACGGGTCGAGCACCAGGCTCGCCAGCCGTACCAGGTCGTCGAGATCGCTCACCAGTAAGAAGTCGTCGCCGCCGACGTGGCCGACCTGCACCGACCGCAGCGCCGTCGCCGCGTCGGTGAGGCCGCGGCCGATCGAGCGGATCAGGTCGTCGCCAGCGGAGAACCCGGCCGTGTCGTTGACCTTCTTGAAGCTGTCGATGTCCAGCCAGCTCACCGCGAAGATCTCACCGGCGGCGATCCGGCGCGCCACGTCGCGGGCGATCGCGTCGCTGCCCGGCAGCCGCGTAAGCGGGTTGAGCGCCGCTGCCTCCTCCACCTTCAGCTCCGCCATGCCGCGGATCAGGTCGCCGGCCCGCACCGCGCCCAGGCAGCGGCCCGACTCGTCGACCACGATCGCGTCGTCGTACATCCGGTACTGGTCCGAGCGGGTCACCAGGCCCAGCGCTTCCATCGCCGTCGTCGCCGTGTTGACCACCCGCGGCTCGTCGGCCAGCCGCGACGCCGCGCGCTTGGCGTGCAGCGCGTGCCCGTAGGGGCCGGTCACCGCGAGCAGGAACCGGTTGCGGTCGATGGTCCACCGCGGCCGGTTCAGCTCGTCGACCAGCACCACACCGCTGATCTCGGGGTGGTCGGCCAGCACGCCGCGCACCTTGTCGGCGGTCGCGTCGATCGGCAGCATCGTCGCGGGCGACAGGAACTCCGTCACCCGGGGCCCGGTCGCGAGGGTGCTGATCGACGGGCCGTGCGGGTCGGTCACCTCCGCCGCCACGCCGGGCACGCTGCTCGCCGTCGGGGGCCGCCGGGCCGCCGGCGCGAGCAAGTTCCCCTGCACCAGGCGAATGCCGTTGCGGCGCAGCGCGGTCAGCTGGCGCTCGTTCTCCACGCCCTCGGCGACCAGCTGGCTCTCGGTCGATTCGCACAGGTGGCGGACCGCCTCCACCACCGCGACCCGGGCGGCGCTGTCCGGCAGCCCGGCGACCACGCCGCGGTCCAGCTTCACCACGGCGGGCCCGATGTCGGCGATCAGGGTCAGCGGCACGTCGCCCTCGCCCACGCCGTCCAGGGCGACCTGGAAGCCGTCGGCGCGCAGCTTCTCCACCCCGCTGAGCAGCGTGGCGGAGTCCAGCCGGGCGAACGGTGGGCCGATCTCCAGCGTCACCTCCTGCTCGCGGCGGCCGATCTCGCGGAGCTTCTCGCGCAGCAGGTCGAGCCGGGAGAGGTCGTGGGTGACGGTGCCGCCGAAGATGTTCAGGTGGAGGGGCAGCAAGGACTCGTGCTCCGCCGCCGAGATCAACGCGGCGGTCGCGAGTTCCACGTCCAGCTCGGTCAGCCGCCGCTGCCGGGCGGCCTCCCGGAAGAGGTCCTGGACGTGCGCGCCCGCCGGCCGGGCCAACGCCTCGATCGCGACGATGGCACCGGTCTTGATGTTGATCAACGGCTGGAACGCGAAGCGCACTTCGTCAACCAGCGCAAGCACGGAGTCGATGTTGCCCGGGCTCATGCCGCTCCATCGACGATGTTCACGACCTGTTCACCGACATCTCAGTTCCTCATCCCCGGCGGAGGACACCGCCTCTCCCCGCGGCCCAACCTAGCCTGTTTTGCCAGCGTGAAGCATCGGCCAGTCGGCGACCCTGTGGCCATCGACACAACGAAACGGAGCGGTTTCGCTGCAGGCGGTGTGCGGGTTTCAGCTGCCGCCGAGTCCGTGCCGGGCGGGCGGGTGTCCCACCGTGAGGCCGCCGAGCATCAATCTGCGCCGGATCCGCCACGGCGCGCTGCGGAAGAGGGCCGACATCGCGGCGGTCGTCCCGGCGGCGCTGCCCTCGGCCGCCAGGAACGCCGTCCGGTGCGGCTCGTCCAGGCGGAAGAACACCTCGAAGAACTCCGGCACCAGGTCCGGGGGGAGCGACAGCAGGGCCTGCAGCGCCCGGTGCCGCAGCGAGTGCGCGGCCACCGCGCGCGGCGGCCACAAGATCGACCAGCTCGCCCTGGCGGCGGAGGCCGGGCCGGAGGGGAGCGCGGCGCTGATCGCCGCCGCCAGCCACGGCGCGCGTTGCAGGGAGCCCGCCACGCTGAACCCGGTCGCCGGGTGCACGAAGCCCGCCGCCGCGCCGAAGGGGATCACCCGCCCGGGCCGGGGCAGCGGATCGTCCACCGGGAACCGGACCCGCTCCTCGCCGATCCGCTCCTGCTCGGTCACCCCGGCGGCGGCGAGCCGTCCGGCGAGCCGCCTGCGCAGCAGGGCCAGCGGCAGCGCCGGGCGGCGCGCGAGCGAGGTCTCTTCGAGCAGCACCCGGTCCGGGCCGAGGCGGACCGCGTAGAGGAACGTGGGCCAGCCGCCGCGGGTCTGCGGCGCGGGGTGCCAGTCCATGAACACGCCGGCGTCCGGATCGCAGTACGGTTCCGCCGCCGCGGCGTCGACCACCCAGCCCACCGCGGACTGCTGGGCCGCGGGGTGCGCCGGGCGCCCGCCGGAGAGGGCCCGCGCGGCGCCGGTCGCGTCGACCACGACGGCCGCCGCGATCCGCCGGCCGTCCTTGAGCACCACCGTCGACCCCGTCGGCCCGTGCTCGGCGGCCGTCGCGCGCCCGGTCACCTCGACGATGTCGGGACGCCAGAGGTGCTTCCACAGCGCCGCGTTGTCCAGCACCGCGTACGGCCGCTGCCATTCGTGCCGCTCGGTGCCGCGCACCGCCATCCGCGGCATCACCGATGCCATCGCAGCTGGTGGCACCGACGGCGGCAGCTCGTCGCGCCAGGTCCCGTAGGTGTGCGGCCAGACGCGTCGCGGTGCGGGATCGACGAGCGTCACCTGCAGGCCGGTATCGCTGCAGGCAGCCGCCGCCGCACGACCCGCCGGGCCGCCGCCCACGACAACGACATCCACCGGATCATCAGATCACGTCGGCCACCAATCGCGCGGCCAGGGCCGCTAACGTGAGCCCATGCAGGATGTGCAGCCAACCCGGACCGGTCGGCGCAGCAGTCGCGCCGGATCCGCTCACGGCCCAGGTGACCTAGCCGCCAGCCCGTTCCGCGCGGACCGCGACCGGGTGTCCAGCTCCGCGTTCTTCGCCCGCCTCGGCGGCGTGACGCAGGTGGTCAGCCCCAGCGGCTCCGGGCTGCTCCTGCACAACCGGCTCACCCACAGCCTGAAGGTCGCGCAGGTCGCCCGGGCCATCGCCGAGCGGCTGATGGCCAACCGGGAGAACGTGGCGCGCCTGGACCGCCTCGGCGGCTGCGACCTGGACGTGGTCGAGGCCGCCGGGCTCGGCCACGACCTCGGGCACCCGCCGTTCGGGCACCTCGGCGAGAGCGTGCTGGACAGGCTGGCGCGGCAGCGCTTCTCGCTGCCGGACGGGTTCGAGGGCAACGCCCAGACCTACCGCGTGGTCACCCGCATCGACGTGCGCGGCGTCGGCGGCGAGGGACTGGACCTGACCGCGGCGGTGCGGGCCGCGCTGCTGAAGTACCCGTGGACCCGGCTGTCCCGCCCGCAGCCGCACCCCCGGCACCTGGCCTCGCCGCCGCGCGGCGCATCCGAGCCGGCGGACCAGCCGGGCACCGGATCGGCGAAATTCTCCTGCTACAGCAGCGAAATCGATGATCTGATCGATGCCCGCGCGGCGTTCGCCGGCCGGATCGAGGACTGGCAGCAGACCGTCGAGGCGTCGATCATGGACACCGCCGACGACATCGCCTACGCGATCCACGACCTGGAGGACTTCCACCGGGTCGGGGTCCTGCAGCACACCAGCGTCTCGCACGAGCTGACCGAGTGGCTCGGGCACGTCGCGGAGTTCGCCGCCCGCTCCGACGCCGAGCTCGCCGGCGACGGCATGCGCCCCGGCTGCTCGCTGGAGCGGCTGCGCCGCCGGCTGCACGCCAAGGACGACTGGATCGCCGACGACGAGGCGTTCGTCAGCGCGGTGAAGAAGGTCGTCGCGAACCTCGTCAACAAGCTGCTGGAGGTGCCCTTCGACCGGTCCCAACTCGCCGAGCGGTCCATCGCGGCCTTCTCCGGGGAGTGGACGCAGCGCCTGGTCGAGGGCATCCAGGTCGACGAGCACCCGAACACGCGGTCCGGGCACGTGGCGCTCGCGGTGGAGCAGTGGCACGAGGTGCAGGTGCTGAAGTTCGTGCACCGCCGGTTCGTGCTGCAGCGCCCCGACCTCGCGCTGCACCAGCGCGGCCAGGACCGGCTGCTGAGCAAGCTCGTCGAGGCCCTGGACAACTGGCTGATCGACCGCAGTGAGGCCGCCCGGCTGCCGCACCGCCTGCGCGACCTGTTCGACCGGGCCCGCGCCGAGTTCTCGCAGCTGCGCAGCGACGACCCGGAGCTGCTGCTGGCGCCGGGTGACGCGGAGCCGGTCGACGCGGAGCGCCTGGAGCGGATGGCGCGCGGCCGAGCGGTGATCGACTTCGTCGCCTCGCTGACCGACGACCAGGCCGCCGCCTTGCTGGAGGCGCTGTCGGGCCGGACCACGCAGCTGTGGAACGACACGTTCGTGCTGTGAGCAGGAGCACCGCCGGTTGTGACCGACGTGATGAGGTCTGCGATCAAATCGGTGGACAACGCCCGATACACTGGGTTCGTGGTTAGCAAGCGCTACGTGGTTCGCGTTCCCCGCGCCACTCCATCGCTGATTCGCCCGGTCGTCGTTTAGCGACCGAGCCGCTCAGCAGTGCCCACGCCCACCCGGCCCGGCCGGTGGGCGCGCTCATGGAATCGCTTGACCACCGACTTTCGGAGTTCCCCTTGATTTCTGCCACCGGCCTGGAACTGCGCGCCGGCTCCCGCATCCTGCTCTCCGACGCGACCCTGCGCGTCCAGCCCGGCGACCGGATCGGCCTGGTCGGCCGCAACGGCGCGGGCAAGACGACGACGCTGCGCGTGCTCGCCGGCGAGGGCCAGCCCTACGCGGGCGACGTGATCCGCCGCGGCGAGATCGGCTACCTGCCGCAGGACCCGCGCGAAGGCGACCTCACCGTCACGGCGAAGGACCGGGTGCTCTCCGCGCGCGGGCTGGACCAGCTGATCCGCGACATGGAGAAGGCCCAGACCGCCATGGCCGAGCTGGTCGACGACCGGGAGCGGGACAAGGCGATCGCCCGCTACGGCCGGCTGGAGGAGCGCTTCGCCGCGCGCGGCGGCTACGCCGCGGAGAGCGAGGCCGGGCGCATCTGCAGCAACCTCGGCCTGCCCGACCGGGTGCTCAACCAGCCGTTGCGCACGCTCTCCGGTGGTCAGCGCCGCCGCGTCGAGCTCGCCCGGATCCTGTTCGCCGCGTCGGAGTCCGGGCCCGGCGGCGGTTCGGCCAGCACGCTGCTGCTCGACGAGCCGACCAACCACCTCGACGCCGACTCGATCAACTGGCTGCGCGACTTCCTGAAGAACCACGACGGCGGCCTGGTGGTCATCAGCCACGACGTGGAGCTGCTGGCGGCCGTGGTCAACAAGGTGTGGTTCCTGGACGCCATCCGCGGCGAGGCGGACGTGTACAACATGGACTGGGACCGCTACCAGGACGCCCGCGCCGCGGACGAGAAGCGCCGCCGCCGCGAGCGCGCCAACGCCGAGAAGAAGGCGTCGGCCCTGATGGCGCAGGCCGACAAGATGCGGGCCAAGGCGACCAAGGCGGTCGCGGCCCAGAACATGGCCCGCCGGGCGGAGAAGCTGCTGGCCGAGGCCGAGACGGAGCAGGCCCAGGAGAAGGTCGCCAAGATCCGCTTCCCGGAGCCGGCCGCGTGCGGGCGCACCCCGCTGACCGCCGACGGGCTGTCCAAGTCCTACGGTTCGCTGGAGATCTTCAGCGGCGTCGACCTGGCGGTGGACCGCGGCGCCAAGGTCGTCATCCTCGGCCTCAACGGCGCGGGCAAGACCACCCTGCTGCGCCTGCTCGGCGGCATGGAGAAGCCCGATTCGGGTGAGATCGTGCCTGGTCACGGGCTGCGCGTCGGGTACTTCGCGCAGGAGCACGAAACGCTGGACCACGACGCGACGGTGTGGGAGAACGTCCGCAGCGCCGCGCCGGACACCCCTGAGCAGCAGCTGCGCACCCTGCTCGGCGCGTTCCTGTTCCAGGGCGAGCAGTTGAAGCAGCCCGCCGGCACCCTCTCCGGCGGCGAGAAGACCCGGCTCGCGCTCGCGGGCCTGGTCTCCAGCGCGGCGAACGTGCTGCTGCTGGACGAGCCGACCAACAACCTCGACCCGGCGAGCCGCGAGCAGGTGCTCGACGCGCTGCGCAGCTTCGCCGGCGCCGTCGTGCTGGTCACGCACGATCCCGGCGCGGTTCAGGCACTCGAACCGGAACGGGTCATCCTGCTGCCGGATGGGACCGAAGACCACTGGTCGGACGACTACTTGGACCTCGTCCAGTTGGCGTAGCAGAGGTTGCGCTCGCAGCGTCCGCTACTACGGATGGATTAGTGCATTCCGGTGATCGCCGCGCGGTCATCTCGACCATTGGCCGATCTTTTTTCCATGATCGCCTGGCGTTCCCGCGTTTCCTGTTCGATCATTGCGCTGACAGGGGTCGCGAGGCCCGACCTGCTCAGAGGGAAGGCGGGGACACCGTGGCTGAGCTGAAGAAAGGCGCGCGCATCACGGGTAGCGCGCGGGACAAGCTTGCCAGTGACCTGAGAAAGAAGTACGAGAAGGGGGCGAGCATCCGCGCTCTGGCCGAGTCGACCGGCCGGTCCTACGGGTTCGTGCACCGCGTCCTGAGCGAATCAGGCGTGCAGTTGCGGGGCCGCGGGGGCGCGACGCGCTCGAAGAAGAAGTGAGCACGACGGCCACCGGCCGTCTGCACCTACGACATAGCACGACTCCAGAGATCTGCTCAGATCTGCAATGGAGGTCCGCTTGGCGGATTCGATAGTGGACGCCGGCCTGTTGGATCGTGGCGGTGTGGGGTTCACGATCCACGGGCGGCGGGCCACGATCACCTTGGACCGCCCGGACAAGCTGAATGCGCAGACACCGCACACCTGGCAGGCGCTGCGGGAGATCGGACGATCCCTGGGCCCGGAGGTCCGGGTAGTGGTGGTGCGCGGCGCGGGCCGGTCGTTCTCGGCCGGCCTCGACCGCCGGCTCTTCGGTTTCGCCGACGTCGACGGGGCGCCCGGGCTGGCGGCGCTGGCCCAGCGCCCCACCGAGCAGGCCGATGCCGAGATCGCCGGCTTCCAACAGGGGTTCAGCTGGCTGCGCGAACCCGATCGGGTGACCATCGCGGCCGTGCAGGGGCACGCCATCGGCGCTGGTTTCCAGCTCGCCCTGGCGTGCGACCTGCGCGTGCTCGCCACCGATGCCCGGCTGCGCATGGCGGAGACCGGCCTGGGGCTCGTGCCGGATCTTGGCGGCACGTTGCCCCTGGTCAGGACCGTTGGTTACGCAAAGGCAGTGGAAATCTGCCTGACCGGGCGGGAAATTCAGGCGGACGAGGCATTGCGGCTCGGTCTGGCCAACTCCGTCGTCGAACCCGACCTGCTCGACGACGCCGTGGACCAGCTCGCCGATGCCGTCGCCCAACCGCCGGACGGTGCGGTCCGCGAGACCTTGGCGCTGCTGGTCCAGGCCGACGAGGCAGTCGACCCGGAGCAGCAGCTCGCCGCCGAGCGCGCCGCCCAGCTGCGCCGCATCGCGGAACTGGCCGAGCAGCTCGGCTCGGACTAGTTCAGGCCGGGCACCCGCGCTCCGTAGTGCGCGAGGTTGGCGGCGTTGGCTTCGTCGCCGCCGACCGTGTTCGAGCTGCGCCAGACCGGCAGGTCGACGCCGGCCGCGTCGGCCAGGTCGTACATCTGCACCAGCAGCATGTTCCACAGGAACGCGTTCGCCATCGAGGACAGCGGTGCCGTCACCGGCTCCGCCGGCGGGTAGCTCGCGTCGCCGCCCGGGACCAGGGTGTCCAGCACGATCTCGGCTTCTTCGGCCAGCGTCGTGCCCGCGCGCTTCGGGGCCTCGCCGCTGGCCGTCGGCGAGGTGATCGCCACGACCGTCGAGCCCGCCGCGCGGGCGAGCCTGGCAAGTTCCACCGGGTAGGGGTTCACCCCGGAGTTGGAGAACACCACCAGCGCGTCCGCGCCGCCCCGGAAACCGGCCGCGGTGAGCACCTCCTCGGCCAGGCCGGTGCGGCGTTCGGTCCTGGTGCTGGCCACCGCGCCGTGCAGGGGCAGCAGGTCCGGGTGGTACAGCGGCCGCACCGCGGCCAGGCCGCCCGCCCGGTAGTACGACTCCATCACGCCGGCCAGCGAATGGCCCGCGCCCGCGGTGAACACGAGGCCGTCCGCCCGGACCGCGGCGAAGAGGCGGTCGGCGGCGGCCCGAAGGGCCTCGGCGTTGTGGGTGCCGATCTTTCGCAGGTGTTCCAGCGTTCGCTCGGCGTGAACCGGGCCTGTTTCCGACATCTTGCGCTCCCGTGGCGAGGTGATCGCGGACATGAGGTCTATACCAATCGCGGGGATGCCGGTCAAGGCGCGCGGCGTGCCCCTGCCCACCACTGGTGTGGTGTGCGGGCTACGCTGTTGATCAGCCTGCAAGATCGAACAGCCAGGGGATGCATGCCGCAACGAGGCAACCGCCGGGAACTGCTCGCCGACGCCGCCATCGAGGTGCTGGCGCGCGATGGAGGCCGCGGGCTGACGCACCGCGCCATCGATCGCGAGGCCGAGGTTCCAGAGGGTACGACCAAGAACTACTACCCGACGCGCAGCGCGGTGTTCCTGGCCGTTGCGCGCTACCTCGCCGCCCAGCACACCGAGGCGCTGCGCGGCCTGCGCAGCCAGGTCCCCGCCGACGTCACCGGCGAGGACATCACCGCGCTGTACGCGGCGATGTTGCGGCGGATGTCGACGAGTGCGCGATCCCAGTTCCTGGCGCTGTTCGAGCTGCACCTGGAGGCCGTGCGCAATCCCGAAGTGCGCGAGGAGCTCGGGGACATCACCGAGGCCAATGTGGACACCGCGGTGCAGCTGCAGGCTGCGGTGGGGCGCCGGATGAGCCGCCGCGGCGCGGGATTGCTCGATGCGGGCATGCTCGGCGTCGCGCTGTCGATGCTCAGCCTGCCCGACGATCTGGTCGAGGAGCTCGGGTTCGACGACCCGGACGGGCTCGCGCGGGCGTTATTGTCCCTCGCCTCGGTGCGGGACGAACCGGCGATCAGCGTGCTGCGCGACCACGCCAGCTGAACGCCGGGCGACCGTGCGGTGAGGGTCCGTCGGATGACGCACGGTAGCCTTTGGGGGGAACGAGATCTGGGCAGGGCGTCCTGGGGGTCGCCCACGATCGAAGTGGATGCAGGGAACCCATGTCGAATCCAGCACCGGACGAGACCGGCCCGCTCGAACCGCCTGCGGTCGTGTTCGCCCGCCTCACGGACGTCCCGGTGGACGCCTTGGACAAGCTGATCGAGGCGACGCACGAGGTCTACGCCGACCTCAACAAGGTGCTCGGCCACCCGTACTGGGGAGACCTGGTGTTCCACCAGGGCGCGGCGATCAAGGCGCTGAAGGAGGCGCGGATCTGCCTGGAAGGCCTGCGTTCCGAGGCGATCGGGGCCCGCAACACCGAACTCGGGATCACGATCGCGACCGCGGTGGCCGACGGCGAGCGGTACTACGCGCAGACCGAGGACGACAAGGCCGAGCTGGTGGACCGGGTGCTCCGGCCGCAGCAGCCCGGCGCCAGCCACCTCTACGTCTGGGACCGCCCGCACGAGGATCCGGACGCGGCCGGGCCGTACCAGCAGATCCGGATCGTCACCGACGCGGAGACCGAGGTCGGCGTCCTGAACTTCACCGAGGAGTCCGAGGAAGGCGATCTCGACTCCTGGCACACGCTCAACCCGGAGCCGTCGGCGGACGCGCCCGCACTGCCGTTCGACGCGGGCAGCACGCTGAAGTTCCCGCGCAACGCGGTGCTGCCGTTCCGGGAACTCCGGGCGGCGCTGGACGAATTCACCCGAACCGGGCAGCGGCCGTCGGCCGTGCAGTGGCAGGCTGCGCGCTGGGGCGATCTGTAATCAGCCGTAGATGCCCTGGACGGCGCGCGCGGCGATGGTCGTCACGATCTTGAACGCCTTCATCGCCTCGGTCATGTCCGGCGCGTCGAACCCGACCCGCCGCACGCCCAGCTGCTCGACGGTCGGGATCACCGCGGCGGCCGCGGCGAGGTGCGCGGCGTCGAACTCCACCTCGATGCGGTGCGGGCGGGCCACGCCTCCGGTCCGCCCGGCCAGGCGCAGGCTTTCGCTTGCCGCGGCGCGGATGTCGGCCGCGGTGCGGGCCGGCGGGCGGCAGATCGCCGCGTAGCGGCTGACGCATTCCTTCACTGCGACGGTCTTCGCCGCGGGCGCGTACCCGGCGGCCTCGGCGCAGGCCCGGTCGTCGCCGGTGACCAGCAGGACTGGCACCCCGTACTCGGCGGCGAGCGCCGCGTTGAGGCCGCCCTCGCCGGCGGGCGCGCCGTCGAGCCACACCCCGGTGATGGAGTTCTCCAGGTAGGTGTGGGAAAGGACGCCTTCCTCGCCGGCGCCCGCGTGGTAGCCGACGAACGCCACACCGTCCACATCGGACTCGATGCCCTGCATCATCGACAGCGGCTTGTGCCGCCCGGTCAGCAGCACCGCGCGCTCGTCGAGGTCCTCCAGCAGCAGGTTCCGCTGGGACGAATGCGCTTCGTTCACCAGCACGCCGGTGGCGCCGGCCGCGCAGAGCCCTTCGACGCACGCGTTGACATCTCCGGTGAACAGGCGCCGGAAGCGTTGCCACTGCTCGGTTCCGGGCACCACGTCGTCGGTCCAGGTGACGCCGGTGACGCCTTCCATGTCCGCTGAGAGCAAGATCCGCACGCCGCCCAATCTATGCCCCACGACCAGACTTTCGAGACACGGCTCGCCGATCGGGTAACGGTTCGGTACCTGTGCGTGATGCTGCTCGGAGACAACCGCCGGTTAACCATTGACGAACAGCGCCTGAAGGTGGTTCCTTCTTCTCACTCGCCACGAAGGAGGGGTCGCCGTGGGCAGACGATTCGCCGTGCTCTGGACTGCGCTGCTGGTCGCCTTGTTGGTGCCGATGCCGGCAACCGCGCAGCAGGACGGCGCGCGCCAGGAGGGCGCGACGCTGCGGATCGGGCTGCAGCAGCAGATCGACTCGCTGAACCCCTTCCTGGGGTACACGTTGGCCTCCACCGACATCTTCCGCTCCATCTACCCGACGCTGACGACGTACAGCCCGGACGACTTCTCGGTGATGCCGGAGCTCGCCGAGAGCTGGGAGCCCTCCCCGGACAAGCTCACCTGGACCTTCCGGATCCGGGCCGGAGTCAAGTGGTCCGACGGGCAGCCGGTGACCGCCCGCGACGCCGCCTACACGTTCAACCGGATGATGACCGATCCGGCCGCGAGCACCGCCAACGGCAACTTCGTGGAGAACTTCGAGACCGTCACCGCACCGGACGACACCACGCTGGTCGTCCGCACCAAGACGCCGCAGGCCACGATGCTGGCGATCGACGCGCCGATCGTGCCCGAGCACGTGTGGTCGAAGGTCACCGACGTCGCGGGCTTCGCCAACGACCAGATGCCGGTGGTCGGCAGCGGGCCGTTCACGCTCACGGGCTACCGCGCGGAGCAGGACGTCACGCTGACCGCCAACCCCGATTTCTGGCGCGGCGCACCGAAGGTCGCGGGACTGCAGTTCGTCCAGTTCAAGAACAGCGACGCCGCGGTGCAGGCGCTGCGCAAGGGCGACGTCGACGTCGTCCAGAAGCTCACCCCGGCGCAGTTCGACGCGCTGGCGGGCGAGGCCGACGTCGAGCAGGTCAAGGGCCAGGGCCGGCGGTTCTTCGAACTGTCGCTCAACCCGGGCGCGACCAACAGCGAGAACGAGCCGATCGGCAGCGGCCACCCGGCGCTGAAGGACGTGCGGGTGCGGCAGGCCATCGACCAGGCGATCGACCGGAAGGTCCTGGTGGACCGGGTGCTCGGCGGCTACGGCCAGGAGGGCGGCGGGTACCTGCCGCCGATCTTCTCCGACTACCAGTGGACGCCGCCGCAGCCGCGGACCTTCGACCCGGCCGCCGCCAACCGCAAGCTCGACGAGGCGGGCTACGCCCGCGGCGCCGACGGCATCCGCCGCACCCCGCAGGGCGAGCCGCTGGACTTCAACCTCGTGCTGCACGGGTCCCGGTCGGAGGACACCCAGGTCGGCGAGTTCGTCAAGCGGTGGCTGGCCGATCTCGGCATCAACGTCGAACTCCAGCCCGTGTCGGACAACCAGCTCAACGACCGCACCACCAGCGCCGACTACGACATGGTGATCAGCGGCTGGTCGGCCAACCCGGACCCGGACTACGTGCTGCGGCTGCAGACCTGCGCGTCCCGGCCGACGCCCAGCGGCGGCGGCAACCCGGACACGTTCCTGTGCGACCAGCAGTACGACGACCTGTACAACCGGCAGCTCGGCGAGTTCGACAAGGACAAGCGCGTCGACCTGGTCCAGCAGGCGCAGGCCCGGTTCTACGACCAGGCCGCCGGGCTGATCCTGTGGTACCAGAACTCGCTGGAGGCCTACCGGGCCGACCGCTACAGCGGGTTCACCCTGCAACCGAAGGCCGATGGCGTGATCGTGGCGCAGCAGGGCTACTGGGGCTACTACGGCGCCCAGCCCACGGACAAGGCGCTGAGCGGCTCGGGCACCGACTACACCGGCGCCGCCTGGGTGCTCGGCGGGGTCGTGGTGCTGGTCGGCGTCGTCGTCGCGCTGGTGGTGGTCCGCCGCCGGGCGACCGCCGACACCCGGGAGTGAACCGTGTCCCAAGCACTCGCGACAGTCGCAGAACCGGCGCCGCCCACCGGCGGCGGCCGCCGGGCGGTCCGCTACGTGGCGGGCAAGCTGGGCGGCGGCCTGGTGAGCCTGTTCCTGGTGGCGGTGCTGGGCTTCTTCCTGTTCCGGGTGATGCCCGGCGACCCGGTGCGCACCATGACCCACGGCGCGCCGGTCACCGAGCAGCAGATAGCCGTGCTGCGCGAGCGGTTCGGCCTGGACCAGCCGCTGTGGAAGCAGTTCCTGGACTTCCTCGGCAACCTGCTGCGCGGTGACCTCGGCACCTCCTACACCTACAGCCGCCCGGTGGGCGAGCTGATCCTCGACCGCATCGGCCCGACCGTGCTGCTGGTGGGCACGGCGACCCTGATCGCCGTGCTGCTGGGGCTGTGGATGGGCTCGCGCGCGGCGTGGCAGCACGGCGGCGCCTTCGACAAGACCTCGACGTCGATCGCGCTGACGCTGTGGTCGGTGCCGACGTTCTGGCTCGGGTTGATCGTGCTGATGGCCTTCGGCGTCGGTGTCGGGCCGATCCCGGGCATGTTCCCGGTCGGCGGGATCTCCTCACCGGACACGCCGCCGGAGCTGCTGCCGCAGGTCCTCGACGTCGCCCACCACCTGGTGCTGCCCGCGCTGACGATGGTCGCGGTGATCTACGCCGAGTACCTGATGGTGATGCGCTCGTCGCTGCTGGAGGAGATGGGCGAGGACTACCTGACCACCGCGCGCGCCAAGGGCCTGCGCGAGGACCTGGTGCGGCGGCGGCACGCGGTGCCCAACGCGCTGCTGCCCACCGTCACGCTGATCTTCCTGCGGCTCGGTCTGGTGGTCGGGGGCGCGATCACGGTGGAGACGGTGTTCTCCTGGCCGGGTCTGGGATTGCTCACCTACGAGGCGCTGCGGGTGCCGGACCTTCCGTTGCTGCAGGGCATTTTCATCGTGCTTGCGGGGAGCGTGGTGGTGATGAACGTGCTGGCCGATGTGCTCTACCGGGTGCTCGATCCGAGGGTGCGGGAATCATGACGGCCACCGCAGGGCAGATCATCCGGGCTCGCCGCCGGGCCAGGGCGGCCGAGGCGTGGCGCGTCTTCCGCGCGGACCGGGCCTGTTTGGTGGGTCTCGTGGTGCTGGTCGTGGTCGGCTTGCTGGCGTTGTTCGCGCCGCTGCTCACCGATGCCGGCGGCCTGGACGTCACGCGGGCGCCGGGTCGCCCGCTGCAGGCGCCGAGCGGCGATTTCTGGCTCGGCACCGACGAATCCGGGCGTTCGGTGCTGCTGCTGACCTGGTGGGGCGCGCGGGTTTCGCTGGTCGTCGGCCTGTCGGCGGCCGTGCTGTCGGTGCTGATCGGCACCGTGGTGGGGGTGCTCGCCGCGCACTTCGGCGGCTGGACCTCCCGGGTGCTGCTGCGCTTCACCGACTTCTTCCTGGTCCTGCCGTCGCTGGTGCTGGCCATCGCGCTGTCCACGGTGCTCGCCCGCGGGCTGTGGACGATCGTGCTGGCCATCGGGGTGACGGCGTGGCCGCCGACGGCGCGGATGGTGCGCGCGCAGACGCTGACGATCGAGGCCCGCCCCTACATCGAGCGGGCCCGGGCGCTGGGCGCGGGGCACGGCCACGTCATCGGCCGCCACGTGCTGCCCGCCGTGCTGCCGCTGGTGTTCGCCAACACGACGTTGTCGGTGGCCAGCGCGATCATCGCCGAGTCGACGCTGTCGTTCCTGGGCCTGGGCGATCCGAGCATGGTTTCGTGGGGTTCGATGCTGAAGTCCGCGATGGACACCGGCGCGGTCACCGGCGGCGCGTGGTGGTACCTGCTGCCGCCGGGCGTGGGAATCGTGGTGGTGGTGCTCGGTTTCACGCTCTGCGGACGGGCGCTGGAGGCCGTGTTCAATCCGAGGCTGCGGGGGCGGCGGTGACTCCGATTCTGGAATTCCGGGACGTGTCGGTGACCTATCGGGGCGCCGAGGAACCCGCGGTGCGCGGCGTGAGCCTGAGCCTCGGCGAGGGCGAAACCCTTGGCCTGGCAGGGGAATCCGGCTGCGGCAAGACGACGCTGGCAATGTCCGTGCTGCGGCTGCTGCCGAGCTCGGCACGCATCGACGGCGAGGTCCTGCTGGACGGTCAGGACGTGCGCGAGATGACGTTCGGGCAGCTGCGCGCGGTGCGCTGGGCGAGCGCTTCGGTGGTGTTCCAGGGCGCCATGCACGCGTTGAACCCGGTGCGCACCATCGGCGATCAGATCGCCGAGCCGATCAAGCTGCACGGCCGGGCGAACGGCGACCTGCGCAAGCGGGTCGCGGAGCTGCTCGCGCAGGTGGAGCTGCCCGCGGAGCGGGCCGACGCCTATCCGCACGAGCTGTCCGGCGGGCAGAAGCAGCGGGTGATGATCGCGATGGCGCTGGCCTGCGAGCCGCGCCTGGTCATCGCCGACGAGCCGACCACGGCGCTGGACGTGGTGGTGCAGGCCCAGGTCCTGGATCTGATGGGCCGGCTGGTCGCCGAGCGCGGCATCGCGCTGCTGATGATCAGCCACGACCTGTCGGTGCTGTCGGCCAGCTGCGAGCGGCTGGCGGTGATGTACCAGGGGCAGGTCGTCGAGCACGGTCCGTCGGGGCAGGTCATGACCGATCCGCAGCACGCCCACAGCCAGGCGCTGGCCAGTGCCTTCCCGACCGTCGGCGACCCGCGGTTCCGGCTCACCGAAGGGGCGCCGAGCGGGCCCGCGCTGCTGTCGGCGGAGGCGGTGTCGGTCGACTTCACCAGCCGTTCCGGGCAGACCGTGCGCGCCGTGCGCGGGGTGGACCTGGAGGTGGGCGAGAACGAGATCGTCGCGCTGGTCGGCCAGTCCGGCTCCGGCAAGACGACGCTGGCCCGGACGATGCTGGGGCTGCAGCAGCCGACGGGCGGTGCGGTGCGCTTCGACGGCGTGCCGCTGCCGACCGGCAGCGCCGGGCTGCGCGAGTACCGCAAGCAGGTGCAGCTGGTGCTGCAGGACCCGACCGGCGCGCTCAACCCCCGGCACACGGTTTACGAAGCGGTGGCGGAAGGTCTGCGGATCCACGGCATCACCGACGACGAGCGCGGTCGTGTCGCGGCGGCGCTGGAGGCGGCGGAGCTGCGGCCTGCGGAGAAGTTCTTCGGCCGCCTGCCGCAGGAGCTCTCGGGCGGCCAGCGGCAGCGCGTGGTGATCGCGGGAGCGCTGGTGCTGGAACCGCGGGTGCTGATCGCGGACGAGCCGGTGGCGTCGCTGGACGCGACGGTGCGCGGCGAAATCCTGGCGCTGCTACTGCGCCTGCGGGTCGAACGCGGCCTGTCGACGCTGGTGATCACCCACGACCTCGGCCTGGCCTGGAACATCGCGGACCGGGTGGCGGTGATGTACCAGGGCGATCTGGTGGAGGTCGGCCCAGTGGAGCAGGTCCTGCTCGACCCCAAGCACGACTACACGAAGACGCTCCTGGCCGCCGTCCCGTCCGTCGAGCGCCGCGTGGCCTAGCTGTCAGATCAGGCCGAATCGCAGCAGCAACGCCCGGTCGAGGTCGGCGAGCTCACCGGCGTCGAGCGAGCCTTTGAACTCGCCAAGCCGATCAGGCGACACCGAGTAGATCTGGTCGGTGAGTATCCGGCTCTTGGTGCCGTTCAGCTCGATTTCGGGCCGGTAGACGGCTGCGCCTGCCCGGGTGGAGGTGAGTGCGACCGCGACCGTGCTGGTCGAGAAGCGGCCGGACTGGATGATCACGGCATACCGCTTGTCTTGTTGCTCGTGTCCGCGCGCTCCGGGGAGTGCTTTGATCTCGTACACGGCTCCCCGGAAGATCACTCGGCGGCTCCCATGAACCGTTGTATGGCCAGCATTTCGGCCTGGTCATCAGGATCTTCCTTCAGCCGCTCTGCGTCCTGCTCTGCCTGCTCGAGCAGGATTTCCTTATAAGTGCGCAGGAGCGCGTAGCGGACGGCCTCGGACCGGCTCCGCGTATCGCCGGTTAACGCCTTCAGCGCGGTTTCCATGGCCTCATCGGTGCGAACGTTCAGCGTGCCCATGCCACCGATCGTAACACATTTTGTAATACGTGCAGGTGGGATGTGGTCTGGTTGGTTCAGTCCAGGCTGTCGACGACGGCGGGGCGGCCTGGGCGGTCGACTCGGACCACGAGGTCCGCGAGACGTTCCGGGGTGGCTTCTTCGGCGTAGTGCCGGAATGCGGGCAGTGTCCAGCGGTCCGGTTCCGGGGTTCGCCGCTGCAGGGCCGCTTCCGGGAGCCAGAGGTGGATCGCGAAGTCGAAGTCCAGGCCCGCGCCGAGCAGCAGCGGTCCGTCCACAATGGCCACTCCGCGGAGTGGGAGGGCGATGCGGGCGAGTCGGGGCGAGCGGTCCGCTTCGGCGTCCCAGAAGGCGGGTAGCACCTGGCCGTTTCCGCTCGCGGACAGCGGGGTCAGCACCTCGCGGGTCAGGGCTTTCAGGTCGAACCAGTTCTCGTAGAACGAGTCCGGGTCGTGGTGGCCGTGTTCCAGTCGCAGCGAGGCCGGGCGCAGGTAGTCCGCGGCGCGCACCCGGACCACCTCGCGCCCCCGCGCCCGCAGCGGTTCCACCAGCGCGGCGGCGAATTCGCCGGTGTCGGCGGCGGGTGCGCCGTCCACCGCCACCCGCGCCCAGCGGCCCCGCAGGGCGTCGATGCGTTCCACCACCTCTGCGGCCAGCAGGTCGGGGGAGATGGGGCGGACGCGCATGGGCCCGAAGGTATCAAGCCGCCTTCAGGAACTCCCGCAGGTGCGCCAGCACCGCTTCCGGGCGTTCCTCGGGCAGGAAGTGGCCGCATTCCGGGATTTCGGCGCTGGTGAGGTCGTCGGCGTAGTCGAGCCAGATCTCGCGCATCGGCAGCCGGGCGGGCAGGCCGGCCGAGCCCCACAGCGCCAGCACCGGCATGGTCAGCTTCCGGCCCGCCGCCGCGTCGACGTCGTCGTGCTCGCTGTCGTGCGGGAACGACGCCCGGTAGTCGTCGAAACCGGCGCGCAGCGCGCCGGGCGCGGAGAAGGCGCGCACGTACTCGTCGATCGCCGCCGCTTCCAGGCCGTGCCGGTTGACCGTCCAGCGCTCGAAGAAGTACCCGAGGTAGCCCGCGACGTCGGCACCGGCCAGGCGTTCCGGCAGGTCCGGCTGCATGTGGAACAGCCAGTGCCAGTAGGCCATGCCGGCTTCGGTGTTCAGCCGCTTCCACATCTCGCGGGTCGGCACGACGTCCAGCAGCGCCAGCCGGTCGACCTGCGCCGGGCGGTCCAGGCCCCAGCGGTGTGCCACCCGCGCGCCCCGGTCGTGGCCGACGACGCTGACCGACTCGAAGCCCAGCGATTCGGCCAGCGCTGCCACGTCGGAGGCCATCGTGCGCTTGTCGTAGCCGGTGCGGGGCTTGTCGGTCCGGCCGTAGCCGCGCAGGTCCGGCGCGATCACGGTGTGGGTGCGGGCCAGCTCCGGGATCAGCTTCCGCCAGCAGTGGCTGGTCTGCGGCCAGCCGTGCAGCAGCACCAGACCCGGGCCGCTGCCCGCCCGCGTGTAGTGCACGCGCAAACCGTTGATCAGGGCGACTTCTTCGGTCGGCATCCGGCGAACTCCGATTCTAACCGTCTTGGGAGGTTAGAACTTAGAATGCCATATCGACGGCCGGCGGAGGGGACGAGAATGGGTGATTGGATCTGGGACGGCGGTCGTCCCAGCCTCGATCTGGTCAACACGCTGCGCGACCGCTACTGCGGCGGCCGCGAACTGCTGGTGACGCCGGATCGCCTGGCCGAATGGCTGCGCGAAGCCGGGCTCCGCGCGGGCAGCGCGCCCGCGGACGCGCACGTTGAGTTCGCGCGCGAGCTGCGCGAGGCGATCGACCGGCCGCTGCAGGCCAGGGCCCAGGGACTCGGCATCGCGGAGTCCGATGTGGACCTGATCAACGAAGCCGCTCGCGCGGAGAACCGCGCTGCGACCCAGCTGCTGGTGCGCCCGGACGGGTCGGTGGAAGCCCGGCGCCCGCCGCCGGACGACCCGGTGCGGGCCGCGCTGGCGGCGGTCGCAGTCGACGCGATCGACCTGCTCGCCACCGATCCGTTCCCGCGCGTCGCCGTCTGCGCCTTCCACCTCTGCGGGATCCGGTTCGTCGACGTCTCCCCGGCGCGAAACCGGCAGTGGTGCTCGATGGCTCGGTGCGGAAACCGCGCGAAGGCCCGCCAGCACTACGCGCGGAAGAAAGCGAACTAGAGCAGCGCGGGCTGCAGGATCGAGAGGCGCTGCGCGTCGGTGTCGAGTTCGGCGGCCACCCCGAGCGGGATGGTGCGCTGGGCCGTGCAGTGGCCGAAGCCCAGCTCCCACAGGATCGGCACGCCCAGGCCGCCCAGGCGGTCCGACATCACCGTGCGCACCTCTTCCAGCGGTCCGCACTCCGTCCAGGAACCGAGCGCGATCCCGGCGGCGTGGTCGAACCAACCCGCGCGCAGCAGCTGCGTGACGAACCGGTCCAGCTGGTACGGGTCCTCCGTGACGTCTTCGAGCATGGCGATGCCGCGCTCCGGCGGCGTCGGTGCGTCCGGTGCGCCGAAGGAACCCGCGACGATGCTCAGGTTGCCGCCGTAGGTGATGCCCCGCGCCCGCCCGGGCACGAGCGCGTCCGCGGTGGAGCGGGTCAGGATGGTGACCGACTCGGGCTGGAACAGGGTGCGGCGCAGGTGCTCCCGCGCCGCCGCGTCTTCGGTGAACGCCTTCGTCGCGGCCATCGGCCCGAACACCGTGACCAGGCCCAGCTGGGTGGCGAACGCGTCGTGCAGGGCCGTGATGTCGCTGGAGCCGGTGAACAGCTTCGGCCCGGCCGCGGCCATCTCGGTCCAGTCCAGGAGGTCGAGGATCCGCATGCTGCCGTAGCCGCCGCGCACGCAGAACACCGCGCTGACGTCCGGATCGCACCACGCCTCCTGCAGGTCGGCGGCGCGGTCGGCGTCGGTGCCCGCGAGGTAGTCCAGGCGCGGGTGGCGATCCCGGACGTGTTTGCCGACCCTGGTGTTCAGGCCCCACGAGCGCAGTTGCTCCAGCCCGGTTTCGAGCAGGTCCTCCGGCACCGGTCCGGCGGGCGCGACGAGCGCCACGGTGTCCCCGCTGCGCAGCCGGTGCGGGCGACGTAGTTCGCGCATGGTCATGACTGGTCCGCCTCTCCGCGATCCACAGTGGTGGTTGCGTCCAGCCCGATCTCCCGTTGCGTGGCTTCTTGTGGCTGGCTTGCGTCACGGTCCCCTGGGGTGCGGTTGAGGAGGACTGAGGTTGACACAGGGCTACTCATGCCTGCTCCATCCGGCGATCTTGACCACCGCCCGTGAGAGTATCCGCACCAGGCGTGACGCGCTGGAGTTCGCCGATGGCGAACAACGCTGAAACAGGTGGTCGACGAGCCCGTTCAGCGAGTAAACCGGCGGTGGACCCGGCGGAAGCCGGGCCGGTTCGCAACGGTGATGAAGGAAACGGGGGCCAGCCGCGCACGCACGGCGCGCGGTGGCCTAGGGTCGGAGGAGTCATGGCTCGTGTCATCCACGTCTTCCGTCAACCCGACCGATTCGTCGCCGGAACGGTCGGGGAACCCGGCGATCGCACCTTCTACCTGCAGGCGTCCGAGGACGTTCGCACGGTCAGCGTGCAGCTCGAGAAGCAGCAGGTGTCGGTGCTGGCCGAACGCATCGGCGCGCTGCTGGAAGAAGTGCAGCGCCGGTTCAACGCCGATCTGCCCAGCCAGACCCCCGACGACCTCGTCGACACCGACCCGCTGGTGGTGCCGGTCGACGAGGAGTTCCGGGTCGGCACCATGGGGCTGGGCTGGGACGCCGAAACCGAGGCGGTCGTCGTAGAGCTCCTCGCGGTCACCGAGGAGGAGATCGACGAATCGGTGGTGCTCGACGACACCGAGGAAGGCCCCGACGCGCTGCGGGTGTTCCTCAGCCCCGCGCACGCGCGGGCGTTCGCCGAGCGCGCCGAGCGCGTCATCAACGCGGGCCGCAAGCCGTGCCCGCTGTGCGCCGAGCCGCTGGACCCCGCCGGGCACATCTGCCCGCGGCAGAACGGCTACCGCCGCTCGGAAGAGGTCTGACGGTCGTGCACGCGGGCGATCCCGCGCTCGCGGAACTGCTCCGGCACGGCCGGCTGGACGTGCAGGGGCGGCTGGTGGAGGCGTCCAACGCGACGCTGTTCTGCGGGATCGAGGCCGACGGCGTGTCCGCCGAGTGCGTCTACAAGCCGGTGCGCGGCGAGCGGCCGTTATGGGACTTCCCGGACGGCACGCTGGCCGGTCGCGAGGTCGCGTCCTACCTGCTGTCCGAGGCCACCGGCTGGGGGCTGATCCCGCCGACGCTGCTGCGCGACGGCCCGTTCGGGCCGGGCATGGTGCAGCTGTGGGTGGACGTCGAGGAGGACTCGCAGCTGGTCGACATCGTCGCCCCCGGCGAGGTCCCGGACGGCTGGCTGGCGGTGCTGCGCGCCCAGGACCACCGCGGCGACCCGGTCGTGCTTGCGCACGCCGACCACGAGCAGCTGCGGCTGCTGGCGGTGCTCGACATCGTGATCAACAACGCCGACCGCAAGGGCGGGCACATCCTGCACGCCCCGGACGGCCGGGTGCTCGGCGTCGACCACGGCGTGAGCCTCAACACCGACGACAAGCTGCGCACCGTGCTGTGGGGCTGGATCGGGCAGCCGCTGCCGGGCGACGTCGTCGACCGGCTGGGCGAGCTGCGCGCCCTGATGGAGGGCGAGCTGGCCGCTGAGCTGGCCGAACACGTCACCCCGAAGGAAGTCCAGGCGGTCAACGCGCGCATCGAGCGACTGCTGGTGGACGGCGTGTTCCCCGCGCCGTCCGGGGAATGGCCGGCCATCCCCTGGCCCGCCTTCTGACGCCGCGGGTGCGGACCCGCGGCCGCGCAGGGCAATCTGGTCGGGTGCGACCCGAGTACCAGCAGCCGATGATCCAGTCCTCCTACGCGGACCGCTTGCACGAGCCGCTGCCCAGCTTCCGGGCCGTGATGCGGCTGATGTGGACCGGCGGGTTCCGCGGCCGGGTGGAGGACGCCGACCGGATCCCGGTGCTGCGGACCGGACTGCCGCCGGTGACGGCGCGGGACACCTCGGTCACCTGGGTCGGGCACTCGACGTACGTGGTGCGGATGGCCGGGACGACGGTGCTCACCGACCCGGTGTGGTCGTCGCGGATCCCCGGCGTGCCGCGACGGCTCACGCCGCCGGGCGTCGCCTTCGGCGAGCTGCCGCCCGTCGACGCGGTCGTGATCAGCCACAACCACTACGACCACCTGGACGCGCCCACCGTGCTGCGGCTGCCCCGCGCCACCCCGGTGCTGGCGCCCGCGGGGCTGGGCCGCTGGTTCCGGCGCCGCGGCTTCACCGACGTCGTCGAGCTGGACTGGTGGCAGTCGGCGGAGGTCGCCGGGCTGACGTTCGACTTCGCGCCCGCCCGGCACTGGAGCCGCCGCGGCCCGCGGGACACCTGCCGCAGCCTGTGGGGCAGCTGGGTGATCACCGGGCCGGAGCACCGGGTCTACCACGCCGGGGACAGCGGCTACGGGCCGCACTTCGCGGAGATCGCGCAGCGCTACCCGGGCATCGACGTGGCGATGGTGCCGATCGGCGCGTACGACCCGCGCTGGTTCATGAAACCGGTGCACATGGACCCGGAGGAGGCCGTGCAGGCGGTGGCCGACCTGGGCGCGGAGCACGCGGCGACCATGCACTGGGGAACGTTCGTGCTCACCCGCGAGCCGGTCACGGAGCCGCTGACCCGGATCCGCAAGGCGTGGCGCGACGCGGGCCGCGACCCGGAGCGGCTGTGGGACCTGGCGGTCGGCGAATCCCGCGTCCTGGAGTCGTGAGCGTTTTGGATCGCCATAGCGGTCCAAAACGCTCACGAGCCCGATCAGGTCAGTCCACCAGGGCCTGGTAGACGAGTTGGTGCAGTTGGGATCGGATGGGGTGGGTGCTCGACGGCATCAGCTGGGTCAGGAACAGCACCGTCAGGTCCTCCGCCGGGTCCACCCAGAACGCGGTGCTGGCCAGGCCGCCCCAGGAGAACTCGCCCGGGGAGCTGATCACCTTCGCCGCCATCGGGTCGTCGATCACCGCGAAGCCCAGCCCGAAGCCCTTGCCCGCGTTGGCCACCTCCGAGAACGCGCCGAGCGCCAGCGTTTCCAGGTCCGCGCCGCCGGGCAGGTGGTTGCGGGTCATGTACTGCACCGTGCGGCTGCCGAGCAGGCGGACCCCGTCGAGTTCGCCCTCGCGCAGCAGCATCTGCGTGAACCGGTGGTAGTCGTGCGCCGAGGAGAACAGCCCGCCGCCGCCGGAGAGGGCCTTGGGCAGCTCGAACGCCGCCGCGCCCAGCTCCGCCTGCTTCGGGTGCGGGCGGGCCTTGCCCTGCGGGTCGGCGACGTAGAGGGTGGCGAGCCGGTCGGCGTCGGCGCGGTCCACCGCGAAGCCGGTGTCGGTCATGCCCAGCGGCTCGAAGATGCGGGTGCGGAAGAACTCGTCCAGCGTCTGCCCGGACGCCACCTCCACGATCCGGCCCAGCACGTCGGTGGCCACCGAGTAGTTCCAGGCCGTGCCGGGGTCGAACAGCAGCGGCATGCTCGCCCACTCGTCGCAGCAGCCCGCCAGGTCGAGGTCGTCGGCCATGCCGTACTCGAAGCCCGCGCGGCGGTAGAGCTCGTCGACCGGGTTCAGGTAGTGGAAGGCGTAGGTGAGGCCGGCGGTGTGGGTCAGCAGGTGCCAGATCCGCATGTCCTCGCCCGCCGGGCGGGTCTGCGGGGCGCGGGCCGTGCCGCCGCTGTAGACGCGCAGCTCGGCGAACGACGGGATGAAGTCGCTGACCGGGTCTGTGAGCTCGAACGCGCCCTCCTCGTGCAGCATCATGATCGCCACCGAGGTGACCGGTTTGGTCATGGAGTAGATCCGGAACAGGGTGTCGGTCTGCACCGGGGCGCCGGCGGCGACGTCGCGCATGCCGTGCGTCGACAGGTGCGCGATCTTGCCCTGCCGGGACACCAGCGCCAGCCAGCCGGGCAGCTTGCCCGCCTCGACGTACTTGGCGAAGTGCTGGTCGATTCGGTTCAGCCGGGCGGCGTCGAACCCTGCCTCGGCGGGGTCCACCTCGATCTCCAGGGCCACTTGATCCTCCTGCGCGTGCCGTCGCGGGTTACCTGGTTTTTCTACTCTCGCCAGACCGCATGCGAAATCCTTTCTGCTATGGCAGCGCGCGTCGGTGCGTGCCGGTAGCGTCGAGGGGGTGACGACCCCGACTTCACCCGAAGGGCTGCCCCGCACGGCGGGGGAGCTGCGGTCCAGCGGCCACGCGCCGCGCAGCGTCAAGGCGGAGCTGCGCGCCAACCTGCTGACCGCGCTGCGTTCCGGCCGCTCGCTGTGGCCCGGCATCGTCGGTTTCGACCAGACCGTGCTGCCGCAGCTGGAGCGCGCCCTGATCGCCGGGCACGACGTGGTGCTGCTCGGGGAGCGCGGGCAGGGCAAGACGCGGCTGCTGCGCAGCCTCACCGAACTGCTGGACGAGTGGACGCCGGTCATCGAGGGTTCGGAGCTCGGCGAGCACCCGCTGCAGCCGATCACCCCGGCCTCCCGCCGCCGCGCCGCCGAACTCGGCGACGACCTGCCGGTGGCCTGGCGGCACCGCAGCGAGCGGTACGTGGAGAAGCTGGCGACCCCGGACACCTCGGTCGGCGACCTGGTCGGCGACGTGGACCCGGTGAAGGTCGCCGAGGGGCGCTCGCTGGGTGACCCGGAGACGATCCACTTCGGACTGGTGCCCCGCGCGCACCGCGGCATCGTCACCGTCAACGAGCTGCCCGACCTGGCCGAGCGGATCCAGGTGGCGCTGCTGAACGTGATGGAGGAGCGGGACATCCAGATCCGCGGCTACAGCCTGCGGCTGCCGCTGGACGTGCTGCTGGTCGCCACCGCCAACCCGGAGGACTACACCAACCGGGGCCGGATCATCACGCCGCTGAAGGACCGCTTCGGCGCGGAGATCCGCACCCACTACCCGCTGGACGTCGACGACGAGATCTCGCTGGTGCGCCAGGAGGCGGACCTGCCCGCGGAGGTCGGCGACCACCTGCTGGAGGTGCTCGCGCGCTTCGTCGGCCACCTGCGCGAGTCCAGCGCCGTCGACCAGCGCTCCGGCGTGTCGGCCCGGTTCGCCATCGCCGCCGCCGAGACGGTCTCAGCCGCCGCGCTGCACCGCTCCGCGGTGACCGGCGAGCACCCGGCGGTGGCGCGGCCGGTCGACCTGGCGGCGGTGCCCGCCGTGCTGCGCGGCAAGATCGAGTTCGAGGCCGGTGAGGAGGGCCGCGAGGACGAGCTGCTCGGCTACCTGCTGCGCCGCTCGGTGGCCGACACCGCCCGCGGCCTGTTCGCCGGGCTGGACCTGCAGTCGCTGGCCCAGGCCGTCGTCGACGGCCACCCGGTGGCCACCGGCGAGCGCATCGCCGGGCACGACGTGCTCACGGCGCTGCCGGAGCTGCCGGTGCTGCACCAGGTCGCGGAGCGGCTCGGCGTGCGGGCCGGGGACCCGCCGGGGCGGATCGCCAGCGCCGTCGAGCTCGCGCTGGAGTCGCTGTACCTGGCGAAGCGGCTCGGCAAGGACGCCGAGGACGACCGGTCGGTGTACAGCTGATGAGCCGCCGGTTCCGGTACGACGCGTGGCACGGCGGGACGGACCCCCTGGCCCCGCCGGTGGACCTGCGCGCCGCGCTGGACCAGATCGGCCGCGACGTCATGGAAGGCGCATCGCCGCGCTCCGCGCTGGAGGAGATGCTGCGCACCGGAACCCGCGACACCGCCGGGCTCGACGAGCTCACCCGGCGGCTGTGGCAGCGGCGCAGCGAGCTGCAGCGGCGGCACCGGCTGGACGGGACGCTCTCCGAGGTCCGCCGGCTGCTGGACCGCGCGCTGCAGCAGGAGCGGCTGGCGCTCGCGGCCGACACGAGTGAGGACGCGCGGTTCCGCGAGCTGCAGCTCGACGCGCTGCCGCCGGACGTCGCCGGTCAGGTCGCCGAGCTGGCGAACTACGACTGGCGTTCGCCGGACGCGCGGGAGGCGTTCGAGGAGATCCGGCAGATGCTGGGCACCGAGTTCCTCGAACAGCGCTTCCAGGGCATGAAGCAGGCGATGCAGCACGTCACGCCCGAGGACGTCGAACGGGTGCGGCAGATGCTCGACGACCTGTCGGCGCTGCTGGCCGCGCACGCCCGCGGCGACGCCGACGTCCAGCAGAAGTTCGAGCAGTTCATGGCCCAGCACGGCGAGTTCTTCCCGGAGAACCCGCGCGACGTCGACGAGCTCATCGACGCGCTGGCGGCGCGTTCGGCCGCCGCGCAGCGGCTGCTGAACTCCATGAGCGAGCAGCAGCGCGCCGAGCTGATGTCGTTGTCGCAGCAGGCATTCGGCGATCCGCGGATCGCGCAGGCGTTGCAGCGGCTCGATCAGCAGCTGCAGGGGCTGCGGCCGGGCGAGGACTGGACGGGCCAGGCGCGGTTCCGCGGCGACCAGCCGATGGGCCTGGCCGAGGCGACCGCGGCGATGGCCGAGCTCGGCGAGCTGGACCGGCTGGCGGAGCAGCTGGGGCAGGCGTATCCGGGCGCGAGCCTGGAGGACATCGACCTGGAGGCGCTGGAACGGCAGCTCGGCCCGCAGGCGGTCGTCGATGCGCAGCGGCTTTCGGAGATCGAGCAGCAGTTGCGGCAGCAGGGCCTGTTGCAGCGCGCACCCGATGGCAGCCTCCGGCTGTCGCCGCGAGCGATGCGGCGGCTCGGGGAGACCGCGCTGCGGTCGGTGATCTCGCAGCTGCGGTCGCGACGCGGCGAGCGCGACACCGATCGCGCGGGCGCGGCGGGGGAGCTGACCGGCACCACGCGGCCGTGGAGCTACGGCGACGCGGAGCCGTGGGACGCCGTGCGCACGGTGCGCAACGCGGTGCTGCGGCGCGCGGGGGAGGGCCCCGACTCGGCGCTGCTGGACATCTCGGACCTGGAGGTGGCGGAGACCGAGCAGCGCTCGCGCGCGGCTGTGGTGCTGTGCGTGGACACGTCGTGGTCGATGGTGCAGGACGGCCGCTGGGTGCCGATGAAGCGCACCGCGCTCGCGCTGCACCACCTGGTCGCGACCCGGTTCCGGTCGGACGCGCTGCAGCTGGTCACCTTCGGCCGCTACGCGTCCACTGTGGACGTGGGTGAGCTCGCCGCGCTGGAAGGGGTTTGGGAGCAGGGCACGAACCTGCACCACGCCCTGCTGCTCGCGGGCCGCCACCTGCGCCGCCACCCGGACGCCCAGCCCGTGGTGCTCGTCGTGACCGACGGCGAACCGACCGCGCACCTCGAACCCGACGGCGAAGCGGTGTTCCAGTACCCGCCGACGCCGCACACCCTCGGCGTGACACTGTCCGAAGTGGACGCATTGCACCGGTTGGGGACCACGCTGAGCGTCTTCATGCTCGGCGAGAACCCGCGCCTGAAGGCGTTCGTGGACATCGTCGCCCGCCGCGGCGGCGGCCGGGTCCTGTCGCCCACCGCGGACGGCCTCGGCGCGGCGGTCGTCGGCGACTACCTGCGGACCAAGCGCCGCCGCTAGGGTGCGAGCATGGTCGATTCGCGCGTTTTCACCTGGGACGTCCGCTACGCGGCGGGCGACTACAGCAGCGACCTGGAATTCGATGCGGACGGCTTCGTCGTCGATGCCCGGGAATGGCCCGGCGCCTGTCCACCCAGGCGGCGAGCGCCGTCGACGGCTCGTGAGTGGTTTTGGTCGCTATGACAGCACAAAGTGCACACGGGGCTGATCCGCTCCGCAACCTGGCGTCGCTGCGGGCTACGCGGTGGTTCACCGATGCGTACGTGAGCGACGCGGATCTGCGCCGGATCCTGGACGCGGCGCGGTGGACCGGTTCGGCGCGCAACAGGCAGCCCTGGCGCTTCCACACCGTCCGCGACGCCGCGACGCGGGACGAGCTGAGCCGCTGCGGCGCCTACGCGGTGCACCTGCGGTCCGCGCCCGTCGTCGTGCTGCTGGCGCTCGATCACGGCTGGGCCGACTCGGAGTTCGACGGCGGCCGGGTCGCGCAGAACCTCATGCTCGCCGCGCACCTGCTCGGGCTGGGGTCGTGCCCGGTCACGTTCTTCCCCGCGGAGAACGTCGAACGCGTTACCGCCATCGCCGGGTGCTCGCCACCCTGGCAGGTGCGCACCGGCATCGCGCTGGGGCATCCCGCGCCCCGGCCGCCGGGAACCTCGGCGATCCCCACCGGCCGCCACCCGCTCGACGTCCTCTGGACCTCGGACTAGCGCCGCTCACGAGCGTGCCCGCAGGGTCGCCCGCCACACCACGATCGCGATCGATAGTGCGAACAAGACGCCCACGCCGGAAAGTGCGGTGTTGAGCAGCCGCGCGACGTGCAGGCCGGCGGCGTACCCGGTGCCGGCGAGGCAGCTCGCCCACAGCGTCGTCGACGGGATGCTCGCCACGGCGAACCGCCGGTACGGCATGCCCGTCGACGCCGCCAGCCGCGGCGTCAGCACTCGCGCGCCGGATAGCCACTGCCCACCCGCCACAGCCGCGAGGCCCAGACGGCGCACCATGATCGGCACCGGCATCCTGGGCGGAACACCGCATTGCCGGCCACGCAGATAGCCGAGCTGCGCGCCGAGAACCGCGCCGGTGGCCACGACGAGCATCGTCGGCCCGAGCGGCACGATGCCGTGACGGGCGCACAGCCCGGCTGCGAACAGCACGCTCGTACCGGGCAGCACCAGGCCGACGAGGAAGCCCGCCTCGACGATCAGCACGAGGCAGGCTCCGGTCAGCAACAGGATCGGCGGCACCCCGGCGAGCACCGAGTGCACGAGGTCAAACAACGGGACCCCGGCAGCGGTAGACCCTCGCCGGCGGCAGGTTCGACCAGACCACAAAGGACGTTCGCGTCTCCCGGAACGTGGCCTCCAGCTGCCGCCGGAACGAGCGCGCCTTGTGCGGCAAACGCGGTCAGGTACCCGATCGCGCTGAACGTCCCATCCGGACACAGCGCGCCGGCCACCGAGCGGAGCAACGTCGCGCGGTCCTCCGGCGCAAGCAGCGTCCACGGCAACGAGCTGACGACCGCATCTACGCTGCCCGGCCGGATCCCGGCGCCGGCGAGTACCTCGTCCAGCGCCAGCGCATCGGCCTGCAGCACGCGCACGCCATGCCGGGTTCTCCGCAGATGCGCGGCCAGGCCGGGATCGAGCTCCACCGCGAACTGGCGTCCAGAACCCGCCATCCTGGCCGTGATCGCGTCGGTGATGGAGCCGGTCCCCGGCCCGAGTTCGACGACCGTCGCATCCGAGCGGTCCGGCGCGACGGACGCGGTGAGCGCGGACACCGCGGGCCCCGTCGGGGTCAGCGCGCCCACGCGCGCCGGGCTCTGCAACGCCGTCCGCACGAACAGGCGGAGATCGTTGCGGTGTTCGATGGTGGTCACTGGTGCACGCTCCTCACTGGCGTCGATGCATCGAGCGTGCCGGGGCGGGCGGGCGTCGACCATCGGCCGATGACCACGGTGCGGAGTGGCGTTCGACCACCCGAGAGGTAGGTTTTTCCCTACCGTGCACGGCGAATCCCGGCGGTAGGGTCGCCTTGATCGAGCCGACGGCACTGGGAATCGGGGGACCGCATGAGCGCGCTGCGGACACGGCTTGCGGCTCCGGAAATGCTGCTCACCCTCGCGCTGAAGGGGGTGGCGCTGCTGGCGTTGCTGATCTCCGTCGGCCTCCTCGCGGCGGCGAAGCGCCTGTTCGGCACCGGCGACACCGCTCGCCGCAGCGCGTTGGCCCTGATCCAGGACCTCGCGCGAAACCAGCACGCGTGGTCGGCCCGAGTGCTGGGCAAGCAGGCCGAGGACACGCACGGTCCGCTCCGCTGGGCAGGTGCTTTCGGCCTCCTCGCGCCGTTGTGCTTCGTCGCGGTGCTCACCGTCGTCGCCATGCCCGTGCTGTTCGCGGCCGCATCCGATGGCCGCGTGAGCCTGGCCGAGACCGCGGTCCTGGTCGTCCTGGTGGCGTTCGGCTGGTTGCTGGCACACCGGTTCGCGCGCCTGCTGGCCCTGCTGACCGACTGGTTGCTGAGCCCGTCCCAGTTGGCCAGGCGCGTCGCGGAACTGGCGGAGTCGCGTGCGGAAACGGTGGACGCGCGCGCCTCCGAACTGCGGCAGATCGAGCGGGACCTGCACGACGGTGCGCAGGCGCGGCTGGTGGCGCTCCGGATGTCGCTCGGCATGGCGCAGGATTGCTCGGATCCCGCGCAGCTGCGGGAATTCCTCGCCGAGGCGTACGAGTCGGCGGGGCAGGCGCTCGACGATCTGCGCACGCTGGTGCGCGGCATCCACCCGCCGGTGCTCGCCGAACGCGGCCTGACCGGCGGGATCGAGGCGGCGGCGTTGCGCTGCCCGGTGCCGGTCCGGGTGTACGCCGAGCTCGCCGGCCGACCCGAAGCGCCCGTCGAATCCGCCTTGTACTTCGCCACCACGGAGTTGCTCGTCAACATCGCCAAGCACAGCGGCGCCAACGGCGCGGTGATCCGGCTGACCGGCGGCGCCGACAGGATCCGGGTGGTCGTCACCGATGACGGCAGGGGCGGGGCGGAGCTCACCGCAGGCGCCGGACTGCACGGGATCGAACGCAGGCTCGCCGCTTTCGATGGCAAGCTGACGATCACCAGCCCGAGGGGCGGGCCGAGCGAGTTCACCATGGAGGTGCCGTGCGCGTTGTCCTAGCCGAAGACCTAGCACTGCTGCGGGACGGGCTGACCAGGTTGCTCGAAGCGCACGATTTCCAGGTCGTCGCCGCCGTGGACAACGCGCCGATGCTGCTCGACGCTCTGCGCAGGCACCAGCCGGACGTGGCGGTGGTCGACGTGCGCCTACCACCCACGCAAACCGACGAGGGACTGCGTGCCGCGCTCGACGCGCGCCGGGAGAACCCCACGCTGCCGCTCCTGATCCTCTCGCAGCACGTCGAGCAGCTCTACGCGCGCGAGTTGCTCTCCGACCGCTCCGGCGGGATCGGTTATCTGCTCAAGGACAGGATCGGCGACGTGCGGCACTTCGTCGACGCGGTGCGCCGGGTCGCCGAGGGCGGGACCGCGATGGACCCCGAGGTGATCTCCCAGCTGCTCGCGCGCCCCCGGCGCGACGACCCGGTCGACGCGCTCACGCCCCGCGAGCGCGAGGTGATGGCACTGGTGGCCGAGGGCCTGTCGAACCGGGCGATCTCGCATCGCCTTCACGTGTCGGACAAGGCGGTCAGCAAGTACACCAACAACATCTTCGGCAAGCTCGGGCTGCCGGCCACCGAGGACCACAACCGCCGCGTCCTAGCGGTCCTGGCCTTCCTCCAGTCCGTGTGAACGGCGCCCGGTCCGGCGCTCATCCCGTCCGGGGCTGCCACGTCCCGCTGTGGGCGGCCGCGAAGTCGCCGAAGGTGCGCGGCGGACGACCGGTGATGTCTCCTCGACCCCGTTCCCGGAAATGCGGAAACGTGCGCACCAGTTGTCAACGCGAATCCGGCCGGCTGCCGGGAGGTGCCTGTTGTCCCGGGACGTCGTTCGTCGCCTCGGCGGTGGACATCGCCTGGCCGCGTTCGTGCTCCGCGGCGAAGTCCTCGTCGCCCAGGGATTTTCGAGCCGCAGCCTCGATGCGGTCGATGTCCTGGCGTTCCGCCGGGGGGAGGGGCGCGCCGACCGAGGCTCGGGCCGCGGCCGCTGTGCCGAGGAGGCGGGCCGCCCGCGCCGTGTGACCGGTGAGGGCTTCGGCGCCTGCCAGGCCTTCCAGCGTCAGGGCGATCGCCCGGGGGTCGGTGCCCCGGCTGGCGATCCGGTAGGCCGACAGGTGCAGTTCGCGGGCCTGCTCGGCGTTTCCGCGTTCTTCGGCGACGAAGCCGAGTTCGGCCAGGATCAGGGCGTTACCCGGCTCGAACTCCACGCGGCGGTGCCATTCGAGCACCCTGCGCAGGTGCCGCTCCGCCTCGTCGAACCTGCCTTCGCGGCGCGCGCCCAGCGCCAGACCGGTTTCCGCGTACATCTCCGCCGGGGTGAAGCCGCGCTCGGCGGCCACGCGCATCGCGCGGGTGTGCAGCTCACGCGCCCGCGCGTAGTCGTGCCTGAGCAGCGCGACGCGGCCCAGCCAGGACGTCTGGTAGGCCACCTCCGCCCACAGGCCGAGGGCTTCCGCGCCGCGCAGCGCCTCGGCGTGATGGCGCTCGGCGCTCGCGTAGTCGCCGGTGATCCCGGCGACCGTGCCGAGCCCGTACGACGCTTGCGCCAGGCCCCAGCTGTCGCCCAGCTCCTGGAAGAGTTCGGCGCTGCGCTCGGCATCCCGCTTCGCCGCAGCCAGGTCGCCGCGCGTCATCTGGTGCGTCGTCCGGTCGCTGAGAGCGACGCCGAGGCCCCAGCGGTCGTCCAGCTCGGCGAACTCCGCCACCAGCTCGTCCACGTCGCGTTCGGTGCTGGAGAGGTCGGCGACGGTGGTCCTCGCGTGGATGAGGAACCACCGCGCGCGGGCGCGGTCCGTGGGATCGGTGATGTTCCGCCACGCGTCGACCTCCTCGACGGGGTCCCCGGTCAGCAGTCCTATCCCGGCGTACCAGGCCGCCGTCTTCGCCCGCGTTTCTCCGCCACCGCCCGTCGCGAGGGCCGCGGCCAGCGAGCGCTTGGCCTCGCTGAGCCTGCCGCGCAGGAACCAGTACCAGAACAACGCGTTGACCAGCCGCAACGCGACCTCGGTGGAGTGCTGGACGGCGTCGTCCAGCGTCGCCCGCAGGTTCGCCGCCTCCGCGTCGAGCCGCTCCAGCCAGTGCCGTTGTTCGCGGCCGCGCAAGTTCGGGTCTGCTCGCTCCGCCAGCGCCAGGTAGTGCTCGTTGTGCCGCTGGCGGAGGGTCTCGTGCTCGTCGGCCTCTTCCAGTCGCTCCAGGCAGTACGCCGCAACTGATTCCAGCAGGCGGTACCGGCGACCTCCGGCGGGTGTTTCCGTCGCGACCACCAGCGACCGGTCCACGAGCCGTGCCAGCAGGTCCAGCACCTCGGCGGGCCGAACGCCGTCACCGGAGCACACCGCTTCAGCACTGTCCAAAGTGCATCCATCGCGGTGGATGGCCAGGCGGCGCAACACCGTTCGCTCGGCTGTCGGCAGCAGGCGCCAGCTCCAGTCGATCACCGCCTGCAACGTCCGCTGCCGCTCGGGGGCATCGCGGTGGCCGGACGTGAGCAGCGCGAATCGATCGTCCAATCTGGACAACAGGGTCTTCGCGCCGAGCGCGCGAACCCGGGTGGCGGCCAGCTCCAAGGCCAGCGGGATGCCGTCCAGCCGGCGGCAGATCGCGGCCACTGATGCGGCGTTGTCGCCGTCGACGCCGAAGCCCGGAGACGCCGCGGCGGCGCGGGCGGTGAACAGCCGCACCGCGCCCGATGCCCGCACGTCGTCGAGCCCGGATCCGGGCGGCGGAACGTCCAGCGGCGGCACCGGGAGCAGCGTCTCGCCCGAGATGCCGAGCGCCTCCCGGCTCGTGGCGAGGATCCGCAACCCGGGCAGCGCCCGCAGCAGGCGCGCGGCCATCCCGGCGGCGCCGATGATCAGGTGCTCGCAGTTGTCGAGGACGAGCAGGATCTCCTTGCCGCGCAACGCATCGACGAGCGGATCGGCCGGTGCGACGGGCGCCGCTCCGGTTTCCTGCACGTCCAGCTCCGCCAGCACGGCGTGCTCCAGCGAGCACGTCGCGTCTCCATCGGCCCGGATGCCGGCCAGCTCGACGAGCCGCACGCCGTCGCGGAACGCCGCGCTGCGGGCCGATTCGATGGCCAGCCGCGTCTTGCCCACCCCGCCGGGCCCGGTCAACGTCACCAGCCGCGACGTGCTCAGCAACGCCTTGACCTGCGCGAACTCCCGGTCGCGGCCGACCAGGTCGGTGACCGGCACCGGCAGGTCGTGCACCGGCGCGGCGGGGGCGGCGAGCGCGGCGTCCTGCGTCAGGACCGCCTGCTGCAGCCCGGCCAGTTCCGGGCTCGGGTCGACGCCCAGCTCGTCGGCCAGCCGCTCCCGCAGGTCCGCCAGGCTCGCCAGCGCCTCGCTCTGCCGTCCGGCGCGGTACAGCGCCCGCACGTGGACCGCGCGCAGCCGCTCGCGCAGCGGATGCGCGCTCACCAGCTCGCCGAGCTCGCCCGCGAGCGCGGCGTGTTCGCCCAGCTCCAGCCGGGTTTCGGCGAACTCCTCCAGCGCGGCGAGGCGTTCTCCGGCCAGCCGCTGGATGGGGGCCTGCGCGAACGGCTCGTCGGCGAACTCGGCGAACGCGCGACCCCGCCACAGCGCCAGCGCGTCGGCCAGCAGCGTCCGGCGTGCTTCCGGGGCGGCGGTCTCGCGGGCCTGCGCGACGAGGCGGCGGAAGCGGTGCGCATCCACCGCGTCCGGCTCGATGGCCAGCGCGTACCCGGGGGAGCGGTAGGTCACCAGGCCCCTGCCGATGGCCTTGCGCAGCTGGGAGACCTTCGTCTGCAGCGTGTTCGCCGGGTTGCCGGGCGGCTCGACGCCCCACAGGTCGTCGATCAACCGGTCCGCCGACACCGGCCCGTCGTGCGCGAGCAGCGCCGCGAGCAGGGCACGGACCTTCGCCTCGGGAACCACGACCGGTTCGCCCTCGGCGGTCCACACCCCCAACGGGCCGAGAACTCCGAAACGCACGATCCCACCTTAGTCCGCGCGGCCGACACCCCCAGCCGACCGTGCGCGGTTCGTGCGCGGCCCCCAGCAGGGTGGATGTCGACGAAAGGAACTGGAATGAACGGGAAAGCAGTGAGCGTCCTCGGGCTCGGTGACATGGGCGCGGCGCTGGCCGAGGCGCTGCTCGCCGCCGGTCACCGGGTGACCGTGTGGAACCGCACCGCGGCCAAAGCCGATCCGTTGGTGGCCAAGGGTGCCGCCCGCGCGGGCACGGCCGCCGACGCGGTTCTCGCGAGCCGGCTGGTGATCGTCTGCCTGCTGGACTACGACTCGGTCGGCCAGGTGCTGGCCCCGCACACCGACGTGCTGGCCGGGCGCACACTGGTCAACCTGACCAACGGCACCCCGGGCCAGGCGCGCGAGATGGCCGCCTGGGCCGCTGATCACGGTGCCGATTACCTCGATGGCGGCATCATGGCCGTCCCGCCGATGATCGCCACACCGGCGGCGTTCGTGCTCTACAGCGGGCCGAGCGGGACCTTCGACGCCGCGCGGCCGGTGCTGGACGCCTTCGGCGAGAGCAACTACCTCGGCGACGATCCGGGCTCCGCTGCGCTGCAAGACCTTGCCCTGCTCAGCGGCATGTACGGGATGATCAGCGGTGCCCTGCACGCCTTCGCCCTGGTGCGTTCGGCAGGCGCGTCGGCGCGCGAGTTCGCGCCGCTGCTGAACCGGTGGCTGCAGACCATGAGCGGGTGGCCCCTCGGCGCGGCCGAGCAGATCGACTCGGGCGACTACGGCAAGGACGTCGTCTCCAACCTCGGCATGCAGGAAGCCGCGTACGTCAACCACTTCACGGCCGCCGACGAGGCGGGCATCAGCGCGGAACTCCTCGCGCCGCTGCACGCCCTGATGCAGCGCCGCGTCGCCGACGGTCACGCCCACGAAGATCTCACCGGCGTCATCGAACTCCTCAAGAAGTGACGATTTCCTTGGCGCACAACATGAATCAGCACGTCACCCTGATCGGTCTGGGGCCGATGGGGCAGGTGATGGTCAAGGCGCATTACGACCGGGCCCTCGCCGCCGGGAAGGGCGGCGACAGCTGGACCCGGCTCATCGACGGGATCCGCCGACCCGCGTGATTCCTTCGCGACATCCCAACGAAATCTCCTTGGAGCACAACATGAATGAGCACGTCACCCAGATCGGATTGGGTCCGATGGGGCAGGCGATGGTCGTGGCGCTGCTCGATGGCGGGCATCCGGTGACGGTGTGGAACCGGACGGCGAGCCGTGCGGACGATGTGGTCGCGCGCGGTGCCGTGCGCGCCGCCACCCCCGCCGAAGCCGTTGTGGCCGGCGACATCGTGATCCTGAGCCTCACCGACTACCAGGCGATGTACGACATCCTGGGCCCGGTCGAGGACCTGGGCGGCAAGGTGATCGTCAACCTCAGCTCGGACACCCCGGAGAAGACCCGCGAGGCGGCTGCGTGGGCCGAGCAGCGCGGTGCCCGATTCCTCACCGGCGGCGTCATGGTGCCCGCCCCGGTGGTCGGCACCGAAGCGTCCTACGTGTACTACAGCGGGCCGAAGGACGTCTACGACGCGCACGAGAAGACGTTGCGGCGCATCGGGGAAACCCACTACATGGGCGATGATCCCGGCCTGGCGCAGCTGTTCTACCAGGCCAACCTCGACGTCTTCCTGACCGCGCTGTCGGCCTTCCTGCACGGCGCGGCCCTGCTCGGCTCGGCGGGCGTGCCGGCGAAGGAGTTCGCGCCGTGGGCGGCGAAGGTGCTCCAGCTCGCCGCCCACTTCCTGCCGGAATCCGCCGAGCAGGTCGACAGCGGCGAACACCCCGGCCACCTGAGCACCGCCAAGATGATGGGGGCGACCGCCGACCACATCCTGGCCGCCAGCGAGGCCACAGGCATCGACCTCGACCTGCCGCGCGCGATCAAGGCGCACTACGACCGGGCCATCGCCGCCGGGAAGGGCGGCGACAACTGGACCAGCCTCATCGACGGCATCCGGAATCCCCGGTAGCGGCAACGCGAAAGGCCGGTGGTCGCGCCCACCGGCCTTTCGCTCGCAGTGGCTTCAGGGGGTGAAGAAGTTGGCCACCACGGCCTGGTTCTCCGACACCCACTTCCGCGCCGCGTCGTCCTCCTTGCCCTTCTCGGCGCTGTTGATCGCGTTCTCCAGCGACGCCAGCTGAGCGTCGTCCAGCTTGAACTTCTTGACCATCTCGGTGACCTCGGGGAAGTCCCGGCTGAAGTTCTGGCGGCCGATCGCGTGGATCTGCTCCGCCTGGCCCATCGCGCCCAGCGGGTCCTGCAGGTCCTTGATCGGGTACCGGGCGTAGGCCCAGTGCGGGTGCCACAGCGTGACCACGATCGGCTTCTGGTCCTTGGTGGCCTTCTCCAGGGCCGCCAGCATCGCCGTCGTCGACGAGGTCTGCAGGGTGTACTCACCGCCGAGGCCGTAGGCCGGGATCGCGTTGTCCTTGGTGATGCGGGTCAACCCGGCGCCCGGGTCGATGCCGGTGATCACGCCGCCGAACTCCGGGCCGCGGCCCTTGAGGTCGGCGATCGAGTTCAAGTCGGTCATGTACTTGGGCACCGCGATGTTCAGCGTCGCCTGGTCGTACCAGACGTTGAGGTCCTCCAGCTGCGGGCCGTACTGCTTCCAGTAGTCGGCGTGCGTCTGCGGTAGCCAGCCGTCCATGAACAGGTCGATGTTGCCCTGCGCGAGTCCGGCGTACATCGGCCCGGCCTCCAGCTCCTGGGCGTTGACCTTGTAGCCCTTCTGCTCCAGGAGAACCTTGTACAGGTGGGTGACGGCGATGTCCTCGTCCCACGCGATGAAGCCGATGTTGATCGCCTTCGCCTGCTGGCCGGTCTGCGCTTCGCGGCCGCCGCACCCCGCGACGACCAGCACCAGGGCGGCCAGCGCGGCGAGGAGAGCGAACAGCTTTCGGGATCTTCTTCCGGTCGACATTCGTGCCCTGCCTTTCTGCGACAACTGCGCCGGAGACGGGCCGCCTCACTTTGCCTTGGCCGCCGCCCGGTGCTCCGCCCGCGCCACCGGCGAGCGGTCCGACAGCACCGCGGTGATCCGGTCCAGGTAGACCGCGAGGATCACCACCGACAGGCCGGCCTCGAAGCCCAGGCTCAGCTGGACCCGGGTGACCGCCTGGTAGATGTCGGTGCCCAGGCCCTGGGCGCCGACCATGCCCGCGATGACCACCATCGACAGCGACAGCATGATCACCTGGTTGATGCCCGCCATGATCGACGGCATCGCGAGCGGTAGCTGGATGCCGGTGAGGATCTTGCGCCGCGGCGCGCCGAACGCCTCCCCGGCCTCGACGACCTCCTTGTCCACCTGCCGGATGCCCAGCTCGGTGAGCCGCACGCCCGGCGGCAGCGCGAAGACCACGGTCGCTATCACGCCCGGCGTCGTCCCGATGTTGAAGAACAGGATGGCCGGGATCAGGTAGACGAAGGCCGGCATGGTCTGCATCAGGTCCAGCACCGGCCGCACGACCATGCTGACCCGCGCGCTGCGCGCCGCCAGGATGCCCACCGGGATGGCGATCAGCACCGCGATGACGCTGGCCACCAGCACCAGCGACAGGGTCTGCATCGCGGCGGTGAACTCCCGCATGCTCGAGATCAGGCCGAAGCCGATCAGGCTGAACAGCGCGAACCGCCAGCTGCGCAGCCACAGCGCCAGCGCGCTGAACAGCAGCACCATGGCCAGCTCGGGCAGGAAGGTCAGCGCGGAGGTCAGGCCCGTGACGGCCGAGATCACCACCAGGGTGATGAAGTCGAACACCGGGCCGATGTTGTTGTTCAGCCAGTCGACCAGGGCCGTGAACATGTCGCCGATGGGGATTCGCGGCAGCTCGAACTCGGCCGCGAGCCGGAGTGCCTCAGACATCGGACGCCTCCTCGATCTCGGGCGCGGCGCCGGGCACCTGGGCCTCCCGGCACAGGGCCTCGAACACCGCGGCCGGGGTGACCACGCCGATCACCCGCTGCTGCTCGTCGACCACCGGGACCGGCGCCGTGCGGGCGCTCATCCGGGCGAACAGGTCCTTCATCGGGGTGTCGGCGGGCACCGGTTCCGTGCCGGGCGGTGCGGTGCCGCTCGGCTCGGCGATGGATGCCGCGGTGAGCACCCGGCTGCGGTCGACGTCCTTGACGAACGTGGCGACGTAGTCGTCCGCGGGCTCGTTGAGGATCTGCTCGGCGGTGCCGATCTGCACGATCCGGCCCGCCTGCATCATCGCGATGCGGTCACCGAGGCGCATCGCCTCGTTCAGGTCGTGGGTGATGAAGATGATGGTCTTGCCGAGCTTGGCGTTGAGGTTGAGCAGCTGGTCCTGCATCTCCCGCTTGATCAGCGGGTCCAGCGCGCTGAACGCCTCGTCCATCAGCAGCACGTCGGTCTGCGCGGCCAGGGCGCGGGCGAGCCCGACGCGTTGCCGCATGCCGCCGGAGAGCTGCTGCGGGTAGCGCTCCTCCCAGCCCTCCAGGCCCACCAGGTTCAGCGCTTCGCGCGCCTGTTCGGCGATCTCGGCCTTGCTCACGCCTCGGATCTGCAGCCCGTAGCCCGCGTTGTCCAGCACCGTGCGGTGCGGGAACAGGGCGAAGTGCTGGAAGACCATGCTCATCTTCTGCTGCCGCATCGCGCGCAGCGCCGCGGCGGACATCCCGGTGATGTCCTCGTCGTCGACGAGGACGCTGCCCGAGGTGGGCGTGAGCAGCCCGTTGAGCATCCGGATCAGCGTCGACTTGCCGGAGCCGGACAGCCCCATGACGACGAAGGTCTCGCCCTCCTTGACGTCGAACGACGCGTCCACCACCGCGGCGGTGGCGCCCGCCGCCTTGATCTCCTCCTGGTCGGCTCCCGCCTCCAGGCGGCGAACGAGCTCCGTCGGTTGCGGCCCGAAGATCTTGTAGAGCCGTTCCACGCGTACCGATGTCACCGATCGCCTCCACTGCTTCGCCGGTGCCGGGAGCTTCGCCCGGGCGCCGGGGGCCGCGTGAATCGCCGGATCCGGCCGATCAATTCAGGCGGGCCGCGGATTCGCGTTCGAGTCCTTTCGTGCGGGCATTGATCATACGTAGCGAGTTGGGCTTGTCCAGTCATTCGGGCGCGGAACTGATCGCGGTACGGGCGTTCTTTTTCGAGTTCGAGGCCGGATGACTGGGTTCTTGTCGGTCCTCTGACGTGCGAATATTCAACTTTTCCAACTGAATGATCCCACCTCTCTGCCAGCGTTGCGAAGTGGCGGTTTCAAATGATCAAGGTGGGTGGATATGCGTTGTTTCGACCGGTTTCCCCGGGCCGTTAATTGATCTTTTCCGGGGCCGGATTTGGTAAGTTCCTGACTGGAATCCGAATAGTTCCGACAAGATCTGGTTTCCGGTGGCCGCGTCGGCGAGCTGCCGATCTTCCCACGATGTGATACTGCCGATGACCCGGGTGGGGGCGTCCACCGGCCCCGGACGTTTAAGGTCGGATGCATGCAACCCTGGTCATCGGTTCCCGTGCCTCAGGTGCCGGGCACACCAAGCCCCCTGCGCCTCTTCGACACCGCCGCCGGTGAGATCAGGCCCACCGAACCCGGGCCCGTCGCGCGGATGTACGTCTGCGGCATCACGCCGTACGACGCGACCCATCTCGGCCACGCCGCGACCTACCTGGCGTTCGACCTGGTCCACCGGGTCTGGCTGGACAACGGTCACCAGGTGCACTACGTGCAGAACGTCACCGACATCGACGATCCGCTGCTGGAGCGCGCCGAGCGCGACAGCGAGGACTGGATCGTGCTCGCGATGCGCGAGACGGCGCTGTTCCGCGAGGACATGGCGGCGCTGCGGGTGGTGCCGCCGGCGGACTTCGTCGGCGCGGTCGAGTCGATCCCGGAGATCGTCGAGGCCGTCGGCAAGCTGCTGGCCTCCGGAGCGGCCTACCGGGTCGACGACGAGTACCCCGACATCTACTTCCGGCACCAGGCCTCCGGCCGCTTCGGCTACGAGTCCAACTACGACGACGCGACCATGCGCGCCTTCTTCGCCGAGCGCGGCGGCGACCCGGACCGCGGCGGCAAGGAGCACCCGCTGGACGCGCTGGTGTGGCGGGCCGCCCGCGACGGCGAGCCGTCCTGGGAGTCCGAGCTCGGCGCCGGCCGGCCCGGCTGGCACCTGGAGTGCTCGGTGATCGCGCTGAACCGGCTCGGGCTCGGTTTCGACGTGCAGGGCGGGGGCTCGGACCTGATCTTCCCGCACCACGAGTTCAGCGCCGCGCACGCCGAATCGCTCACCGGCGAGTTCCCGTTCGCCAAGCACTACGTGCACGCCGGGATGGTCGGCCTGGACGGCGAGAAGATGTCGAAGTCCAAGGGCAACCTGGTGTTCGTGTCGCGGCTGCGCGGCGACCGGGTGGATCCGATGGCCATCCGGCTGGCGCTGCTGGACGGCCACTACCGCGCCGACCGCGAGTGGACGGCGGACGCGCTGACCGGCGGCGCCGCGCGCCTGGCGCGCTGGCGGGAGGCCGTCGCGCTGGAGTCGGCTCCGGCGGCGGAGCAGGCGGTCGCGCGGCTGCGCGAGCGGCTGTCCGACGACCTGGACACCCAGCAGGCGCTGCGCGCGATCGACGCCTGGGCGGACGAGGCGCTGACTGCCGGTGGTTCCGACCGCGGCGCGCCGGGGCTGATCCGCGCCGCCGTCGACGCGCTGCTCGGCGTCGAGCTCTAGAACCGGCGATCAACACGGAGAGTGAGCGGAAGCCGATTGTTCGGCTTCCGCTCACTTTTCTGGCGGACTTGTTCGACCCGGTTCCCAGTTTGCGTTAAATCCGGCAAAAGTAGCCGGTCAGCGCGTGGTATGCACCACTCGCGGAACGAGTCCGCATCCCGCATGGACTTCGCAAACCCCGTTCTGGTTGGATCTTTCTCGGTTACTGGGAGCAATGGACCAATCTGCTGCGACGAATGGCGGTACAGGCCTGCTGCGCCCGGAAGTTCGGGGAGACCAACGGAAGGTGGTCGGGGAGATGCGGAAGGTCCTGATCGTCGGGGCGGGACAATCCGGGTTGCAGCTGGGACTCAGCCTGCAGGCGTTGCGCTACGAGGTGACGTTGATCTCGGCGCGGACGCCGGCGGAGATCCGGGGCGGCCGGGTGATGTCCACGCAGGTCATGTTCCGGACCGCGCTCGGGTACGAACGGGAGCACGGCCTGAACCTGTGGGAGGAGCAGGCGCCGAAGATCATCGGGCTGCGGCTGTCGGTGGGCGGCCCGGACGGCTCCCGGGTGCTGGACTGGCGGGGCGAGCTGACGGGCTTCGCGCAGTCGGTGGACCAGCGGTTGAAGATGGCCGGGTGGCTGGAGCTCTTCGCCGAGCGCGGCGGCGCCGTCGAGTACCGCGACATCGAGGTGTCCGACCTGGACGAGCTGAGCCGCGGCTACGACCTGGTGCTGGTCGCGGCGGGCGCCGGGAAGCTCGGCCGCACCTTCGAGCGCGACCCGGGGTGGTCCCCGTTCGCCGAGCCGCAGCGGGCGCTCGCGGTGTCCTACCTGCGCGGCGCCGCACCATCGTCCGATGTGGACGATTCGGGGCTGGTCCGGTTCAACTCGGTGCCGGGCGTGGGCGAGGTCTTCGTCATTCCCGGCTACACCGAGGGCGGGCCGTGCGACATCCTGTTCTTCGAGGGCGTCCCGGGCGGGCCGCTGGACTGCTGGGCCGATCGCCCGGGTCCCGCGGAGCACCGGGCGCGGATGCTGGAGCTGCTCCGCGCCCACCTGCCGTGGGAGCACGAGCGGTTCGCCGGCGCGGAGCTGACCGACGACCGGGCGGTCCTGGCCGGCGGGGTGACCCCGGTGGTGCGCAAGCCGGTCGCGCGGCTGCCCTCCGGGGCGGCGGTGCTGGGCATGGCGGACGCGGTGGTGGTCACCGACCCAGTCACCGGGCAGGGCGTCAACAGCGCGAGCAAGGCGGCGGAGTCCTATTTGGACAGCATCGTGCGGCGGGCGGACCGGCCGTTCCACGCCGAGTGGATGCAGGAGACCTTCGACCGGTTCTGGGACTACGCCCGGCACGTGACGGTGTGGAGCAACGCGATGCTGCGACCGCCGGCGCCGCACGTGCAGCGGCTGTTCGGCGCGGCGGTGGAGATCCCGGCGATCCGGAACCGCTTCGCGAACGGCTTCGACGACCCGGCGGACTTCGAGTCCTGGTTCCTCGACCCGGCCGGGGCCGAGGAGTACCTCAGCAGCCTCAGTTGAGAATTTTCGCCCGTTGGGGCTAAAAAGGCGCGACTGATCATCTCGATCCAGGAGGTTGTCGTGTCGCGGCTCCGACATCGGTGCAGTGCGCTCGGATCGGCGGTGGCGATGGCGGTGCTCGCCGCGCCGATCGCCGTCGCCAATCCGGCCACCCCGCCGCAGCAGCAGGTCCGGCCGATGCCGGACAAGAGCATCGCCTTCTACGTCGGCAAGAACCGGACGGAGAGCGGGGCGACGCTGCTCGGCGGGTTCGGGCACGAGCCCTCCAGCCACTGGCTGGAGATCGTGCCCCGGCAGCAGCATGAACCCGGCTCGACGATCACGGTGGGCGCCACCGAGGAGGCCGACCTGCCGGGGCGGCTGACGCAGATCCCGCAGGTGCCGGAGACCGCGAAGTACATCACCTCGAACTACTCGGAGTTCGCCGGGTTCCCGGCCCCGCTCACCAACGGCGGGCTGAACGAGTACCAGGTGGCGGCGCGCGACGTGTGGTCGGACTCGCGGCCCGAGCTGGTCGAGATGACCCCGCCCGGCCAGACCGGGCCGAACTACAGCGACCTGTCGCGGATCGCGATGGAGCGGGCGCACACCGCGCGCGAGGCCGTGCAGATCCTCGGCGAGCTGATCGACCGGCACGGCTACACCACCTACGGCGGGAACTCGCACCTGTTCGCCGATGCCAACGAGGGCTGGGTGTTCATCGAGTTCGCCGGCGGCAAGGGGTTGTGGGCGGCCGAGCGGCTCGGGCCCGACGACGTGCGGGTGTCCTATCCGGGTTACATCGGCGACTTCCCGGTCGACCACCGGAACGACCCGGACCACATGGGCTCGCCGAACCTGGTCGATTTCGCGGTCCAGCAGGGCTGGTGGAACCCGGCCGACGGCAGGCCCTTCAACGTCCAGCAGGTCTACGGCACGCCGTTCCCGGGGCATCCCGGCAAGTCCACCCCGGACGACGAGGCGCCGTGGCGGCATCCGCCGACGCTGGAGGAGGAACTGCGGCGGCTGGGCGAGGTTTCGCTGGTGGACATGCAGCGCATGGTCCGCGACCCGCGCTGGTCCGACGACCGCTCCGGCTACGGGCAGGTCGCCGAGCTGAAGGCGGATCTGGCGCATCCGGAGCTCGCGACGCTGTGGGTGGCCAACACCGCCGCGATCACCGCGCCGTACGTCCCGTTCCACATCGGTGCCGAAACCGTGCCGCCGGAGTACGGCCAGCACCGCTACCTGACGTCCGGGGCGGCGGCCAACTACCTGAGCCCGGAGTACGCGGCGCAGGAGGCGACCCGCTCGGCCACCTACGAGTCGAAGCGGCTCATGTACTACACCTGCGACCGGCCGGAGGTGTTCCTCGCCGACGTCACGAAGGCGTTCGAGGGCTTCGAGGCCCAGATGCTCGGCGAGATCGGCGGCGTCGAGCAGCAGGCGGCCGAGGCGTATCGGGCCGGCGATGCCCCGCGGGCCCGCGCGTTGCTCACCGACTGGAGCAACGAGTGGGCGATGGACGGCCTGGACCTCACCGAGTACCTGGTGGCGGACGTCGAGGCGCGCACCAAGGAGCAGTTCGGCATCCGCAAGCCGGCGGTCGAGCCGCCGCCGGGGGTGACGGCCAGGGCGGAGAGCCTGGACATGTCGCTGCCGGAGGGGTCGATCTCGGCGCGGGACCGGGTCAACTGCGACCTGGGCAACGGCTGGGCGGACGGCACCACGGTGGATCGCAAGGGCCAGGTCGGCGACCCGAACGCGGTCCCCGACTTCCGCGCGGCCACCCGTGCCGATCGGCCCTTCCCCTGGCTTCCGGTGACGATCGCGGCGGTCGTGGGCCTCGCCCTCGGAGCGGTGGCGATGTTCTTCGCCCGCCGCCGAACCACCTGATCCGCCGGATTCGGTGAGCCGGTGCGCCTGCCGCCGAGCGGTTCGGCGGCAGGCGCCCGGGTCAGTAGGCGTCGTGGGCCTTGGCGAACTCGTTGCCGTGGTAGGCGTCCCAGTTGATCGACCACGCCATCAGGCCGCGCAGGGCCGGATAGGTGCCGTGCGGTCGGTACGGGCCGCAGCCGGTGCCCGCGCGCAGGCAGTCGAGCGCCTTGTGAACCTCCGGGACCGGGGTGAAGCCGTTGCCCGCCGGGTTGGCCGCGGGCAGGCCGATGGCGACCTGTTCCGGCGCCAGCGGCGCGAAGGTGTTGTCCGGGTTCTTCGCCAGCGGGAAGCCGGTCAGCAGCATGTCGATCATCGCCACGTGGAAGTCCGCGGTGCCCATCGTGTGGTACTGGTCGTCCAGGCCCATGATCGGGCCCGAGTTGTAGTTCTGGACGTGCAGCAGGTCCAGGTCCGCCCGCAGCGCGTCGATCACCGGCAGGTACGAACCGGCGCGCGGGTCGGCGCCGGAGCCGCCGCCGTAGTGCTGGTAGCCGAGCTGGACGAAGAACGTCTCCGGCGCCATGGTCAGCACGAAGTCCGGGCCGTAGCGCTCGTTCAGCGCCCGGAGCGCGGCGATCAGGTTGACCACGACCGGCGTGGTCGGGTTCTTCAGATCGGTGTCGCCCGGGGCGAGTTCCAGCGAGTGGCCCTCGAAGTCGATGTCGATGCCGTCGAGGCCGTAGCGGTCGATGATCGCGGCGGCGGATTCGACGAAGGCGTCGCGCGCGCCCGCGGTCTCCAGCCGCACCTGCCCGTTGGCGCCGCCCACCGACAGCAGCACCTTCTTGCCCTCGGCCTGCTTGGCCTTGATGCCGGCGATGAACTCCTCGTCGGTCTCGACGTTCGGGCATTCGGCGGCCGGGCAGCGGTTGAACTCCAGCTGGCCGGAGGTGGGGGAGGTGGGCTCGGCGAAGGCGAGGTCGATGACGTCCCATTCGGCGGGCACGTCGGCGATGCGCACGTAGCCGGAGCCGTTGGCGAAGCTGGCGTGCAGGTAGCCGACCAGGGCGTGGGCGGGGATGTCCGGCGCGGCGGGTTCGGGGGCGGCCGCGGCCGTGGCGGGCAGCGTCAGCCCGACCAGGCCGACCAGGCCGACCAGGGCGGCGAGCGCGGTGCGCACCCGTGGCATGGGAGTGCTCCGATCCGTCGGGAGTGATCTGGGGCACAACAAAAATGGACTAGACCATTGCTCGCGTCAAGGTCCAGTCCATTTGTCGCCAACGGACGCGAAAGCGCCGGTCAGCCCGGGCCGGGGCCCAGAGGCCCCTTGCCACCGGGGCCGCCCGGACCGCGGCGGCGCAGGTAGCGCTCGAACTCCGCGGCGATCGCGTCCCCGCTGGCCTCGGTCAGCTTGACCTCGGCGTCCCCGCGCTCCTCCAGCGCGCGGACGTAGTTGCGGACGTCCTCGTCCTCCTCCGCCATCTCGCTGACGGTCTGCTCCCACTCCTCGGCCTGCTCGGGCAGGTTGCCCAGCGGGACCTCCACGTCGAGCGCCTCCTCGACCCGGTGCAGCAGCGCCAGCGTGGCCTTCGGCGACGGCGGCTGCGACACGTAGTGCGGCACCGCCGCCCAGAACGAGATCGCCGGGATCCCGGCCTGCACGCAGGCGTCCTGGAACACCCCGACGATCCCGGTCGGGCCCTCGTAGCGGGAGCGCTCCAGCCCGTAGCGGGCGGCCGACTCGGTGTCGTAGGCCGCGCCGCTGACCGGCACCGGCCGGGTGTGCGGCGCGTCCGCGAGCAGGGCGCCCAGGGTGACCACGGTGCGGGCACCGATCCGCTCGATCTGCTCGACGAGTTCGGCGCAGAACGCCCGCCAGCGCATGTTCGGCTCGATGCCGTGCACCAGCACCACGTCGTGATCGCAGCCGGGCGGGCGGCAGACCGTCAGCCGCGTGGTCGGCCAGGAGACCTGGCGGGTGATGCCGTCGACCAGCTTCACAGTGGGGCGGGTGACCTGGAAGTCGTAGTACGGGTCCGGGTCCACCTCGCTGAGCGGCTCCGCGTCCCAGATGAGCTGCAGGTGCTCGATCGCGGAACTGGCGGCGTCGCCTGCATCGTTCCAGCCCTCGAAGGCGCTGACGACGATCGGGTCGGTCAGCGGGGGCAGTTCGGCGCGCTGTTGTCCGGTGATGTGTGCGTCGCGATCGGTCACGGCGCCAGCCTACGACGCCACGCCGACGCGAGCGCCCGACGTCCCCGCCGAACATCATCCGCCGCGCGCGAACACGCGGGAGCCGCCGTTCTTCCAAGCGGCGGTGGTCGCGTGCAGTGCGGTGCCGTGGTGGAACGATCCTCATCCCGGTTTGACGGGAGACAGCCGGGGCCAGACCCTTTACCCGAGTCACCGTGGGTGTCAGCGGTCGAGGGAAGCCGATCCAGCCAGTGGACAGCACCGGAGCGTCATCGAGCGACGGGACCGGGATATCCCCGAGGTCCCGGCTGCGGCTGTCGATCGGCCGCCGCCCGAAGGACCTGGCCCAGCTGGCCCTCGTCGGCGGGCTGCTCACGCTGAGCGTGCTGCTCGTCCTGGTGCCCGCCAACCCCGTCGAGCTCGCCCTCTACCAGCAGCTGGAGCGGATCCCGGCGGCCACCGACCCGCTGTGGGTGGTGCTCACCTGGGTCGGCGGCTGGGCCGGGATCGCCGGGGCCACCGCGGTGGCGATGTACTTCGGCTGGATCCGGGTGGCGCTGCTGTGCGCGGCGTCGGGCGCGGCGACGTGGGCGCTGGCCGGGCTCATGCAGCACGTGCTGGGCGTCCGCCCGGTGCCCGTGCCGTTCCCCGGGCCGCCGGGCGGTTTCCCGTTCCCGGCGGGCGAAGTGGCCATCGTGACCGTGCTGGCGGTGGTCGCCGCGCCCTACCTGGGCCGCACCGCGCGGTACCTCGGGTGGGCCCTCGCCGTGCTGGTCGGGGTGGCGGTGGTGCACCTCGGCGGGCACCTGCCGCTGGACGCCGTGGGCGGCGCGCTGCTGGGGTGGGGCGTCGGCCTGCTCTGCCACGTCGTCTGGGGCGCGCCGGGACGGAAGATCTCCGGCCAGGTGATCCTGGGCGAGCTGGAGCTGGCCGGGATGGAACCGACCTGGATCGTCGCGCTGCGCCACCGGCTGCTGGAGCCGCGGGAGTTCGCCGTGGGCACCACGGCGGGGTGGACGCTGCGGGCCAAGGTGGTGCGGCGGATGAGCCGCCGCGCCGGGCCCTGGTACAAGATCAAGCGCCTGCTCACGCTGCTCGACGTCCAGGACGAGCCGCACCTGTCGACGCCGCACCACGAGGTGGAGCACGAGGCCTACGTGACGCTGCTCGCCGAACGGGCCGGCGTGCGCACCCCGCAGGTCGTGCTGGCCTGCGACGTCAAGCACGCGCCCGCGCTGCTGGTGGTCCGCCAGGTGACCGGGCGCCGGCTGTCGGAGCTGCGCGGCGCCGAGATCGACGACGAGCTGCTCGCGGCGATCTGGACGCAGCTCGCGGCCCTGGCCGCGGCCCGCATCGCCCATCACGACCTTCGTGCGAAGAACATCCTGGTGGACGACGAGAACCGGCCGTGGCTGCTCAGCTTCACGTTCAGCCACGCGGGCGCGGACGCGGCGCGCCTCGCCCAGGACCTGGCCGAGGCGCTGGTGTCGCTGGCGGCGGTGGTCGGCACCGAGCGCGCGGTGCGAAGCGCGATCAGCGCGCTGCCGGCCGAGCAGCTCGCGGCGGCGCTGCGGAACCTGGTGCCGCTGGCGCTGCCGCGGCGCATCAGGAGCCAGGCGGAGCGCGGGCGCTTCCTGCTGGCCGAGCTGCGCGAAACCCTGGCGGACGGGCTGGGCCTGCCGATCCCGGGCTTCCGCTCGCCGGTCCGCCCGATCACCGTGATCGGCCTGCTGCTCATCGCCGCTGCGGTGTACCTGCTGCTCCCGGAGCTCTCCAGCATGGGCGAGGTGCTCACGGCGGTGCGGCAAGCCAACTGGGGCTGGCTGGCGGTGGCGGTCGTGACGGGGTTCGTCGCGATCCTGCTGTCGTCGATCTCCGTGCAGGGCTCCAGCCGGATCCCGCTGCCGTTCTGGCGGACGTTCCTGGTGCAGATGGCGGCCGCGTTCACCGGGCGCACCACGCCCGGCGGCGCCGGGTTCTTCGGCATCAACGTGGTCTACATGGAACGCCTCGGGTTGCGGCGGCCGCTGGCGGTCGGGGTGACGCTGCTGAACCAGGCGGGCACCGGTGCGGTGGCGTTCGTCGTGGCCGTGATCGGCGTGTTCGCGGTCGGCCTGTCCGGCACGTTCACCAACCTGTCGATCCCGACCGGCTGGCCGGTGCTGGCCGGCGCCGCCGCGGTCGTGGTGGTCGCGGCGGCCGTGATCGCCTCGCCGTTCGGCCGCCGCCGGATCGTCGCGCCGTCGCTGGAGGTCGGCCGGGAGCTGCTGGAGACGTTGCGCCACCCGGTCCGCGCGCTCCAGCTCTTCGGCGGCGCGCTGGGTTACCTCGTGGTGTCGGGGCTCGGCCTGGCCGCGTCGCTGGCCGCGCTGCACCCGGACTTCTCCTGGACGGCCGTGACGGTCGTGTTCATCATCGGCAACACCCTCGGTCACCTGGTGCCCTCGCCCGGCGGGCTGGGCGCGGTCGAGGCGGTGCTGCTCGCGGGCCTCGGAGCGATGGGCGTGCCGGCGACGGCGGCGATCACCGGAGTGCTGATCTCCCGGCTGCTGACGTACTGGCTGCCGGTCCTCCCCGGCATCGCGGTGTTCCGCTACCTCCAGCACCGAGGCCTGATCTAGACCTGCCCCAAGCGCTCCGCCCGGGCACCCCGGCCCGGGGCGCCCCACCCCGTCGCGCCCCGCTCCGGGTCCGGTCGTCCCGCAATTTCCATTGAAATCGAACCTTCGATTTCAATGGAAATTGCGGGCACGAGACGGGGATCCCGTGCCGCTGGGAGCCTCGTACCACACTGTGGGAATTGGGTTGGGATGCGCTCGTACGCTGGTCGGTATGCCGCATTCTCCCTGGTCACCGCTGCTGGAGGCGCTGGAGCGCCGGGTTCTCGTCGCCGACGGCGCGATGGGCACCATGCTGCAGGAGGTGCCGCTGGGCCTCGACGACTTCGCGGGCCTGGAGGGCTGCAACGAGATCCTCAACGCCACCCGCCCGGACGTGGTGCGCGACGTGCACCGCGGCTACCTGGCGGCCGGGGCGGACGCGATCGAGACGAACACGTTCGGCGCGAACCTGGCCAACCTCGGCGAGTACGGCATCGCCGACCGCATCCGCGAACTCTCCGAGCGCGGCGCGCGGCTGGCCAGGGAATGCGCCGACGAGTTCGCCACCGCCGGGCAGCCGCGGTTCGTGCTGGGCGCGATGGGGCCGGGCACCAAGCTGCCGACGCTGGGGCACGTGACCTTCGAGGCGCTGCGCGACGCCTACGCGGAGCAGACCGTCGGCATGCTCGACGGCGGGATCGACGCCGTGCTGGTGGAGACCTCGCAGGACCTGTTGCAGACCAAGGCTTCGGTGCTGGCCGCCAAGCGCGGCATGGCGCGGGCCGGGCGGCGGGTGCCGATCATCGCGCAGGTGACCGTGGAGACCACCGGCACGATGCTGCTGGGCACCGAGATCACCGCTGCGCTGACCGCGCTGGAGCCGCTGGGCATCGACCTGATCGGGATGAACTGCGCGACCGGTCCGGCCGAGATGAGCGAGCACCTGCGGCAGCTGGCCAAGCAATCGCGGGTGCCGCTGTCGGTGATGCCCAACGCCGGGCTGCCGCAGCTCGGCCCCGACGGCGCGGTGTACCCGCTGACGCCCGAGGAGCTGGCCGAGGCGCTCGCCGAGTTCGTCACGCAGTACGGCGCCCGGCTGGTCGGCGGCTGCTGCGGCACGACCGGCGAGCACATCCGCCAGGTCGTCGAGGCGGTGCGCGACCTGGCGCCGCCGCGGCGCGAGCCGCAGCCCGAGCCGGGCGTCAGCTCGCTGTACCAGGCCGTGCCGTTCGCCCAGGACGCGTCGGTGCTGGTGGTCGGCGAGCGCACGAATGCCAACGGTTCCAAGGCGTTCCGCGAGGCGATGCTGGGGGGCGACTACGATTCCTGCGTCGAGATCGCCAAGGCCCAGACCCGCGACGGGGCGCACCTGATCGACCTCTGCGTGGACTACGTGGGCCGCGACGGGGCCGCCGACATGGCCGAGCTGGCCGCGCGGCTGGCCACCGCCTCGACGCTGCCGGTGATGCTGGACTCGACCGAGCCGCCGGTGCTGCGCGCCGGGCTCGAACGCCTCGGCGGCCGGTGCGTGGTCAACTCGGTCAACTACGAGGACGGCGACGGGCCGGATTCCCGCTACCGCCGCGTCATGGAGCTCGTCCGCGAGCACGGCGCCGCGGTGGTGGTGATGTGCATCGACGAGGACGGGCAGGCCCGCACCAAGGACTGGAAGCTGCGGGTCGCCGGCCGGATGATCGACGACCTGACCTCGAACTGGGGGATGGCGGAGTCGGACATCATCATCGACACCCTGACGTTCCCGATCTCCACCGGTCAGGAGGAGGTCCGCCGGGACGGCGTCGAGACCATCGAGGCAATCCGCGAGCTCAAGCGCGCGCACCCGGAAGTCCGCACCACGCTGGGCATTTCGAACGTCTCCTTCGGACTGAACGCGGCGGCGCGGCAGGTGCTGAACTCGGTGTTCCTCAACGAGTGCCGGGAAGCGGGCCTGGACACGGCGATCGTGCACGCCTCGAAGATCCTGCCGATGAACAAGATCCCGGACGAGCAGCGGGAGGTCGCGCTCGACCTGGTCTACGACCGGCGTCGCGAGGGCTACGACCCGCTGCAGAAGCTGATGGAGCTCTTCGAGGGGCAGACCGCGAAGTCCAGCCGGGCGTCGCGGACCGAGGAACTCGCGGCGCTGCCGCTGTTCGAGCGCCTGGAGCGGCGGATCGTCGACGGCGAGCGCAACGGGCTGGAAGCCGACCTGGACGCGGCGATGGCCGAGAAGCCACCGCTGGAGATCATCAACGAGAACCTGCTGGCCGGGATGAAGGTCGTCGGCGAGCTGTTCGGCTCCGGGCAGATGCAGCTGCCGTTCGTGCTGCAGTCGGCCGAGGTCATGAAGGCCGCCGTCGCCTACCTGGAACCGCACCTGGAGCGGGAATCCGCCGCCGGCAAGGGCACTCTCGTGCTGGCCACAGTCAAGGGTGACGTGCACGACATCGGCAAGAACCTCGTCGACATCATCGTGTCCAACAACGGCTACAACGTGGTCAACCTCGGCATCAAGCAGTCGATCGGTACGATCCTGGACGGCGCGCAGCAGCACTGCGCGGACGCCATCGGCATGTCCGGGCTGCTGGTGAAGTCGACGGTGATCATGAAGGAGAACCTGGCGGAGCTCAACGCCAGGGGAGTGGCCAAGAAGTACCCGGTGCTGCTAGGCGGCGCCGCGCTGACCCGGTCCTATGTGGAGGGTGATCTCGACGAGCTCTACCGCGGCGAGGTGCGCTACGCCCGGGACGCCTTCGAGGGCCTGCGGCTGATGGATTCCATCATGGCCCGCAAGCGCGGCGGCGTGATCGTCCCGGACCAGGCGGAGGAGGCGAAGAAGGCGGAGCGCAAGGCCCGCCGGGAGCGGTCGCTGCGGATCGCCGAGAAGCGCAAGGCGGCCGCCGTTCCCGAGCCGGTGACCCGCTCGGACGTGGCCGCCGGCGTTCCGGTGCCCACGCCGCCGTTCTGGGGCGGGCGTGAGGTGCGCGGCGTGCCGGTCGGCGAATACTCCGCCTACTTGGACGAACGGGCCACGTTCTTCGGCCAGTGGGGGCTGCGCGGCGCGAAGGGCGGCCCGGCCTACGAGGAACTCGTCGAATCGGAGGGGCGGCCGCGGCTGCGGTACTGGATGGACCAGCTCGCCACCGAGGGGATCCTGCAGCACGCGGCGGTGGTCTACGGCTACTTCCCGTGCGTGTCCGAGGGCGACGACCTGGTCGTGCTGGCCGGGCCCGCGGCGGACGCGCCGGAGCGCTGCCGCTTCGCGTTCCCGCGCCAGGCCCGCGACCGGCACCTGTGCCTCGCGGACTTCTTCCGCTCGCGGGAACGCGCCGAGGCGTCCGGGCAGGTGGACGTGCTGCCGCTGCAACTGGTCACGATGGGCCAGCCCATCGCCGACTTCGCCAACGAGCTGTTCGCACGCAACGCCTACCGCGACTACCTGGAGATCCACGGCCTCGGCGTGCAGCTCACCGAGGCGCTGGCGGAGTACTGGCACCGGCGCGTCCGCCAGGAACTGCTGTTCGCGTCCGGCGTTCCGGTGGCGGCCGAAGATCCGGCCACTGTGGAGGCGTTCTTCCGGCTGGGCTACCGCGGCGCCCGCTTCTCCCTCGGCTACGGCGCCTGCCCGAACCTGGAGGACCGCGCCAAGATCGTCGAGCTGCTGCGGCCGGAACGCATCGGCGTGACGCTGTCCGAGGAGTTCCAGCTGCACCCGGAGCAATCCACCGACGCGATCGTCGCCCACCACCCGGAGGCCAAGTACTTCAACACCTGAGCTACCACTTGCCGTTCTGGTTGACCGCCTCGTAGGCGGTCTTGACCGGGGCCCAGCCGTTTCCGGTGTCGTGCGGGACGCCTTCGCTGGAATGCCAGTAGCGGAGGTTGTGCTTGCCGCCGGCGATCTCGCGGATGCCGGAGTGCGTCACCTTCGGGCTGTTCCCGTTGAGGTACCGGAACTTGTGGTCGGCGTGGTAGCCCTTGTCGATCGCGGACGTGCCGCTGACCGTTTCGTCCTCGTTGGCGCCCGCGAATGTCCAGTCCGTCCCGGCCGCCCAGGACTGGCTCAGGCGGTTCTCCGGCGCGTGCAGGACGCGCATGAACTCCTAGTCCGGGTCCATCGACTTCCACTGCGTGGTGTCCGAGGCGTCCGGGTTGCGCACGCCCCGGTGCGGGGTGCCGAGCGTGACGACGTCGCCGACCTTCAGCGGCCCCTTCGGGAAGCCCGACCAGCCCTTGGCCGAACCCAGCAGCGCGACGCGGGTGACCAGCCCGCCCATCGAGTGCGCCACGATGTCGACCGATTCGCCCTTCTTCGTGTGGTGCTCGTAGATGTAGTTGGCGAGGTCGGCGGCCACGTGCTTGATCCGCGTGCCGGTGGTGTTGTCGTCGCTGATCGAGATGTCGCAGCCGGTGTCGCCCTTGTAGTAGCCGACGGTCTTCAGCTGCCCGCCGGGCCAACCGCGCTTCTCGAAGTAGTCGACGGCGTCGCCCCAGATGGTCTTGCAGTTCGCGTCGCTGCCCGGGTTGTAGCCGTGCACGAAGTAGACCGGATTGTTCCCCGCCGCCGAGGTTTCCGGATTTTCCGGTTGCGCCGCAGCCGTTCCGCCGAGCGCCAGCATCGCGACCGCGAGCAACGCCGCCGCGGCCCGTCCCGTCCTGCTGAACACCATGCGCGTCCTCCTTCCAACGGGAATGCGGCCTTCCAAGGTAGGTGAAGCCGATCTCGCCTTCCGGCCGAACGATCACGCGTCGCTCGTTCGGGTCTGCGCGTTGCGCCGACCGGGCCCGGGCCGCGCGTCGATTGCTCCGATCGTGGCCGGTGGGGCGGGGCGACGAGGGATTGGACACTTTCGCTGGGGGAGGCCGGACCTCGGGTGCTGTACTTGTGGAGGTCATGGTCCACACCTCTTCCCCGAACGGAGATCCCCGAGTGACCCGCGACGCCGGTCAGAACTCGCCCGCCGCAGTCCTGTTCGACATGGACGGCACGCTCGTCGACTCCGAGAAGCTGTGGACCATCGCGCTGGACGACTACGCACGGCATCGCGGGGGCGCGCTCACCGACGAGACCCGGGAGGCGATGGTCGGCTCCAACATGACCCGCAGCATGCGAATGCTGCTGGCCGATGTCGGGATCGCGGACGTCCCGGAAGAAGTCGGCACTGCGGAGGTCGACGCGGCGGCGAAGTGGGTCGCGGCCCGCATGGAGGAGCTGTTCGAGCTGGGCCTGCCGTGGCGGCCGGGCGCGCCGGAGGCGCTGCGCGAGGCCCGCGAGCTGGGCATCCCCACCGCGCTGGTGACCTCCACGATCCGCTCCCTGACGGAGCTGGCGCTGGAAACCCTCGACCGGGACTCGTTCGACGTGACGGTCTGCGGCGACGAGGTGGACGGCAAGAACAAGCCCGAGCCGGAGCCGTACCTGAAGGCCGCGCGGCTGCTCGGCGTCGACCCGGCGCGGTGCGTCGCGATCGAGGATTCCCCGACCGGGGTGGCCGCGGCCGAGGCCGCCGGCTGCCTGGTGATCGCCATCCCCTGCGAGGTGCCGCTGCAGCCCGGCCCGCACCGGGTCCTGCGCGACTCGCTGGCGGACGTGGACTTCGCCGCCCTCGGTGAGCTGTTCGCCCGGGCGGCGTGATGATCGACGTGCCGATCGTCCTGGCCGGGTACGGGCCGGTGGGGCGGGAGTACGTCGAGCTGGTCCGGCGGCGCCGCGCGCGCTGGCGCGACACCTACGGCGCCGACCTGCACGTCGTCGCAGTCCGCGGCAGGCAATCGCAGGTCCGGGTCGATGGCGCCGTGCCGTCCCGCGGGCAGTGGGATCCCGCCGGTGAGATCGACGACCTGCTCGCCGGCGCCCGGGTGCTGGCGCAGGCCGTGCCTTCGGACGGCAGCGACCAGCCCGCGCTGGACGCCCTGCAGGCGTTGCAGCAGGGCGCGCACGTCGTGACCGCGACGAAGTCGCACCTGCTCACGCATTGGCGGAAGCTCGACGAGGCCGCGCGCCTGGCCGGGCGGTCGGTGCGGATCTCCGGGGCGACCGGCGCCGCGATGCCGGCCGGTGACCTGGCCCGCTCGGTGCTGCGCGGCTTCGACGTCCGCGCCGTGCAGGGCTGCCCGAACGGCACCGCGACCTTCGTCCTCGACCGGATCGCCGCAGGTCACGGCCTGGCCGGCGCGGTCGTCGAGGCCCAGCGGCGCGGCATCGCCGAGGCCGACCCCACCGCCGACCTCTCCGGCAAGGACGCCGCGACCAAGCTCCGGCTGATCACCGGCCTGCTGTGGGGCTGGGACCCGGCGGACGTCGCGGTCGAGGCGGAGCCGATCCGCGAACCGCTGCCGCCGGTGCCGGAAGGCCACCGGCTCCGGCAGGTCGCCGGCGCGCAGCGCGAGGAGCCTGGGCTGGTTCGCGTCGAGCTGCGCGCCGAGCCCGCGGCGAGCACCTTCGGTGCGCTGCTGGGGCCGGAGAAGGCGATCAGCTACGACTGCGGCGAAGCCGGGACGGTCGCCGTTTCCGGCGGCCGGTCGAGCCCGCGGGGCGCCGCGCTGGCCATGGTCAAGGACACGCTCGGGGCGGTGCTGGAGGCGACCACCGGGTTCCACTGAGGTGTCCGGCGGGTGACGCGCCGTGATGAAACCCGCAAACGAGCGGGTCCGCCTTCTGGTTCGGCGGCCAGGGATGCAAGGATCGTGGACTGTGAAGACCTTCGACGAGTTGTTCGCCGAACTGCAGGAACGAGCCCGGACCCGTCCGGAGGGCTCGGCTACGGTGGCCGCGCTCGACGCCGGGACGCATGCCCAGGGCAAGAAGGTCCTCGAAGAGGCCGGCGAGGTGTGGATCGCCGCCGAGCACGAATCGGACGAACAGCTCGCCGAGGAGATCTCGCAGCTGCTGTACCGGCTGCAGGTCATCATGCTGGGGCGCGGACTGTCCCTTGAGGACGTCTACCGCTACCTGTGAACCCATCCCAGGAATGAACCGAGGAGAATTGGTCCCATGCTGCGTGTGGCTGTGCCCAACAAGGGCACCCTCGCCGGTCCCGCATCCGAGATGCTCGCGGAAGCCGGGTACCGGCAGCGCCATGAGCAGCGGGACCTCACCGTCCTGGACACCACCAACGACGTCGAGTTCTTCTTCCTGCGCCCCAAGGACATCGCGATCTACGTCGGCTCCGGCGAGCTCGACCTCGGGCTCACCGGCCGCGACCTGGCACGCGATTCGGGCGCCCCGGTCGAGGAGCGGCTCGCGCTCGGCTTCGGCGGCTCCACGTTCCGCTACGCCGCCCCGGCGGGCCAGCACGACTGGGCCGTCGCGGACCTGCAGGACAAGCGGATCGCCACGTCCTACCCGAGGCTGGTCACCGACGACCTCGCGCAGCACGGCGTGACGGCCGACGTCATCCGGCTCGACGGCGCGGTGGAGATCTCCATCCAGCTCGGCGTCGCCGACGCCATCGCCGACGTGGTCGGCTCCGGCCGCACGCTACGCCAGCACGGCCTGGTCGCCTTCGGCGAGCCGATCTGCAACTCCGAGGCGGTGGTGATCGAGCGCCGCGGTTCGGACGACGAGCAGGCCAAGAACCAGCTCATCGCCCGCCTGCAGGGCGTGGTGTTCGCCCAGCAGTACGTGATGCTGGACTACAACTGCCCGCGCGATCTGCTCGACGACGCCACCAAGGTGACGCCGGGCCTGGAATCGCCGACCATGTCGCCGCTGGCCGACGACCGCTGGGTGGCGGTGCGCGCGATGGTCTCCCGCAAGGAAGCCCCGGCGATCATGGACCGCCTCGCCGCCGTGGGAGCCAAGGCCATCCTGTCCTCCGACATCAGGGCCTGCCGCCTCTGAAGCCTGGTCCGAACGCCACGCCCACCCGGTCCGCGCCGGGTGGGCGTGGCGTTTTCGGCTGGTGCTCCGGTGAACGCCGCGTTCCTCGTCCTGTATGTCCGATTGCTCCACCGGATTGTGATCCGAGTGCCCCAAGTCGGCCGTGCCGATTGCGGATAATGGAATCCGAGACGATCTTGAACGAGCCGGTGGGGGTGAGGAAATGGCCGTCGTGGTACCGGGAACTACCCCGCCGCGGTGGGAGCTCTACGAGGGGATGCCCTGCTGGATAGAGCTGATCACCACGGATCTCGAGCGGGCCCAGGAGTTCTACTCCGGGCTGTTCGACTGGACGTACGAAACCCATCGCGATCCGGTCTCCGGCGAACACGTGATCGCCATGCGCGAGGGTTTCCCGGTGGCCAGCCTGCGGGCCGCCTCCGGTGACCAGTCGAGCTGGCGGCTCTACCTGGCCACCGCGGACTGCGAGGCCTTCGCGGAGCGGGCCGTGGCGCTGGGGGCGACGGTGACCGTGCCGCGCAACGAGGTGCCCGGGCTGGGCGCCAAGACGGTGCTGGTCGGGCCGGCCGGGGCCGAGTTCGGGCTGCTGGAACCCGAGGAGTCCTGGCAGTTCGACGTCGGGCTGCCGGGCACCCTGATGTGGGCCGAGCTGGTCACCATCAAGGCGCAGACCGCGGACAACTTCTTCCAGGAGCTCTTCGGCTACAGCGCCGAGCAGTTCGGCACCGAACACCGCTCGGACTACTCCGTCTGGTACCTCGGGGACGAGTCGGTGTGCGCCCGGGTCAGCATGATCCGCAACTTCATCACGGAGTCGACCAAGCCGCACTGGCTGCTCTACCTCGGCGTCGACGCGGAGGTCGGCACCGACGAGCTGGTCCGCCGCGCGATCGGCCTCGGCGGCCGCGTGCGGGTGGATCCGTACGACTCCAGCATCGGCCGGGTCGCCGTCCTCCGGGATCCCAGCGGCGCCCGCTTCGCGGTCATCGACCCGACCCAGGCCGGCGACTTCGGCACCGCCGCCAACTACGACCCCTACGAGGACTGACCGCCCGAGGGCCCGGCCCGAGGGCCCGGCCGCCGTCCGGGGTGCCGCAATTTCAATGGAAATCGGACCTTCGATTTCCATTGAAATTGCGCAAGTTGTCCACAACCTCCGGCGTGTCGGGTCCCGACACGCCGGAGGATCCCAGTTTCAATTGAAACTGGGATCCCCCGGGTGACGGGCGGCGGGTCAGTCGGTGCGGTCGAGGACGGATTCCGGGCCCGGGTCGGGTTCCGGCCAGCCCGGGTAGGGCGGCGGGGTGCCGCCGAAGGCCGGGCACAGCGGCTTGTGGTCGCAGTAGTCGCACAGGCGGCTAGGGTTCGGCCGGAAGTCACCCGTCTTGCCCGCCCGCAGGATCGCCTGCCAGATCGCCTCCAGGGTGCGCTCGAAGCGGCGCAGCTCCGTCTCGTCCGGCGTGTAGGCCAGCCGCTGCTTGCTGGCCAGGTACATCAGCAGCAGCTGGCGGGGGATCTCGCCGCGGGTGCGCCACAGTACCAGGGCGTAGAACTTCATCTGGAACATCGCCTTGGCCTCGCCGATCTCCCGCGGCGCGGCACCGGTCTTGTAGTCGACCAGCCGGATCTCGCCGGTCGGGGCCACGTCGACGCGGTCGATGAACCCGCGCAGCAGCACCCCGGAGTCGAGCTCGGTCTCCACCCGCAGCTCGCAGGCCTCCGGCTCCAGCCGGCGCGGGTCCTCCAGCTCGAAGTAGGCGTCCAGCAGCGCGTTCGCCGACTCCAGCCAGCCCGCCAGTTCGGGATCGTCGGGCCCGTCGAACAGCTCGCCGAGCTCGGGTTGCTGCGCGAGCAGCTCGTCCCAGGCCGGCTGCAGCAGCGCCCGCGCTTGCGCCTGGTCGCGCTCGGCCGTCGGCAGTTCGAACAGGCGCTCCAGCACTGAATGCACCACGGTGCCGCGCACCTGCGCCTTGCTGGGCGTTTCCGGCAGCCGGTCCACGGCGCGGAACCGGTAGAGCAGCGGGCACTGCTTGAAATCGCTCGCGCGGGACGGGGACAGCGCCGGCCGCCTGGGCCTGCCGTCCTGGAGTGTCCCGCCTGTCGCCTGCGCAGGTTCCGCCATGGCCCGTGACCCTAATCGAGCCGACCGACACGCGATCACCCCCTGCACGGATCACGACTGCCTCACGGACGGGGCACTACCCTGCGTGCATGCCGTCGACCGCGTCCCCGCCCACCCGGCCCAAGTTGAACGACGGCGGCCTGCTGCTGTGCCGCATCGCCGGGGTGCCGGTGCTGCTGTCGCCGTCGTGGTGGCTCGGGGCGGCGCTGATCGTGCTGCTCTACACGCCGCTGGTGGGCCGGATACTGCCGGGCGCGGGGATCTGGGAGAGCGCGCTGCTGGCGGCGGTGTTCACCGTGCTGCTGGCGGTTTCGGTGCTGCTGCACGAGCTCGGGCACTGCATCGTCGCGCTGCGCCTGGGGCTGCCGGTGCGGCGCGTTCGCCTGTTCCTGCTCGGCGGCCTGTCGGAGATCTCCCGGACGCCGCCGAAACCCACCCAGGAGGGCCTGATCGCGGCGGCCGGGCCCGCGGTGTCGATGGCGCTGGCGCTGGCGACCGGCATCGGCTGGTTCGCGCTGGTGCCCGGCGGCGCGATCTGGCTGCTGGTCGCGCAGACCTGCGTGGCGAACCTCGCGGTGGCGGTGTTCAACCTGCTGCCGGGCCTGCCGCTGGACGGCGGCCGGATGCTGCGGGCGCTGACCTGGCGGCTCACCGGCAAGCGCGCCACGGGCACCACGGCCGGCGTGATCGGCGCGGGAGCGGTGGCGGCGGTCCTGATCGGCTGGGCGCTGGTCGGCCTGCTCAACAACGCCCAGGACCAGTGGCTGCGGCTGGGCGTGTGCGTGCTGATGGCGTGGTTCGTGGTGGCCGGTGCGAGCGCGGAGCACGCGGCCGAGCAGCGCAAGCGCTGGCCCGCGGGCCTGGCGCTGGGGGACCTGGTGCGCCCGGTCCTGCAGCTCCCGGCGGAGAGCCCGGTGGGCGATGCGCTGCTGGCGGCGGCGGGCCGGGGAGTGGTGCTGGTGCGGGCCGATGGCATCGCGGTCGGCCTGCTCGACCAGACCGCGGCGGAGCGCCTGGCCACCCACGCGCCGAACGAACCGGCCGAGCGCGCGGCCGAACCGGTCGACCCGGACACGATCCTGCTCGACAGCGAGACCCCGGACACGATCCTGGAGCGGGTGCAGTCGGTGCTGGCCTGGCAGTTCCTCGTGGTCGACAGCGAGGGCAGGCCCAGCGGCGTGCTGCGCCGCGAGGACCTCCGCAACGCGCTGCGCTCCCGTCGCGAGTGAGCCGTCCGTGAGCGTTTTGGGGTGTCGTAGCGCCCCAAAACGCTCACGGGACCTGCGCAGCGGCAATGGGGTGGCGGACGCCGACCCGAGCCTTCTCCGGGCGCTCTGCGACGATGGTGCGCTGTACCAGCGTGGAGAAGGTAGGCAGCAGTTGAGCAGCACCGTCAGCGGTGAGTTCCAGCCCGGCGACCGGGTCCAGTTGACCGACCCGAAGGGCCGGAAGTACACGGTCGTCCTGGAGCAGGGAGGGGAGTACCACACGCACCGCGGTGGCCTCGCGCACGACGACCTGATCGGCAAGCCGGAGGGCTCGGTGGTGACCTCGGCGGGCGGCACGTCGTTCCTGGCGCTGCGGCCGCTGCTGGCCGACTACGTGCTGTCGATGCCGCGCGGCGCCCAGGTCATCTACCCGAAGGACGCGGCGCAGATCCTCATGTGGGGCGACATCCGCCCGGGCGCGCGGGTGCTGGAGGCGGGTGCCGGATCGGGCGCGCTGAGCTGCTCCCTGCTGCGCGCGGTCGGCCCCGAGGGCAGCGTGACGTCGTTCGAGGTGCGCGAGGACCACGCGGAGCACGCGGAGCGCAACGTGCGGCGCTTCTTCGGCGACAAGCCGGACAACTGGACGCTGCAGCTGGGCGACGTCCAGGAGTACGACGGCGATCCGGTCGACCGGGTGGTGCTCGACATGCTCGCGCCGTGGGACGTCCTGGACAAGGTCCACGAGAAGCTGCTGCCCGGCGGCGTCCTGGTCGTCTACGTGGCCACGACGACCCAGCTGTCCCGGATCACGGAGGCGATCCGCGAGCAGCAGAACTGGACGGAACCCCAGTCCTGGGAAACGCTGCTGCGCCCGTGGCACGTGGTGGGCATGGCGGTCCGCCCGGACCACCGGATGGTGGCGCACACGGCGTTCCTCCTGACGACCCGCCGCCTGGCGGATGGCGTGACCCCGCCCCGGGTCCAGCGCCGCCCCAGCAAGGGCTGAACGCGAAAGGCCCGCCCCGGACGGGGCGGGCCTTCTCACGTGATCGGGGTTCGATCAGCAGAACTTCCAGGAACCGTCTTCGACGATCATCTTCATGTCCTCGTCGATCTGCTGGTCGGGCATCAGGTCGGCCACGTTCTGGCCCATGATCTCGACGTCGGCGGTGATGCTGATGTTGCCGGAGACCTTGGCCGTGGCGGTGTTGTCGCCGTTGTCCTTGACCTCGCCCAGCTTCATCTCGATCTTCATGCCGTCGATCAGCTTCTGGATGTCGGCGTCGGTGAGGCCGAACTCCTTGAGGTCCTGGAACTCGGAGCTCTTGCCCTCGAAGGTGTCCAGCATCTCCTGGAACTTCTCCTGCTCCTTCTTGCAGGAGAGCGGCTGCAGGCTGGCGAAGTCCTTCTGGTTGATCGCGTCGATGCCCTGCTGGGCGACCTTGCGGGGGTCGCCGGGGCCGCCGGTGAAGACGATCACCAGGGTGATCACCAGGCCGATCACGAGGAGGCCCCCGATGCCGCCCAGGATCCACGGCAGCGGGGACTTCTTCTTCGGCGCGTCGAAGCCAGGCTGACCGAAGCCGCCGCCCTGCGGCGGGTACGGGGGCTGCTGGCCGAAGCCCTGCTGCGGCTGCGGGCCGCTCTGCGGGTACGCGCCGCCCTGCTGGGGCTGGCCGCCGCTCTGCGGGTACGCGCCGCCCGGCTGGCCGCCGAAGCCCTGCTGCGGCTGGCCACCGCTGGGCGGGTACTGGCCGCCGGGCTGCTGCCCCCAGCCGCCCTGCCCGGGCGGCTGCTGCGGTGGGTACGTCATGGGTCCTCCCCCTTGCTCACATGCTCTTGCTGCGGGCTCACTGGTCGAGCTGGCAGACCTTCCAGGTGCCGTCCTCCACGACCAGGCCCATCGTCTGGTCCACCGGTGTGGACGATCCGTCGGCCTCGTAGGTTCCGGTCAACTTTGCGGTGGCCTGGTCGCCACGCTCGGTCACCTCGCCGAGCTTGACGTTGAACTTCCACTGGCGGAGCTGGCTCATCGCCTTGCTCAGCTCGGTCTTGTTGGAGTCGCAGAACAGGCTGCTCACGCCGTTGAAGTCGCCGGCGTTGACCTTCTGGACGACCTCCTGCGCGACCGGCCGGGCCTCGCCGGGCCCGCTGTTCAGCCAGAAGAACACCCCGACGCCGGCCCCTGCGAGGACGACCAGCGCCCCGACCAGGCCGAGGATCAGCGGCAGCTTCGACTTCTTCCGCTGCGGCGGCTCGATGTCGGCGAAGCCGTTGGGCTCCTGGATCCAGGAGCCGGGGCCGAACTCGCTGCCCCACTGGGGGGCCATGGGCGCCTGCTGCTGGTCCGGGCCCTGCTGGCCCCAGCCGGTGTGCTGGTTGCCGTACCAGGCGGGCTGCTGCTGCGGGGTTTCCGGCGGACCCTGCTGAGGGAACCCGTTGCCCGCGGGTTGCTGGCCCCACCCGCCCTGTCCAGGCTGCTGCGGCGGATAGGTCATGGCTCCTCCCCGGAGTGGTGGTGCGTTGCTGCTTTCGGCGGCCGTAAGTAGATCAGAGCCCGCGACGCGTGGTGCACGGAGTGGACTTTTCGGCACTCAATCGTCATGGGGAATTCGCCGGGCTGGAGTGGCGTCCAGGGGCAGTTGTTCCAAATGATGGGAGAAGTGCCGGATGCGCTCGCAGTCGGGTGGTCGCAACGCCACCCGGTTGCCGGATCGGTTAACCCGGATGCCCGCCGACCGCTCCCGATCCGCGTGGCGCAACGGAAAACCGGTGCTCGTGGGGGGTGCGTCGTCCGATCGGGAACGTATCGAACGGACCATGATCGTCAACGCAACGTGTCCGCCCCGCCCGGCCGAAACGCGACCCGCTGGCGCCAACCTGGCCCGCCTCATGGGTATTCGCGGATTTTTGTGGCACGCTGGGCGATCCGGCGGGCATCAACGACGCCGCCGTCGTCGGTGATCGCCGGTACCGTGGTGGTACGAGCACGGGAGGAGGGTGCCGACATGCAGCACGACCGTCCCGGCAGCCGGCCTGAGGAGGGCGGCGAGCAGTACAGCGGTGGCTCCGCAGAACTCCGCAGCCAGATTCGTCTCCTGGAAGACGAGGTTGCACTGCTGCGCCGCAGGCTCAACGAGTCTCCCCAACAGGCCCGGTTGCTGGAAAAGCGGCTGGCCGAGGCATCCGAGAGAGTGAGCCAGCTCACCGAACGGAACGCCAAACTCACCGAGACCCTGAAGGAAGCGCGGGGCCAGCTGATGGCGCTGCGCGAAGAAGTCGACCGCCTCGCGCAGCCCCCCAGCGGTTACGGGGTCTTCCTGCACGGCTACGAGGACAGCACGGTCGACGTGTTCACGTCTGGTCGCAAGATGCGGGTGGCGGTGTCACCCAACGTCGAGACGGAGGAACTGAGACTGGGCCAGTCGGTGCGCCTCAACGAGGCCCTGACTGTGGTGGAGGCTGGTGCGTTCGAGCGAACCGGTGAGGTCTGCACCTTCCGGGAGCTCCTGTCCAGCGGTGCCGGGGAGAGCCCCCGGGCGCTGGTGCTGGGCCACACCGACGAGGAACGCGTCGTGTGGGTCACCGAACCGCTGGCCGCGTCCGGGCTGAAGGCCGGCGACTCGGTGCTGATCGACAGCAAGGCGGGCTACGCCTACGACGTGGTGCCGAAGGCCGAGGTCGAAGACCTCGTGCTGGAGGAGGTGCCCGACGTCGGGTACCAGGACATCGGTGGGCTGGCCGGCCAGATCGAGCAGATCCGGGACGCGGTGGAGCTGCCGTTCCTGCACTCCGACCTCTACATCGAGTACCAGCTGCGGCCGCCGAAGGGCGTGTTGCTGTACGGCCCGCCGGGCTGCGGCAAGACGCTGATCGCCAAGGCCGTCGCCAACTCGCTGGCGAAGCAGGTCGCCGCCGCGCGCGGCGACGACGACGGCCATGCCAAGTCCTTCTTCCTGAACATCAAGGGCCCCGAACTCCTCAACAAGTTCGTCGGCGAAACCGAGCGGCACATCCGGCTGATCTTCCAGCGGGCGCGGGAGAAGGCCTCCGAGGGCACCCCGGTGATCGTGTTCTTCGACGAGATGGACTCGATCTTCCGGACCCGCGGCAGCGGCGTCTCCTCCGACGTGGAGACGACCATCGTGCCGCAGCTGCTCAGCGAGATCGACGGTGTCGAAGGGCTGGAGAACGTCATCGTCATCGGCGCCTCCAACCGCGAGGACATGATCGACCCGGCGATCCTGCGGCCGGGGCGGCTGGATGTGAAGATCAAGATCGAGCGTCCGGACGCGGAGTCGGCGAAGGACATCTTCTCCAAGTACCTGACCAAGGAACTGCCGATCCACGAGGAAGACCTCAAGGAGTTCGGCGGCGACAAGGGCGCGTGCGTGGAGGCGATGATCCAGACCACGGTCGAGCGGATGTACGCCGAGACCGAGGAGAACCGGTTCCTGGAGGTCACCTACGCCAACGGCGACAAGGAAGTCCTGTACTTCAAGGACTTCAACTCGGGCGCGATGATCCAGAACATCGTGGACCGGGCGAAGAAGGCGGCCATCAAGTCGGTGCTGGAGACCCGCCAGCCGGGCCTGCGCGTGCAGCACCTGCAGGACGCCATCGTCGACGAGTTCGCCGAGAACGAGGACCTGCCCAACACCACCAACCCGGACGACTGGGCCCGCATCTCCGGCAAGAAGGGCGAGCGGATCGTCTACATCCGCACCCTGGTCAGCGGGAAGAGCCAGGAATCCGGCCGAGCGATCGACACGGCCACGAACACGGGCCAGTACCTGTAAGGCCGAGCTCAGGGCCGCCATCCCCGCGGGGGTGGCGGCCCCGAGCTGTGCCGCAGGCCGACAGAGGTTAGGTTCCAGGCATGCTCCCAGCGCAACGATCGGTGCAGCGCCTAGGACTCGGCCTCGCCGCGCTCGGCAGGCCCGCGTACATCAACGTCGGTCGCACCGCCGTGCTGCCCGTGCAGCGCACCGCGCAGGCGATGCGGGAACGCACCCGGACGGTGCTGGACGCCGCGTACGCCAACGGGATCCGCTGGGTGGACACGGCCCGCTCCTACGGCAGCGCCGAGCAGTTCCTCGCGGACTGGCTGCGCGAACGCGGCCACCAGGACGTCGCGGTCTCCAGCAAGTGGGGGTACGCCTACGTCGCGCAGTGGCGCATCGAGACCGAGGTGCACGAGGTCAAGGAGCACTCGGTGGAACGCCTGCGCACCCAGTGGGCCGAGACGCGGACGCTGCTCGGCGACCGCATCGACCTCTACCAGGTGCATTCGCTGACCACCAGCAGCCCGCTGTTCGACGACCTGGCGCTGCAGCACGAGCTGGCGCGGATCCGGGACGCCGGGGTGCAGCTGGGCTTCTCCACCAGCGGCGCGGCGCAGGGCGAGACCATCGAGCGCGCCTGGGAGATCGAGGTGGGCGGGCGGCAGCTGTTCAGCGCCGTGCAGTCCACTTGGAACACCCTGGAGCCGTCCGCGAGCCGCTTCCTGGCCGAGGCGCACACCGGCGGCTGGCGGGTGCTGGTGAAGGAAACCCTGGCGAACGGGCGGCTCGCGGTGGATCCGCCCGCGGAGCTCACCAGGGTCGCCGACCGGCACGGGGTGGGCACCGACGCCATCGCGCTCGCGCACGTCCTGCGCCAGCCCTGGGCCGACGTGGTGCTCGTCGGCGCGGCGAGCGTCGAGCAGCTGGAGTCGAACCTGGCGGCCTGCCGGGTGGAGCTCACCGACCAGGACGTCGACGCGCTGAGCCGGCTGGCCCGCGACGCCGCGACCTACTGGGGCGAACGAGCCGAACTCCCCTGGCACTGAGCCCCGCTCACCAGTCGATCCGCAATTTCCATTGAAATCGAAGGTTCGATTTCAATGGAAATTGCGGACCTCCGGTCACGGCCGGGTGAACCACTCCTCGGCGAACTGGCGGCCGTCGGGCACGAACGGCCACCCGGGGTCGTTCAGGCGCTCGCGGAGCTCGCCCAGGGGCATCCACCAGCCCTCGGCGACCTCTTCCGGCTGGTGGACGATCGGGCCGTCCCACAGCGCCTCGTAGAGGAACGCGTGGAACCGCACGCTGCCCAGTTCGTGCACGGTCTGGAACAGGGGCCGGATCGGCGCCTCGTGCACGCCGAGTTCTTCGGCCAGTTCGCGCTTGGCGGTGACTTCCGGGGCCTCCCCGGCGGCGACCACACCGCCGGCCCAGCAGTCGTGCATGCCGGGGTAGATGTCCTTGGTGTCGGTGCGGCGGTGCACGTAGACCTCGCCGCGGTCCGGCGACAGCACGAGCACCTCGCCGACCGCGTGCCAGAGGCCCTCCGCGCGCATCCGCCGCCGCGTCGCGCTGCCCACGACACGCCCGGCCGCGTCGTACACCGCCACCGATTCCTCGCCCGCGCTCATGGCCCAATCGTCGCACCCTCCCTTCGAGGCACACGCGTTGCGCCGAATCGGGTCGACTCGGATCCCTGTGGCGCGCAGCACTCCGCTTGGTCGGTGAGACCCCGTACGCTGCGAGGTATGCGGCGGATCATGGGAACCGAGGTGGAGTACGGCATCGTCGTGCCGGGCGATTCCGGCGCCAACCCGGTGCTGACCTCCACGCACATCGTGCTGGCCTACGCGGCGGCGGCCGACATCCCGCGGGCGCGGCGCGCCCGCTGGGACTACGAGGTCGAGTCGCCGTTGCGCGACGCCCGCGGTTTCGACCTCAGCACAGCGGCGCAGCAGACCAACGGATCGGACGGCGACGACCTCGGGGCGGCCAACGTCATCCTGACCAACGGCGCGCGGCTGTACGTCGACCACGCGCACCCCGAGTACTCGGCGCCCGAGGTGACCAACCCGCGCGACGCGGTCATCTGGGACAAGGCCGGTGAGCGCGTCATGGAGGAGGCGGCGATCCGGGCCGCCAGCGTGCCCGGCAGCGCGCCGATCCAGCTGTACAAGAACAACGTCGACGGCAAGGGCGCCAGCTACGGCACCCACGAGAACTACCTGATGTCCCGCAGCACCCCGTTCACCTCGGTGATCGGCGGCCTGACCCCGTTCTTCGCGTCCCGCCAGGTGATCTGCGGTTCGGGGCGCGTCGGCATCGGCCAGGCGGGGGAGAAGGCCGGCTTCCAGCTCTCCCAGCGCTCCGACTACATCGAGGTCGAGGTCGGCCTCGAGACGACGCTCAAGCGCGGCATCATCAACACCCGCGACGAGCCGCACGCCGACGCCGACAAGTACCGGCGGCTGCACGTCATCATCGGCGACGCCAACCTCGCGGAGACCTCCACCTACCTCAAGCTCGGCGCCACCGCGCTGGTGCTGGACATGATCGAGTCCGGGCAGCGCTTCGACGACCTGAAGCTGGCCGACCCGGTGCAGGCGGTGCACCTGATCAGCCACGACCCGACCCTCAAGCAGACCGTCGAGCTCACCGACGGGCGCCGGTTCACCGGCCTGGACCTGCAGCGCGCCTACCACGAGCGCGCCGCCCGGCACCTCGACGAGCACGGCGCCGAGCGCCCCGCCCGCGACGTGCTGGACACCTGGGGCGAGGTGCTGGACCTGCTCGGCGGCGACCCGATGGACTGCGCCGACCGGCTGGACTGGCCCGCCAAGCTCCGGCTCATGGAGAGCTACCGGGCCCGTGACGGCCTGGGCTGGGCGTCGCCGCGGCTGCACATGGTCGACCTGCAGTACTCCGACGTCCGCCTGGACAAGGGCCTGTACAACCGGCTGGTCGCGCGCGGCTCGATGAAGCGCCTGGTCAGCGAGGAGGAGGTGCGGGACGCGGTGGCCACGCCGCCGGAGGACACCCGCGCCTACTTCCGCGGCCGGTGCCTGGAGCGCTACCCGTCGGAGGTGGCCGCGGCGTCCTGGGATTCGGTCATCTTCGACCTGGGCCGGGAATCCCTGGTGCGCATCCCGACGTTGGAACCGCTGCGCGGCACCAAGGCCCACGTGGGCGCCCTGCTGGAGGCGGCGGCCAGCGCCGAAGAACTGGTCGACTCGCTGACGAAGGGCTGATCCACCGGCCGGTGAACACGTTTCGTGCACGTCAGCCCGGTGTGGATGATCGAAATGACGCCCGGCTGGACGTGGGCGAACGGGTGTCGGATGGGTAGTGTTCACAGCAGGGTGTCCCCACTGCCGGGAGAACATCCGCAAGGCGAGCACCGGGAGGCAAGATGTCCCAGGAAAAGGTTCAGCGGCACGGCGGCGGCGAAGGCGACGAAGAGCAGGGTCCGGAGGCCGCCGGTCAGGAACGTCGCGAAAAGCTCGGCGAGGACGTCGACGCCATCCTGGACGAGATCGACGACGTCCTGGAGGAGAACGCCGAGGACTTCGTCCGCGCCTACGTGCAGAAGGGCGGCCAGTAGCCCGCGGGCCCGGTCGTGACGTCGACGCCGGGCCGGGAAACTCCGGCCCGGCGTTGTCGGCTGCGCGCCGGATCATGACTAAAGTGCTGTTGAAGTCGAAAGCCCTTCGATCGGGAGACGATGTCGCTGATGGATCCGAGCTCGGGCCAGGCCCTGCCCGCCGCCTACCTCACGCCGGGGTCTTACTCGTTCACCGACTTCCTCCGCGCGACCGCGCCCGAACTGCTGCCCGGCGGCCGCAAGGTGCCGGAAGGCACCGTGCAGGCCCCGCACGGCACCACGATCGTCGCGGTGACCTTCCGCGGCGGCGTCCTGCTGGCCGGTGACCGCCGAGCCACCATGGGCAACCTGATCGCCCAGCGGGACATGGAGAAGCTGTTCGTCACCGACGCCTACTCGGCGGTCGGCATCGCGGGCACCGCCGGGGTCGCGCAGGAGCTCGTCAAGCTGTACGCGGTGGAGCTGGAGCACTACGAGAAGCTCGAAGGCGTCTCGCTCTCGTTGGACGGCAAGGCGAACCGGCTGGCCAACATGCTGCGCGGCAACCTCCAGGCCGCGATGCAGGGCCTCGCGGTGGTGCCGCTGTTCGCCGGGTACGACCTCGACGCCGACGACCCCGAGCGGGCCGGCCGGATCGTCTCCTACGACGTCGTCGGCGGCCGGTACGACGAGGTCGGCGGTTACCACGCGGTCGGTTCGGGTTCGCTGTTCGCGAAGTCGGCGCTGAAGAAGCGCTACGACCCGGACGCCGACGCCGACGCCGCCGTGCGCACGGCCGTCGAGGCCCTCTACGACGCGGCGGACGACGACTCCGCCACCGGCGGCCCCGACGTGTCCCGGCGCATCTTCCCGTCGGTCATCACCATCACCGCCGCGGACGGCGCCGTGCGGGTGCCCGAGGAGCGGACGGCCGAGGTCGCCACCGAGGTGATCAACGGCCGGTTGGAGAACCCCGGCGGCTGACGCCGCGGCCCGGTGCCCCGGGCCCCGATCACGCCTGCCCGAGCGAGCAGATTCGAACCAGGAGTGCACAGCCGTGACGATGCCGTTCTACACCTCTCCCGAGCAGTTGATGCGGGAGCGTTCCGAGCTGGCCCGCAAGGGCATCGCGCGGGGCCGCAGCGTGGTGGTGCTGAAGTACGCCGGTGGCGTGCTGTTCGTCGCCGAGAACCCGTCTCCGACGCTGCACAAGGTCTCCGAGATCTACGACCGCATCGGATTCGCCGCGGTGGGCCGCTACAGCGAGTTCGAGGCGCTGCGGGTCGCCGGCGTGCGCATCGCCGACGTCCGCGGGTATTCCTACGACCGCCGCGACGTCACCGGCCGGTCGCTGGCCAACACCTACGCCCAGCACCTCGGCGCGATCTTCACCGAGCAGATCAAGCCGTTCGAGGTGGAGATCTGCGTGGCGGAGGTCGGTTTCACCGCCGAGACGGACCAGCTGTACCGGCTGACCTACGACGGGTCCATCGTGGACGAGCCGCAGTACGTCGTGATGGGCGGCCAGGCCGAGGCGATCGCGAGCACGCTGAAGGATTCGTTCAGCGACGGTCTGGAACTGGCCGACGCGACGAAGCTCGCGGTCGAGGCGCTGTCCTCGGGCGGGGACAGCACCCGGGAGCTGGGCATGGGCCAGCTCGAGGTGGCGGTGCTCGACCGCGTCCGGCCGCACCGCACCTTCCGCCGCATCCAGGGCGCGGCGCTGACGGCGCTGCTCCCGGTGAAGGAGCCGGAGTCCGAAGCGGAATCCGCCGACGGCGATTCCGAGGATGAGACCAAGAAGGACAAGTAGTCCCCTGGGCCACGGGTGGAGGGCATCTTCCGGCGAGGAGGTGCCCTCCACCGCTGTCCGGGCTCCCCGGACGGCCGCCCGCCGCTCGTGCCTGGCCCGGATTCGGTTGGTGGCCACAAGATGCTGTGGTTCCTGGTGTCGTTGAGCACCTCTGGTGCGATGCGGGTCGGCCTGGCGGCGGTCGCGCGCCGAGCTGTGCCGGGCCGGCCGGTGGGCGTGATGACGCGGTGCAACCGGTCCCGCGTGAGAAACGCACTACCGGTGCCCGAACGGCGGACCGCCGAGAAGCCCTGTTTGCGCCTAGTGTGGAAGCATGCAGCGGCGGATCTTCGGCATCGAAACCGAGTTCGGGGTCACCTGCACGTTCCACGGGCAGCGGCGACTGTCCCCGGACGAGGTGGCCAGGTACCTGTTCCGGCGGGTCGTGTCGTGGGGAAGGTCGTCGAACGTCTTCCTCCGCAACGGGGCCCGGCTCTACCTCGACGTGGGCTCGCATCCGGAGTACGCCACGGCGGAATGCGACGACCTCGTCCAGCTCGTCACCCACGACAAGGCGGGCGAGCGGATCCTGGAGGACCTGCTCATCGACGCCGAACGCCGGTTGTCCGACGAGGGCATCGGCGGGGACATCTTCCTGTTCAAGAACAACACCGACTCGGCGGGCAACTCCTACGGCTGCCACGAGAACTACCTGGTCGGCCGGTCCGGGGAGTTCTCCCGGATCGCCGACGTGCTGCTGCCGTTCCTGGTGACCCGCCAGCTCATCTGCGGCGCCGGGAAGGTGCTGCAGACCCCGCGCGGCGCGGTGTACTGCCTGTCGCAGCGCGCCGAGCACATCTGGGAGGGCGTCTCCAGCGCGACGACCCGCTCGCGGCCGATCATCAACACCCGCGACGAGCCGCACGCCGACGCCGAGCGGTACCGGCGGCTGCACGTCATCGTCGGCGACTCCAACATGTCCGAGGTGACCACGCTGCTCAAGGTCGGCTCGGCGAACCTGGTGCTGGAGATGGTCGAGCAGGGCGTGCAGTTCCGGGACTTCAGCCTGGACAACCCGATCCGCGCGATCCGGGAGATCAGCCACGACCTCACCGGGCGGCGCACGGTGCGGCTGGCCGGCGGCCGGGAGGCGTCCGCGCTGGACATCCAGCGGGAGTACTACGGCCGGGCGGTCGACCACGTGGCACGGCGCGGTTCGGACCCGATGACCGAGCGGATCCTGGAGCTGTGGGGCCGGACGCTGGACGCGATCGAGCAGCAGGACTTCTCGCTGATCGACCGGGAGATCGACTGGGCGATCAAGCACCGGCTGCTGGAGCGGTACCGCAACAAGCACGGTCTGGAGCTGTCCAGCCCGCGCATCGCCCAGCTCGACCTCGCCTACCACGACATCCGCCAGGGCCGCGGGCTGTTCGACATGCTGCAGCGCAAGGACCTGGTGGACCGGGCGACCGAGGACGGCGAGATCGAGGCGGCCAAGGACACGCCGCCGCAGAGCACGCGGGCGAAGCTGCGCGGTGACTTCATCGCCGCCGCGCAGGCCGCGGGCCGGGACTTCACCGTGGACTGGGTGCACCTGAAGCTCAACGACCAGGCGCAGCGGACCGTCCTGTGCAAGGACCCGTTCCGGGCGGTCGACGAGCGGGTGGAGCGCTTGATCAGTTCGCTGTGACCCGCGCTTCCGGACGAAGGCGCCCCGCACCGAGCAGCTCGGTGCGGGGCGCCTCTTCTGCGGCGGGGCTCAGCGGTTCGGGTCTTGGCCGACCGGGCGGATGACCACTTCGTTGACATCGACGCCAGGGGGCTGGCGGAGGGCGTAGAGGACGGCGTTGGCGATGTCCTCCGCGCGGAGCTTCGGGACGTCCTGGACGGACGCCGTCATCTTGGTCTCGACCATGCCCGGCTGGACGAGGGTGACCCGGACGCCGGTGCCCACGCATTCGGCGCGGATGTTCTGCGCCAGGCCCGTGACCGCCCACTTGGTCGCGGAGTAGAGGTTCCCGGGGCGGATGCCGCGGCCGGCGTTCGAGCCGGTCAGCAGCAGGTGGCCGCTCGTGCGGGTGAGCGCCGGTAGCGCCGCGCGGGCGGTGATGGCGGCGCCGTAGACGTTCGTCAGGACCATGTCGCGCCACTGCTCGGGGTTCGCGCCGCCATTGCCCAGGAACGACGTCTCCAAGCTCAGCCCGGCGTTGCCGAACGCCGCGTCCAGGCGCCCGAAGTGGTCCTCGACGCTTTGCACGGCGGCGGAGAGCGCGGGCCAGTCGGTGATGTCGCAGGGCAGAGCGAGCACGTCGTCGCCCAGCTCGTCGACCAGCGGGGCCAGGGAGTCCGCGGAGCGGGCGAGCAGGGCGAGGCGGTAGCCGGCCGCCGCGGCGGCGCGGGCGGTGGCCGCGCCGATGCCGCGCGACGCTCCGGTGATCAGCATGACGGGGTCTGACATGCCGACACCCTACGCTCGGTGAATATCTTTCATGTCTACGAATGCTTCAGTGTCGATCGAAATCAACCCTGGGGTCGTGCGCCAGCAGCGCTTCGGCCGGGCTTCCCCGGGTCAGGGTGCGGACGGCGTTGATCACGACCGTGACCCGTTGGTGGCCGGCGATCACCTGCAGCCAGCCGGGCATTGTGTTGACCGGCACGAAGGCGCTGGAGGCGAAGCTGAGCGGCAGCACCAGGAAACCCAGCCCCTGCGCGGCCTGCGGATTGCCCGAGGACAGCAGGCCGAGCGCGGCGAACACCCACACGAACGCCATGCCGAACAGCACGATCAGCAGCAGCGCGAGGAGTGCGGGTCCGGCGTCGGTGTGCACCCGGAAGCCGATGGCGACGGCGACCACCACGCACACGACCAGGCACCACGCCACGAGCGCGGTGTCGGCGAGCACGCGCGACTTGCCCCGCGATCCGGCTCAGGTCCACGTAGTCCCAGCCCTGGAAGCGGCCGCGCACGTAGCGGATCGCGGCCTCCTCCCGCACCTGGAACCGCGGCTCCAGGTGCCAGGCGCCGCTATGGTGATCCGGTCAAGGCGTCAGGGTCGCCGCAGCCGCAGCAGCCGCCGCCACAGCGAGGTGCGTGGGCCCGCCGGTGGCTCGTACCGGCTCCGGGTGTAGCGGAGATCCGGTTCGTCGACGAGGGTTTCGGCCCACGCGGCCGCGTTGCGCAGCCCCGGCGAACCGCTCAGCTCGGCGGCGGCCAGGCCCGCCGGGTGGGACGCCGTCTCCCGCAACGTGTCCCACTGGCGCTCGTTGAGCCTGAGGTGGCGCACGCCGTCCAATTCGGTCAGCACGGCCACGTCGCCGATCTCGGCCCGGGCCAGGTCCAGTCCGTACAGCCGCGGGCAGTCGCGCAGCGGGCTCAGGTCGACCGGCCGGCCGGTGGCCAGCCGCAGCACCCGCAGCGTCGGGTGCGCGGCCAGCGGCGCGAGATCGATGCTGTCGAGCTCGGCGGTCAGCACCTCGACCGGGGTGTCGCGCAGCGCGGAGAGGTCGGCGGCCGGGCAGTCGATCAGCTCCACTTCGAGCAGCGACGGCGCACCGCGCAGCGGCGCCAGGTCGACCCGGTCGGCGTTGGCGATGACGAGCCGCTGGACCGCCGGGGGAATGTCGCGCAGCCGGGCCGAATCGCCCTCCACCCGCAGTTCGCGGCCTTCGGCGGGCTCCGGCTCCGCCGCCATGAACAACCGCAGCTCGCCGCCGCGGTACTGGTAGGAGTAGTCCGCCAGCGCGTCGACGTGGCGCTGGAGCAGGCTGGTCACCGAGTCGGCGACGTAGACCGGACCGTCGTCGTGGCGCATGCCGACGCGGATCACCTGTCCCGGCCGGCCGTTGGGGCCGGGATCCATGTCCACCGCAAGGAAGGCGCCGCCCGTGTCGTGCGCGAACGGGAGCCAGCCGGGGCGGTCCACCGCCCGGCGCACCGTGCCGGCCGGCCGGGAGTCGTAGCGGAGCTCCCGGAACAGCAGCCGCTCCCAGTCGCGCGCCGCCCACCAGCGGTCCGCCGGGTCGCTCAACGCGACTACCTTGTTCAGCCCGAGCCATTCGTGCCCGTGCAGCAGGCCGGCGCGCCGGTCGCCGTTGATCCGGCCGTACAGCGCCCGGAGATCCGCGGGCAGCGGCACCGGCAGCCGGTCTTCGAGGAACTCCCGCTCGTCCGCGCCCAGCGGTTGCGGCAGCCGCTCGGGGCGGTCGAGGATCTCGGCGCGCCGCGCGAGATAGCCGTCCAGCAGCTCCAGCGCCTGCAGCGGGTCGCCGGCCTGCGTCGGGTCCGCCGGCCCCGGTTGGAAGTCGGCGGGCTCGGCGGGCAGTTCGCCGGGGCGCAGCAGGTAGGTGAAACCCGTGCGGTCGGACCGGGTCGGACGCCGCAGCGATTCGCTGGTGAGCGCCTCGAACCTGCCGTTCGGGCGGACCACCAGCTCGATGCTCAGCCGGTCCCCGGCCCGCTCCAGCTCGTGCACCCGGCACAACGCCTCGTGCAGGTCGAGCTCGCCGGTCCCGTCGCGCGGCTCCGGCTCGTACCAGAACCCGTGGTGACCGGAACCGCTTCCGCCCGTGGCGAATCCGCGCAGCACCGCGCGTCGCCAACCCTGGGGCGCGGCGGCGGCGATCTGTTCGGCGATCGCGCGCAGCGCCGCGAGCGTCTCGGCATCGTGCTCGGTCGGCAAGGACGGCTCCGGCTTCCGGTCGGGGTGCGTGCGGGGGCAAGTCTTCTTACCGCACCGCCACCACATCGGTCCCGGCTGCACCGCTGGACGCATCGCGCACCGGACCCAAACACATGATCGAATACAGCGGGGCTAGGCTTTCGAAGTGGCCACTGTGCGTGCTGAACGCTTGGTGAACCTGGTGCTGTGCCTGCTGTCGACGCGCCAGTACCTCACCGCTGAGCGGATCCGGGCGATCGTGCCGGGTTATGCCGGCGCGCCCACCGACGAGGCCTTCTTCCGGACCTTCGAACGAGACAAGGCCGAGCTGCGCGACCTGGGCATCCCGCTGGAGACCGGGCGCAACTCCGCCTTCGACGCCGCCGACGGCTACCGGATCGCCCGCCGCGACTACGAGCTCGGCGACATCGACCTGGAACCCGACGAGGCCGCTGCGGTCGCGCTAGCGGTGCGGCTGTGGGACTCCCCGGAGTTCACCTCGGCGGCCCGGGGCGCGCTGCTGAAGCTGCGCGCCGCCGGGGTCGACGTCGACGAGCGCTCCTCGGCGGCGGTCGAGCCGAAGGTGCGCACCAGCGAACCGGCGTTCGCGCCGCTGCTGGCCGCGGTGCAGGCGGGCCGGGTGGTGGAGTTCGACTACCGGCGCCCGAGCAGCCCCGATGTGCACCGCCGCACCGTCGAGCCGTGGGGCGTGGTGTCCTGGCGCGGCCGCTGGTACTTGGTCGGGCACGACCGCGACCGGCAGGCGCCGCGCTGCTTCCGGCTGTCCCGGATCCAGGGGCAGGCCAAGGCGGTGGGCCCCACCGGGCAGGTGCAGCGCCCGCCGGACACCGACCTGCTGCGGTTCGTCGCCGGCGAGCACCGCGAGCCGCCACCGGCCACGCTGGCCCGGGTGTGGGCCGCGGCAGGCCGCGCGCAGGGGCTGCGGCGCCGGGCGACCGTCGTGGACCGGATGGAGATCGGCGGCGACGAGGGCGACGTGCTGGAGATCGACCTGAACTACCCGGAGTCCGCGGCGAGCTGGCTCGCCGGGTACGGGCCGGACGTCGTGGTGCTGGAGCCGGACACGCTGCGCAAGACGGTGCACGAGATCCACCTGGACGTCGTCGACCAGGTGGGGGAGGGCCGATGACGAGCGCGACCCAACGGCTGCCCAGGCTGCTGGCGCTGGTGCCGTACCTGCTGAGCCGGCCGGGCATCCCGATCACCGACGCCGCCGCCGACTTCGGCGTCACCGAGCAGCAGCTGCGCAAGGACCTGGAGCTGCTCTGGATGTGCGGGCTGCCGGGCTACGGGCCCGGCGACCTGATCGACCTGTCCTTCGAGAGCGACTCGATCACCGTCACCTACGACGCGGGCATGCGGCGGCCGCTGCGGCTCACCGCGTCCGAGGCGACGGCGCTGCTGGTGGCGCTGCGAGCGCTGGCCGACACCCCGGGCATCGCGGACACCGACGCGGTGCAGCGCGCCCTGGCCAAGGTGGAGAACGCGGTCGGGCAGGCTCGCCCGGCCGGCGTGGTGGTCGGGCTGGAAGGCCGGGAAGGCGCGGTGCGGCCGGGCGTGCGGTCGGCGGTGCAGGACGCGACGACCCGCCGCCGCGCGCTGCGGATGCGCTACTACACGGCCTCCCGCGACGAGATCAGCGAGCGGACCGTCGACCCGATGCGGCTGCTGCTCATCGACGGGCGCAGCTACCTGGAGGCCTGGTGCCGCAGCGCGGCCGGGGTGCGGATGTTCCGGCTGGACCGCATCGACGACGTCGAGGTGCTGGCCGAGGCCGCGCAGCCGCCGTCGGAGGCCGAGCCGACCGACGTCTCGGAGGGGCTGTTCCGGCCGGCGCCGGACCAGCTCGTCGCCGAGGTCGAGCTGGAGCCCGACGCGCGCTGGGTGGCCGAGTACTACCCGGTCGACGAGCTCGTCGAGCTGCCGCAGGGCCGGGCCAGGGTGCGGATGCGCTACTCGGACCGGTCGTGGATGACCCGGCTGCTGCTGGGCCTGGGCGGCCAGGCGCGGGTGCTCAGCCCCGACGAGCTGGCGTGTGACGTGCGTCAACGTGCGGAAGACGCGTTGACGCGGGCGCGTCACCTTCCGTCCACCTGAGCGGGATACCGTTACCGACGTGCCGTACGTGTGGAGTCTCGTCCTGCTGGTCGTGGGCCTGGTCCTGCTCGCGCTGCTGCTGGTCCGGCTGTTCCGGGAGCTGCGCAGGTTCAAAGCCGTGCAGCGGCAGGTGTTCCACGACATCGACGACCGCAGCGGCCTGGTGAAGGCTCGCGTGGCCGGTTTGAAGGTGGCGTTCGCCCAACGTCGCAACCGGTGACGCGCAACGGCCCTATTTGTCGACTCCCGTCTTGCGTACCATTGCGCCTGCAGGGACATCACGAAAGGTTGGACACGAATGGGTTTGCCAGGTGGCTGGGAACTGATCCTCATCGTCTTGGTCTTGGTGCTGCTCTTCGGTGCCACCAAGCTCCCGCAGATGGCCCGTTCGCTCGGCCAGTCGGCGCGTGTTTTCAAGGCTGAGGCGCGTGGCATGAAGCAGGACGAGGAAGCGGCCAAGAAGGAGAAGGCCGAGCGGGAGCCGAAGCCGGAGCTGACCTCCGGTGAGCCGAGCGCGCCCCCGGTCACGTCCACGGTCGACGAGAAGCAGCGCAACGACTCCAAGAACTGACTGAGGACGGGAACAACAAGGTGGGTGCCAGTGCACTGGGGCGCCTGAACCCGTTCCGCAAAGGTCGCCGTCGGTGGGGCCGTAGGCACAACCCCGACGGCACCATGACGCTCGTCGATCACCTCTACGAGCTGCGGTACCGGTTGGGCGTGGCCGTGGTGGCGGTGACGGTCGGCGCGATCTTCGGGATCTGGTGGTTCTCCAACTCGATTTACGGGCTGCCCACGCTCAGCGATGTCCTGCTGGAGCCGTACTGCCAGCTGCCCGTCACCCAACGGCTCAGCCCGAACGGGACGTGCCAGCTGCTGCAGACCGAGCCGTTCGAGATCTTCATGCTGACCCTGAAGGTCGGCGTGTCGGTGGGCGCGGTGCTGTTCAGCCCGGTGTGGCTCTACCAGCTGTGGGCGTTCATCACGCCCGGGCTGTACGCCAAGGAGCGCAGGTTCGCCCGGCTGTTCGTCGCCTGCGCGACCGTGCTGTTCGTCGCGGGCGCGGTGCTCGCCTACTACATCCTGCCGACCGCGCTGGGGTTCATGTCCGGGTTCGGCGGGGACGCGTTCTTCACGGCGCTCACCGGTGGCAAGTACATCAGCTTCATGCTGCTCCTGCTGGTGATCTTCGGCGTGAGCTTCGAGCTGCCGCTGATCCTGGTGATGCTCAACCTGGCCGGCATCGTCAGCTACGCCAAGCTGAAGAGCTGGTGGCGGGGCCTGGTCTTCGCGCTGTTCGTGTTCGCCGCGATCGCCACGCCGGGGCAGGACCCGTTCTCGATGCTGGCGCTGGCGGCCGCGCTGTGCGTGCTGTTCACCGTCGCGATGGTGATCTGCAAGTTCAACGACAAGCGCCGGGCCAAGAAGCTCGAGGGGCAGGGCCTGGCGGGGCTCAGCCCGGACGAGGCGTCGAACGTCGACTTCCGGGCCTCCGATCTGGACACCACGCCGTCCGCGACCCCGAAGCAGCACGACGACGCGACCTGAGATCCGCAATTTCCATTGAAATCAGAGGTTCGATTTCAATGGAAATTGCGGCACAGCTCGGCAACGGGAGCTGGGGCACTGGCCAAGGCAGGGGTGCGTGGGCAAGGATCTTGCCTCGTGCGCTGCGTCCTGGTGATCAACCCTGCTGCCGGTGGTGGACTCTCCGCGAAGGTGGTCGGCGAACTCGTCGGCCACCTTCGCGGCGTCTGCGACGTGAAGACCGTGCTCGCCGCCGACGCCCGGGGCACCGCCGACGCCGCGAAGCGGGCGGTGGCCGACGGCGCCGATGTGCTCGCGGTGGTGGGCGGCGACGGCGTCGCGCACCTGGCGGTGCAGGCGTGCGCGGAGTCGGCGACGGCTTTGGCCCTGATCCCGGCCGGGACCGGCAACGACCTGGCCCGAGGGCTCGGCGTGCCGCGCGACCCGGTCGCGGCGGCGCGGGCGGTGGCGGAGGCGTTGCGCGCGGGCGAGCGGCGCCGCATCGATCTCGGCAAGGTCGCGGGCGGCGGCTGGTTCGCGACGGTCTTGTGCGCCGGATTCGACTCGCGGGTCAACGCGCGGGCGAACCGGATGCGCTGGCCGCGCGGACAGCGCCGGTACGACCTGGCGGTGGTGCGCGAGCTGCTGGGCCTGCGGCCGATGCCGCTGCGGGTGGAGACCGACGCGGGCACGACGGAGCTGATCGCCACGCTCGTCGCGGTCGGCAACACCGCCTGCTACGGCGGCGGCATCCCGGTCTGCCCGGACGCCGATGCGCGCGACGGGCTCCTCGACCTGACGGTGGTCGGCGAGGTCGCCCGGCGCGACCTGGTGCGGATCCTGCCGTCGCTGCGGACCGGGCGGCACGTCGAGCACCCGGCGGTGCTCACGCTGCGGGCGCAGCGCGTGCGGCTGGGCGGTGAGAACGGCTGGATGGCCTACGCGGACGGAGAACCGCAGGCCCGCCTGCCGCTGAGCATGCGCTGCGTCCCCGGCGCGCTCACCGTCGTGGGTTCGTGAGCTGCCCGCATCAACCGGAATCAGCCAACCGCGACGGCGGTCGGGGTGATGTGAAAACCTTGGGGTGTGGCTGCCAGCCGTTCCAACCCCACCAAGCTGTCCCCGGCCGACGCCTTCCAGGCGCACACCCGCCGCAGCGCGCATCCCGCGCTAGCGGAGTTCGCCGGGGGGATGTCCTTCGAACTCGACCCGTTCCAGAACACCGCCTGCCAGGCCCTGGAGGCAGGGCGCGGCGTCCTGGTGTGCGCGCCCACCGGCGCCGGCAAGACCGTGGTCGGCGAGTTCGCCGTGCACCTCGCGCTCAAGGAGGGCCGGAAGTGCTTCTACACCACGCCGATCAAGGCGCTGTCCAACCAGAAGTACGCCGACCTGTGCGAGCGGCACGGTAGCGACGCGGTCGGGCTGCTGACCGGCGACACCTCGATCAACGGCGAGGCGCAGGTGGTCGTGATGACCACCGAGGTGCTGCGCAACATGCTCTACGCGGGTTCCCGCAGCCTCGACCAGCTCGGTTACGTCGTGATGGACGAGGTGCACTACCTCGCCGACCGCTTCCGCGGCGCGGTGTGGGAGGAAGTGATCCTGCACCTGCCGGAATACGTGCAGGTCGCGAGCCTGTCGGCGACGGTGAGCAACGCCGAGGAGTTCGGCGAGTGGCTGCAGGAGGTGCGCGGCGACACCACGGTGGTCGTCGACGAGCACCGGCCGGTGCCGTTGTGGCAGCACATGCAGGTCGGCTCCCGGATGTTCGACCTCTTCGGCGGCGAGACCGCGGACCGGGAACTGCAGATCAACCCGAACCTGCTGCGGCACACCCAGCAGCTCGCCCGCGTGCACCTGCCCTACGGCGGCCGGCGCGGCGGGCCGAACGCCAAGCGCAAGGGCCCGCGCCCGCCCCGGTTCTCCCCGCCGTCGCGGGTGGAGATGCTGACCAGCCTGGACGCGGCCGGGCTGCTGCCGGCGATCGTGTTCATCTTCAGCCGCAACGGCTGCGACCAGGCCGTCGCCCAGTGCATGCGGTCGGGCCTGCGGCTGACCACCGAGGCGGAGATCGACGAGATCCGCGAGGTGATCGACGAGCACACCGCCAACCTGCCGGAGAGCGACCTGGCGGTGCTGGGCTTCTGGGAGTGGCGGGAGGCGCTGGAGCGCGGGCTGGCCGCGCACCACGCGGGGCTGCTGCCGGCGTTCAAGGAGACCGTCGAGGAGCTGTTCGTCCGCGGCCTCGTCAAGGCCGTGTTCGCCACCGAGACGCTGGCGCTGGGCATCAACATGCCCGCCCGCACGGTGGTGCTGGAGCGGCTGGTGAAGTTCAACGGCGAATCGCACGTGGACCTCAGCCCCGGCGAGTACACGCAGCTCACCGGCCGGGCCGGGCGGCGCGGCATCGACATCGAGGGCCACGCGGTGGTCGTCTGGCAGCCGGGCATCGACCCGAAGCAGGTCGCCGGGCTGGCCTCCACCCGCACGTACCCGCTGCGCTCGTCGTTCCGGCCCGGCTACAACATGGCCGTCAACCTCGTGCAGCGCGTCGGCCAGGACGCCGCGCGGGAACTGCTGGAGCAGTCGTTCGCGCAGTTCCAGGCCGACCGGTCGGTGGTCGGGCTGTCGCGGCGCGTGGACCGCAACAGCGAGGCGCTCACCGGCTACGCCGAGTCGATGCACTGCCACCTGGGCGACTTCGAGGAGTACTTCGACCTGCGCCGCCGCATTTCCGAGCGGGAGAAGCACCTGGCCAGGCAGAACCGGCAGTCGCGGCGCGCGGAGGCTGCCAAGTCGCTGGAGAAGCTGCGCAAGGGCGACGTGATCTCGGTGCCCGCCGGGCGCCGGGCGGGGCTCGCGGTGGTGATCGACCCGGGCCTGGAGCCGATGGGCGAGCCGCGGCCGCTGGTGGTCACCGAGGACCGCTGGTCGGGGCGGCTGTCGGTCGCCGACTTCACCTCGCCGGTGGAGCCGCTGGGCAAGATGAAGCTGCCGAAGCACGTCGACACCCGATCGCCGAGGTCGCGGCGCGATCTAGCGTCCTCGCTGCGCAACACCGGCCTCGAAGCCTCCGGCGGGCGCGGCAGGCGGCGTTCCGACGCGACCGACGACGCGGAGCTGGCGACGCTGCGGCGGGCGCTGAAGGCGCACCCGTGCCACGGCTGCGACGAGCGCGAGAGCCACGCCCGGTGGGCCGAGCGCTACGAGCGGCTGCGCGGTGAGAACGAGAACCTGCGGCGCAAGGTCGCCGCGACCACGCACTCGCTGGCCAGGTCCTTCGACCGGATCGTCGGGCTGCTGACCGAACGGGACTATCTACCGGTGGCGGGCTCGTCGGAGGGCCAGGTCACCCAGCACGGGCGGCGGCTGTCCCGGCTCTACAGCGAGTCGGACCTGCTGGCCGCCGAGTGCCTGCGGGTCGGGACGTGGCGCGGGCTGGGCCCGGCCGAGCTGGCGGCCGTGATGTCGTCGCTGGTCTACGAGTCGCGGCGGGAGGGGCTGGCGCCGCAGGTGCCCTCTGGCCCGATCAGCGACGCGCTGGCCGCCACCTGGCGGCTGTGGGCGGAGCTGGAGGACGACGAGCGGCGGCACAAGCTGGACCGCACGCGCGAGCCGGACGCCGGTTTCGCCTGGCCGGTGTTCCGCTGGGCGCGCGGCGAGTCGCTGGAGAAGGTGCTCACCGCCGCCGAGTCCAGCGGGCACGAGCTGTCGGCGGGCGACTTCGTGCGCTGGTGCCGCCAGGTCATCGACCTGCTCGACCAGGTCCGCGAGGTCGTCGGCGTGGCGGACCCGGTGGGTTCGGCGGCGGCGAAGGCGGTCACCGCGATCCGGCGAGGTGTGGTCGCCGCCGGCGCCGTATGACACGGCGGCCGCCCGGCCGATTCGGGCGGCCGGTCGGTTGTGGTTGGATTTCCTGGCGTCGGGAACGTCGGTCAGGTGAAGAATCGTCCGGAGGTACATGTGTCGTCCCCTTACGGTCCGCCGGGGGGCTATCCCCAGTGGGGGCAGCAACCCCAGGGCCCTGGGATGCAGCCGGCGGCGCCGGGCTATCCGCAGCCAGGTGGTTTCGCGCCGCAGCAGCCGCCGCAACCACCGCCACCGCCGCAAGCGCCGCCGCCGCAGCAGTACGGCTACGGCCGGCCGTACCCGCCCGGCGGCGCCCAGTTCCCGCAACAGGGCGGCTTCGGCCAGTTCGACGAGTTCGGGCCGAAGAAGAAGCGTTCGGCGCTGCCGTGGGTGCTCGCCGCCATCATCGCGGTGATCCTCGTCCTCGCGGTGCTGGTCCTCGGCTTCATCACGCCGGGCTGGTTCGTGAAACCGGTCTTCGACTCGGCCAGCGTCGAGAAGGGCGTTTTGCAGACGCTGCGGAGTTCCTACGGCATGACCGGGGTCGGTCAGGTCAGCTGCCCCGCGGGGCAGCGGGTGGCCGTCGGGCACCGCTTCGACTGCAAGGTCACCGTCGATTCGCAGCCCAAGACCGTGACCGTGACGGTGAAGAACGAGAAGGGCGTCTACGAGGTCGGCCACCCCAGGTGAAAATCGGTCGACCCGGGCGGATCCGGCCGGGAAGATCGTGGGTGTGACCGGTCATGAAGTGCGGCCCCTGGCCAAATCGGAGTTCCGCGAAGCCCACGATCTGTTCCGCCGCGCCCTGCTGTGGCGCCCGTCGAAGGACGAGGAGTGGGAGCAGAGCTCCGGGCGCTACGAGCCGGGGCGGGTGCTGGGCGCGTTCGTCGACGGCGCGCTTGCGGGCACGGCGATGGCGACGACGAACGTCGTCACGGTGCCCGGCGGGCGCAGGCTCCCGGTCGGCGCGGTGACCGGGGTCGGCGTTCGCGCCGACCAGACGCGGCGCGGACTGCTCACGTCGTTGATGCGGGAGCAGCTCGAAGACGCGCGGCGGCGCGGCGAGGCGGTGGCGATGCTGCACGCCTCGGAAGCGGTGATCTACGAGCGGTACGGCTACGGCGTGGTCAGCCGCAGCCGCACGGTGGAATTAGACCGCCGCCGGGCGGCGCTGCGGGCGGGTGCGCCGGTCGGCGGCCGGGTGCGGGTGCTGGACCCGGACGCGGCGGCGCCGATCCTGCCCGCGATCTACCAGCGCTGCGCCCAGGACCGGCCGGGGCAGATCGGCCGGGACGACGCGTGGTGGGTGGGGCAGCGGTCGTGGCTCGGCGACGGCGTCCTGACCGCGGTGCACACCGATGGCGACGGCCTGGACGACGGCTTTGCCTTGTACGAGGCGAAGAAAGCCGACGACGTCAGCACGCTGCAGGTCTACGATCTGAAGTCGGCGAGCGCGACGGCGGCGGTCCAGCTGTGGCGGTTCCTGCTCGGGGTCGACCTGGTGGACCGGGTGGTGGGCCACAACCGGCCGCTGGACGAGCCGCTGGAGTGGTGGCTGGCGGATCGTCGCCAGTGCCGGGTCACCAGCGTCGACGACGACCTGTGGCTGCGCCTGGTGGACGTGCTCGAAGCGTTGCGGGCGCGGACCTTCGGCCCGGCCGATTCGGTGGTGATCGAGGTCCGGGACGAGTTCCTGCCGCACAACGACGGCGGTTACCGGGTCGGCCCGGACGGCGTGGACCGGTGTTCCGACAAACCCCAGCTCGTCCTGGACGTTGCGGCGCTCGCGGCGCTGTACCTGGGCGACCAGAAGGCGTCGGGGCTGGTGGCGGCCGGCCGGATCGAGGCGCGTGACCCGGCGGCGGTCGCCGCGGCGGACCGGCTGTTCGCCGCGGCCGAAACGCCTTGGTGCGGCACCAATTTCTGACCGCTCGCGCGTGCTTCGGGCTGCTGCGGCGGCCCGAAGCACGCGCGGTGCGGCACGTCCGGCTTGAAAATATGTAGACCGAGTGTCATATTTCCTGTGTGAGGAAAGGCGCGCAGACGAAGCAGCAGATGCTCGACACCGCGGTGGAGCTGTTCCGGCGGCAGGGCTACCACGCCACGGGCGTCAACCAGGTGCTCGCCGAGGCCGAGGCGCCGCGGGGCTCGCTGTACTTCCACTTCCCGGGCGGCAAGCAACAGCTCGCCGCCGAGGCCGTCGAGGCGTCCGGGCGGCAGGTGGCGGAGCTGCTGGCCGCGGTGCTGGCGGAGGCGAGCGGGCCGCGCGAGGCCGTGGCGGCGATGATGGCGCACTTCGCGCAGGCGCTGGAGGAATCGGACTTCAGCAGGGGATGCCCGGTGGCCACCGTGGCGCTGGAGGCGAGCGCGGACAGTCCGGACGTCAGGTCGGCGTGCGACGGCGCGTACGGGACCTGGCTGGTAGGTCTGACGGCGGCGTTCGCCGGCTGGGGGATTCCGGCGGCGCGGGCGGAGGAGCTCGCGGTGATCGCGTTGTCGATGCTCGAAGGCGCGCTCCTGCTCTGCAAGGTCCAGCGGGATGTCGCGGCGCTGCGGACGGTGGGCGATCAGCTGGCCGACCTGCTGGAGGGCGTTAAGGTGGAGCAGGCGTGATGCTCGTGACCGCCTACCGGGGCCGGATCGACGTGTTCTGCGCGCACGACCCGATCGAGTTCGACCGTCACCTCCAGTATAACTCCACAGTGGACTGACGAAGGGTGTCTTCTCCTTGCTGTGCAAGGAGAAGACACCCTTCGGTCGTCGGTGCTATGCGGTGAGCGCGGCGATGAGGCGGTCGATGCTCGCGCCCAGGCCCCAGGTCTGCTGGAGCGTACGCAGCCGGTCGGTGTCCGCGGGGGGCTGCGGGAGCGCGTCGTCCGCGCGGTCCACGACCACCGGGGCGTCGCGCGCCACCCGGACCACCGACGGGGCCGCCGCGAGGTAGTCGGCGGCGTCCGCGAGCTTGCCGCGGACTCGCGGCGTCAGGCGGGAGTCGCCGCCGTCGGCCGCCGCCAGCAGCGCTTCGAGCGAGCCGAACTGGGTGATCAGCTTCGCAGCCGTCTTCTCGCCGATGCCCGCCACCCCGGGCAGCCCGTCCGACGGATCTCCGCGCAGCACCGCCATTTCCGCGTAATCGTCCCCGGCGCGGCCGGCCGACAGGGCGTACTTCTCGGCGAGCTCCGCGGGGCCGTAGTCCTGCGCCTTCGCCAGGCCCGCGCCGACGTAGATCACCCGCACCGAGGTGGGCCGGTCGCGCACCAGCTGGAACAGGTCGCGGTCGCCGGTGACGACCTCCACCGCGTCCTTCTCCTCGCGATCCGCGAGCGCGCCGATGACGTCGTCGGCCTCGTAGCCCTCCGCCTCGGCGGTGGCGATGCCCGCCGCGTCGAGCACTTCGAGGATCACCGGGACCTGCGGGGACAGCGAATCCGGGACCTCTTCGGCGTCGGGGTCGTCCTCGGCGACGCGGTGCGCCTTGTAGGACGGCAGGGCGTCGACCCGGAACTGCGGCCGCCAGTCGTTGTCCAGGCAGGCCACCAGCCGGGACGGGCGCCGGTCGGTGATCAGTTTGGCGAGCATGTCGCAGAATCCGCGCACCGAGTTCACCGGCGTGCCGTCCGGCGCGGTCAGCGAGTCCGGCAAGGCGTAGTACGAGCGGAACCACAGCCCGGCCGAATCGACGAGCATCAGAGGACCAGTCACAGTGCGCCAGCTTGTCACGTCGGCTCCCGCCGATGTGAGCGACCTGCCGGGTCCGACCCGCGGATGTGCGCGCGCACCTCTGCCGCCAGCGGGGCCAGGGCAGCGCCCGGCAACGCGTGCCCCATGCCGGGTATCTCGACCAGCCGCGCGCCGGGAATCGCGTCGGCGAGGTGGCGGCCGTGCGGCGGCGGGCTGATCGGATCCAGCGGCGCCTGGACCACGAGCGTCGGCGTGCTCACGCGCGCGAGTTCCGGGCCGCGCGTCACCAGTCCTTCCGACACCAGGCCGTGGTTGGTGCTCGGCCGCCACGTCCCGGCATGGTCCATGGCGCGTTGCTCGCGCCGCCGGAACTCCGCCTGATCGAAGGGGAGTTCGTCGCCGGCGAAGATCCGCCAGGAGGCCACCCGCAGATCGAGCTCCGCCGCCGGGCCGGTCGTGGGTTCGTGCAGGTCCAGCACGTCGAACAGGCGCCGGGTGGGGACCGGGAGGCCGTCCGGGGACTCCTCGCCCGCGGCGGCGCGGGCGACGTTGGCCGCCAGGTCGACGTCCAGCGCGTGAGTGCAGATCAGCGCCTGGCTCAGCAGGCGCCGCGGGTGGTCCACGGCGATCAGCTGGGCGAGCCCGGCGCCCATCGAGAACGCGACGACGTGCGCCGCGTCAACGCCCCAGCCGTCCAGCACCGCGAGGGCGTCGGCGGCGAGGTCGTCGAAGGTGTACGGGTGGGTGGCGAAGTCCAGGTGGGTGGACCGCCCGGTGTCGCGGTGGTCGTAGCGGATCACGCGGAGCCCGTCGGCGACCAGCGCCGCGACGAACTCCTCGGGCCAGAACAGCGCGGACTGGCAGTCGCCCGCGATCAGCAGCACCGGCGGGGCGGCGGGATCGCCGCGGTCCTCGCTCCACAGCCGCACGTCGCCCGCCCTGATCAGGCGTTCGGTCAAGGTCGGCCTCCTCGGCGTCGCGGGATCAGCGGAAGTCGTCGGCGTGCTCGGCCGCCCACTGCGCGAAGCTGCGCGCCGGGCGGCCGGTGACCTGCTCGACAGTCGGCAGGACCGGGTCCGGGCGGTCGACCGACTCGGCCCAGTAGCCGAGCAGCATGTCGACCACGTCCTCGGGCATGAACTCGGCCAGCTCCGCGCGTTCCTGCTCGGCGGTCACCGCCTCGAACGGGATGTCCCGGCCGATCGCCTCGCCGATGGCGCGCACCTGGTCGGCGATGGAGATCGCGGCCGGGCCGCTGAGCTCGTACTTCGCGCCGGCGTGGCCGTCTTCGAGCAGCGCGGTCGCGGCCACCGCGGCGATGTCGGCCTCGTGGACCGGCGCCTGCGTGGCCCTGCCGTGCGCCGAGCGGACCGCGGTGCCCGCTTGGATGGCACCGGCCCAGATCAGCGAGTTGCCCGCGAATGCGCCCGGCCGGACAGCGGTGCATTCGATGCCGGAATCCTCCACCGCGCGTTCGACCGCGCGGTGCCAGGTGTGGCTATCGGCGTTGTGCGCGCGCTTGTTCTCCGCCGCCGCGGACGCCGACGACAGCACGACTATCCGCCGAACTCCGGCGCTTTTCGCCGATTCCGCGAAATCCGCCGCGCCGTCGTGCGGGAAGAGGTACGCGCGCTCGACGCCGTCCAGCGCCGCCGCCAGCGTCCCCGGCTCGCCGAGGTCCCCGCCGACCACCTCCACATCCGGGGAAAACCCTGCGGTGCCGGGATTTCTGGTCATGATCCGCACCCGTGCGCCCGCGCCGCGCAGGTGCTCGACGACGTGCCTGCCGACGCTGCCGGTCGCACCGGTCACCAGAAAGGTCATGGCTGCTCCACGTGGTTTGCGTGCCCGTTCGGCACAAATCGAATCCACTTCTCGGTGGCGCACGCAAACTACACCACGAATCGTCAATGGGGAAATTTGACAAATTCTCGAATTGCTGTTCTGCGATTATTCCGATATCGGCCGGATAGCATTATTTGTTTTTGTCAAGCGAAATGAGCGGAAATGTGCGAGCGGCCCGTTCGCGCCTTTCGGCGAGGTGAACGGACCGTTCGCCGCAGTCGGTCAGCGCTGTTCGAGGCCGCGACCGGCACGGCCGCGCGCCTCGGCCGGGCCTGGTGCCGCGATGGCCTGCCGGGCGGCCTCCTGCCAGTCGGGCAGGCTGCGTTCGGCCAGCGCGGCGCCCACGGTCGCCAGCGCTGCCGCGGTCATCGACAGGCTGGTGACGCCGAGGCCCACCAGGACGCCGGCCAGCAGCGGGTCCGCCGCAGCCTCGCCGCACACCCCGACCGGCTTGCCGCGCTCCCGGCCCGCCCGGCCGAGCCCGGCGATCAGGCGCAACAACGCGGGCTGCCACGGGTCGTTCAGGGCGGCCAGCGCGCCGGTCATGCGGTCCGCCGCGCACGTGTACTGCGCCAGGTCGTTGGTGCCGATGCTGACGAAGTCAACGACGTCCAGGATCTCGTCGGCGCAGAGCGCGGCGGCGGGCGTTTCGACCATGACGCCGACGCGTTCAACGCCCGCGTCCCGGGCGCGCTCGGCGAACCACGCCGCCTCGCCAGCGGTCGCGACCATCGGCGCCATCACCGACACCACCGCCCCGGTCTCGGCGGCCGCGGCGACGATGGCGGCGAGCTGCCGGTCCAGCAGCTCGGGCCGGTCGAAGGCGACCCGGAGGCCCCGCACCCCGAGCGCGGGGTTGGGTTCGCCGGCGATGTCGAGGAACGGCAAGGGTTTGTCCGCCCCGGCGTCCAGGGTGCGAACCACGACCGGCTTGCCTGCGAACGGCCGCAGCGCGGCGGCGTACGCCTGCCGCTGGGTTTCGGCGTCGGGTTCGACCGCGGCGTCCAGGAAGCAGAACTCGGTGCGGAACAGGCCCGATCCTTCGGCGCCCGCCTCGACGCCGGCCAGGGCGTCGGCGGCGGAGCCGATGTTGGCCAGGAGCTTGACCGGGTGCCCGTCGGCGGTGCTGCCGGAGCCGTTCCACCGCGTGCCGACGCGGTCGGCCGACTGGGGCGCGATGGCGTGCTCCAGCAGCTCGACGGTGCCCGCCGCGCCGTCCACGCGCGCTCCCGCCGCCGTTGCCGCGAGCACGCCGCGCACGGCGACCACGGCCGGAATTCCCAGTGCCCGCGCGAGAATCGCGGTGTGGCTGGTCGGGCCACCCTCCTCGGTCACCAGCGCCAGCACGAGGCCGGGATCCAGGTCGGCGGTGTCGGCCGGGGCCAGATCGCGGGCCACCAGCACCGCCGGGCCGGTCAGCTCGGGCACGCCCGGCGGGGCGGTGCCGGTGAGCTCGGCGACCAGCCGGTCGCGGACGTCGTGCACGTCCCGCACCCGCTCGGCGAGGTATCCGCCGGAGGCCGCCAGCAGCTCCGCGAACTCCCCGGCCGCCTCGAACACCGCGCGCGGCGCGGGCAGACCCCGCTGCGCGACCGCCTTCTCGGCGTTGCCGAGCAGCGCTGGGTCTGCGGCCATCGCGGCGGTCATCTCCAGCACCGCCCGCGCTTCGCCCGTCGCGGCCTCCGACTGGGCGACCAGCCGCTGCGCCACCGCTTCCGCGGCCGGGCGGATCCGCGCCGCCTCGGCCGCCGGATCGGCAGGCGCCGGACCGGGCGCCGGATCGGGCAACCGGTCATGAACCCACAGGACCGGGCCTGCCGCCTCGCCGGGGCTGACCCCGACCCCCTGCAGCGTGGACATCGGCCACTCCCATCGTGCTGGAGGTTTCCCTCGCGTTCTCGAAGCCTTGACAATATGGCAACAAGAGGCACAATCAGGCAACACCAAACATTAACCGGAGGACAACGGGCATGTACGGGGCGGAGCGCCAGCAGCTCCTGGCGCAGCGGGCACGACGCGACGGGCGCATCGACGTCACGGCCGCGGCGGCCGAGTTCGAGGTGGCACCCGAGACCATCCGTCGCGACCTCGCCGCGCTCGAACGCCAAGGCCTGGTGCGGCGCGTCTACGGCGGCGCAATCCCGGTCGAGCGGCTCGATTTCGAACCCGGCGTCTCGCTGCGCGACCAGACCAATGCGGGGGAGAAGGAACGCATCGCGCGGGCCGCGCTGGACCGCGTGCCCAGCCGCGGCACGGTGCTGTTCGACGCGGGCACCACGACCGCGCGGCTGGCCGGCCTGCTGCCCGCCGACCGCGAGCTCACCGTCGTCACCAACTCGCTGCCGGTGGCCAACCAGCTCGCCACCCGCAACAACTACAACCTGCACCTCCTCGGCGGCCGGATCCGCGGCACCACGCTGGCGACGGTGGAGTCCTGGGCGCTCGACGTGCTGCGCGGCCTCACCATCGACGTGGGTTTCTTCGGCACCAACGGCTTCTCGGCCGCCCGCGGCTGCACCACCCCGGACCCGGCGGAGTCCGCGGTCAAGGCGGCGATGGTGCGCGCCTGCCGCAAGCGGGTGCTGCTGGCCGACCACAGCAAGTACGGCGACGACCAGTTCAGCCGGTTCGCCGAGCTGTCCGAGATCGACGTCGTGGTGACCGACGAGGGCCTCGACGAGGCGGCGCTCGACGAGCTGAAGCAGATCGAAGCGGAAGTGGTGCTGGCGTGATCGTGACCGTGACGCCGAACCCGAGCCTGGACCGCACCGTCCAGGTGGACCGGCTGGTGCCCGGTGCGGTGCACCGCACCCTCCGGACGCGCCTGGACCCGGGCGGCAAGGGCGTGAACGTGGCCCGCGCGCTGGCCGCGGCGGAGGTGCCGACGCTGGCCGTGCTGCCCTCCGGCGGCGCGGCGGGCGCGCAGCTGGCCGAGCTGCTGGCGCCGGAAGCGGTGCCGGTGGTCGAGGTGCCGGTGCAGGCGCCGACCCGCAGCAACATCGCGGTGGTGGAAGCCGACGGCACCACGAGCAAGTTCAACGAGCCTGGCCCGGAACTCACGCCGGCCGAGGTCGCGGCGCTGGAGCGCGCCGCCGCCGAGCAGGCCGGCCGGGCGGACTGGGTGGTGACCTGCGGCAGCCTGCCCGCAGGTTGCCCGGACGACCTGCACGCCCGGATCGCCGCCGCCGCGCGCCGCGCCGGGGCGCGAGTCGCCGTCGACACCTCGGGACATCCCCTCGAACTGGCCTGTCAGGCCGCGCCTGACCTGGTCAAACCCAATCTCGCCGAACTCGCGGAGCTGGCCGGTGGCCCGCTGCGCGACCTCGGCGACGTGCTGGACGTCGCGCACCGGCTGCAGGCCGGCGGCGTGGCGACCGTGCTGGTGAGCCTCGGGCAGTTGGGTGCGGTGCTGGTCGCGGAGACCGGCACCTGGCATGCCACGAGCACCGCGACCGAGGTGCGCAGCACCGTCGGCGCGGGCGACGCGATGCTCGCCGGATTCCTGCGGGCGGGCGGCATCGGGCCGGCCGCCGTGCGCACCGCCGTCGCCTACGGGACGGCGGCGGTCGGGCTGGCGGGCAGCCGGATGCCCGGCCCGGACGACATCCACCCGCTGCGGGTGCGGATGGATGCAGTGGACAAGACAGTGAGCCTCAGCGGAGTGGCGGCATGACTACCGAACTGATCACCTCGGACCTCGTCGAACTGGACCTGGCGGGCACCGACCGGCGGGCCGTCGTGCGCGACCTCGCCGAGCGGCTCGTCGCCGCCGGCCGCGTCACGGACATCGACCGGTTCCTGGCCGACATCGAAGCCCGCGAACAGCAGATGCCGACCGGGCTGGAGGGCGGCATCGGCATCCCGCACTGCCGCTCGTCGGCGGTGACCGCGCCGACGCTGGCCTTCGGCCGCAGCGCCGCCGGCGTCGACTTCGGCGCCGAAGACGGCCCGGCGAAGCTCATCTTCCTCATCGCCGCGCCGGAAGGCGGCGGCGCCGACCACATGACCGTGCTCGCCGCGCTGGCCCGGCGCCTGGTGCGCGCCGAGTTCAAGCAGACGCTGCTGGACGCCACCGACGCGGCCGAGCTCGCGAAGTACGTGCGCGAGGAGGTCGCGCCGTGAAGTACGTAGCCGTCACCGCCTGCCCGACCGGCATCGCGCACACCTACATGGCGGCCGAGGCACTGGAGCAGGCCGCCAAGGCCGCCGGGGACGAGATGCTGGTCGAGACCCAGGGCTCGGCGGGCTCGACGCCGCTGTCGGCGGCGGACATCGCCGCGGCCGACGCGGTGATCTTCGCCGCCGACGTGGGGGTCCGGGACCGGGAGCGCTTCGCGGGCAAGCCGGTCGTCGAGGTCTCCGTGAAGCAGGCCATCAACGACGCGGCGGGCCTGCTGGCCCAGGCCGCCGACGCCGCGCAGCAGGAACCGGCCGCCGAGCCGGAAGCCGCTGCCGCCGAGCCGGAACTGGCCAGCAAGGTCGTCGCGGGCGCCGGTTTCGGCACCCGGCTGCGGCAGTGGCTGATGACCGGCGTGAGCTACATGATCCCGTTCGTGGCCGCTGGCGGTCTGCTGATCGCGCTGAGCTTCGCGCTCGGCGGCTACCAGATCACCGACGCGCCGCCGGTCACCGAGGTCTTCGACCCGGCGAGCCTGCTCAGCTGGGCGGCGCTGGCGAACCAGATCGGCACGACGGCGTTCGAGTTCCTGGTGCCGGTGCTGGCCGGGTTCATCGCCTTCGCCATCGCCGACCGGCCCGCGATCGCCCCCGGCTTCGTCGGCGGCGCGGTGGCCGTGACCGTCGGCGCGGGCTTCCTCGGCGGCCTCGTCGCCGGCCTGCTGGCCGGTGCCGTGATCGCCGGGCTGAAGCAGGTGAAGGTGCCGCGCGGGATCGCCGGGATCATGCCGGTGGTGGTGCTGCCGCTGCTGGGCTCGCTGGTGGTCGGCGGGCTGATGTTCGTGGTGCTCGGCAAGCCGATCGCGCTGGCCATGACGGCGCTCACCGGCTGGCTCACCGGCCTGTCCGGCGCCAACGCGGCGCTGCTGGGCGCCCTGCTCGGCGCGATGATCGCCTTCGACATGGGCGGGCCGATCAACAAGGTCGCCTACACCTTCGCCGTCGGCGGCCTGAGCATCGGCACGACGGCGTCGCTGGAGATCATGGCCGCCGTGATGGCCGCGGGCATGGTCCCGCCGCTGTCGCTGGCCCTGGCCTCGGCGGTGCGCGGCAAGCTGTTCAGCCCGGCCGAGCGGGCCAGCGGCCGCGCCGCCTGGCTGCTCGGCGCGTCGTTCATCACCGAGGGCGCGATCCCGTTCGCGGCGGGCGATCCGCTGCGGGTGATCCCGTCCATCGTGCTCGGCTCGGCGACCACGGGCGCGCTGTCGATGACCTTCGGCGCCACGCTGCGCGCCCCGCACGGCGGGATCTTCGTGACGCCGCTGGTGGGCAATCCGCTGATGTACCTGGCCGCGATCGTCATCGGCGTCGTGGTCGCGGCGGCGGCGGTGCTGTTCACCAAGCAGCTCGGCCGCCAGGACGCCGAAGAACCCGCTCCTGAGGCCGCGTCCGCCGTCCCGGCCTGAATCACGTCGTGAGCGGTTTTGGCCGCCACAGCAGCCATTCCCGCTCACGACCGCAACCACCCCCGGATCCGGAGAGGAACAGCAATGCAACGTCGAGTCCGCATCGCCGCCTCGGTCGGCCTGCACGCCCGCCCCGCCGCGCTGCTCGCCAAGGCCGCGGCGGAGCAGGCCACGCCCGTCACGATCGCCAAGGTCGTCGACGGCGTGGCCGGTGACCCGGTCGACGCGAGCAGCATGCTCGGCCTGATGTCGCTGGGCGCCCAGCACGGCGAGGAGGTCGAGCTCTCCGGCGACGAGGCCGCCCTGGACGAGCTCGTCGTCCTGCTCGAACAGGACCTGGACAAGGCTCCGGCCTGAGCCGTCGGCGTCCGATTTCCGCCACTCGCGGGGTCGTGAGTGCTTTGGAGCGCTACAGCAGCCCAAAACGCTCACGACCCCGGTGGCGTGAACCGGACCGGCCGGGCGTCGGGTCGCCGCCCCAGGATTAGGCTTGGGAGCTATGGCCACCGTCTCGATCAAGCAGGATCCATCCGTGCTCGCGGCCCGCCTCACCAAGGCCGCCGAAACCGCAGCCGCGTCGAAACTCGACGCGCTGCTGATCTCGCCCGGTTCCGATCTGCGCTACCTCCTCGGCGCGGGCGGTGAGTCGCACGAGCGGCTGACCTGCCTGGTGCTCCCGGCCGACGGCCGTCCCGCGCTGGTCGTGCCGAAGCTGGAGGAGCCCGGCTTCGCCGGCATCCCGCTGGCTGAGCTCGGCATCGAGGTCGTGACCTGGGTCGACGGTCAGGACCCGCACGCGATGGTGGCCGACCTGGCCCGTCGCGGCGGCGCGCCGTCCCGGCTGGCCGTCGCCGACGTGATGCCCGCGCTGCACACCATCCCGCTGCGCGCCGCCCTGCCCGACGCCGAGCAGGTGCTGGCCGGGACCGTGCTGCGCGAACTGCGGATGCGCAAGGACGCCGCCGAGATCGAGGCGCTGCGCAAGGCCGGGGCCGCCATCGACCGGGTGCACGCCCGGATGGCGGAGTTCCTCAAGGCGGGCCGGACCGAGGCCGAGGTCGGCGCGGACATCTCCGCCGCGATCATCGACGAGGGCCACACCGAGGTGGCATTCGTCATCGTCGGCTCGGGGCCGAACGGCGCCAGCCCGCACCACGACGTGTCGGACCGGGTGATCGAGCGCGGCGACGTGGTCGTCGTCGACATCGGCGGCCCGATCGCGGAGGGCTACAACTCCGACTGCACCCGCACCTACAGCGTGGGCGAGCCCGCCCAGGCGGACGTCCGCGAGACCTACGCCGTGCTGGAGGCCGCGCAGCGCGCCGCCGTCGAGTCGGTGCGGCCGGGCGCGACCGCCGAGTCGATCGACGCCGCGGCCCGCGAGCCGATCGCCGCCGCCGGGTTCGGCGAGTACTTCGTGCACCGCACCGGGCACGGCATCGGCCTGGACGTGCACGAGGAGCCCTACATCGTCGGCGGCAACGCCGCGCCGCTGGAGCCGGGCACCGCCTTCAGCGTCGAGCCGGGCATCTACCTGCCGGGGCGCTGGGGCGCGCGCATCGAGGACATCGTCATCGTCACCGAGGACGGCGTGGAGAGCGTGAACAACCAGCCGCACGAGTTGGTGGTGCTGCCGGCGTGAGCGAAAGATCCGCAACCCCGGGCGGGCTGGAGGCCACCGACCGCGCCATCCTGCGCGAGCTGGCGCGGGACGGCCGGTGCAGCTTCACCGACCTGGCCGAGCGCGTCGGGCTGAGCGTTTCCGCGGTGCACCAACGGGTTCGCCGGCTGGAGCAGCGCGGCGCCCTGCAGGGCTACACGGCCAAAGTGGACGGTGACCAGATCGGGTTGCCGCTGACCGCGTTCATCTCGCTGACGCCGATCGACCCGGCTGCGCCGGACGACTACCCGCAGCGCCTGGAGCACCTGCCGGAGATCGAGTCGTGCTACTCGGTGGCGGGCGACGAGTCCTACATCCTGCAGGTGCGGGTGACCTCGCCGCTGGGCCTGGAGGAACTGCTGCGGCAGATCCGGGAGGCCGCGAAGGTGTCGACCAGGACGACGGTGGTCCTGTCCACCCCGTTCGAGAACCGCCCCCCGGCGATCTGACGCGTCCCGCCGTTCCCCGCAATTTCCATTGAAATCGAAGGTCTGATTTACATTGAAATTGCGGGGAACGGGTCGGGGGTGTGCCTGTCAGGGGTGGGCCTGGGCGGCCGCGGCGTGCGCCGGGACCGCGCGGAGGTTGCCGAGCTCGTCAGGTAAGCACAGCGCCGTCGGGTCTTCCGCGGCCATGAATTCGCCGAGGCAGCGGCCGAGCTGGGCGTGCCCGGCGGCGTTGGCATGGAAGGATTCCTGCATCGCGTGCGCCGCGCGCTGCTCGTCCTGCAGGCTCGCCCAGTCGACCGTCAGCCTCGTGAACCACTCGCCATCCGCGGTCCTCGGGTTGCCCGTGCACGCCTCGTGCCCGATGCCCGCCCGCGACAGGTCCAGGAACCGGGCGTTCGCCTGCCGCGCGACGTCCTGCAGGCCGGCGGACAGCTGCGGCACCCCGGTGCCCCGGATCCACTCCAGGTCGCCGGTCAGGAACGGGCAGCCGGACAGGTCCTGCAGCTCGGGCTTGACGCCGGGGCCCACCGGCGAGGCGTAGGACTGCACGATCAGCGAGTAGCTGCTCGGCGTGTAGCCCGCGCTGTCCATCGCCGCGCGGATGTCGTTCAGCGCGCCCAGCACCTTCGGCTTCATCCGCTCCACCCGCTGCGGCCACGCGGTGCGCATCGACGCCGCGCACCCCTCCGGCGCCTGCCGCACCCAGGCCTCCACGCACTTGTTGACGACGTCGGTGAAGCCCGGGTCGTCGTTGGCGCCGATCTGCACTACGACGTCGGTGATCCGGTACTGCTGCGCCAAATCCGCCAGCCTCCGGGACTGGGAGCCTTCGGCGTGGCCGGGTTCCGGGTCCGCGCCGACCAGGTCGGTCCGCGCGCCGGAGCAGGCCAGGTTGATGCGGGTCACCTCCGGCGGGAGCCGGAGCTGGTTGATCGGCGCGGCCGCCGACCGGTGGCACCAGTTGTCCCGCTCGCCGTTGGTCCCGGCCTCGTACCGGCCGCCGCCCTCGCCGGACAGAGTGCTGTCGCCGAGGGTCACGACCGCGGCCGGGAGCTGCTTGGGTTGCAGCGGCAGTCCGGGCAGGTACTGGTCGCTGATCAACACCGCGAGGGCCAGCACCGTGCTGACCAGCAGGAGGATTGCTGTTTTCGACTTGTGCGCCCGCATCAGGTGGAAGTCTATGGGGCCGAGGGCCGGGGGCGTTCATCACCTCTGCGGGTTTTGGGAGCATTTGCGGGGCCTCGTTCGTTGAACCTGGTGACTGCCACCGACAGGAGGTCTCCGCGCCGTGCCGATCCTCGTTCTTCTCCTCGTCGCCGGTGTGGTCGAAATCGCCGTGCTGGTCGCCATCGGCCAGGCCATCGGGGTGCTGCCCACCGTCGGCCTGCTGATCGCCGCCGCCGTGCTGGGGACCTGGCTGGTGCGCTGGCAGGGCCGCCGCACCCTGCAGGAGTTCCGCGAAGCCGCGCGCCGGCGCAGGCCCCCGGAGAAGGAGCTCTCCGACGGGGTGCTCATCGCCGCCGCCGGGCTCCTGATCATCATGCCCGGTTTCATCAGCGACATCGCGGGGCTGCTGTGCCTGTTCCCGCCGACCCGCGCCCTGCTGCGCAACCGGATGCTGCGCGCGGCGGAGCGGCGATCGAAGGCGATGCAGGACCAGATGTGGCTGCACACCCAGCAGGCCTACCGCAGGCAGGGCGCGACCGCGCCCGGCGAGGACGTCATCGACGGCGAGGTGGTTTCGGTCACCGAGGACGACGAGCCGACCGCGACGGGGCCGGAGTTGCTGCCGCCGCAACGATCTGCGCAGGCAGAACGGCCAGACGGCAGCCCGCGCAGGTGATCGGGTCGGCGTGCCGTCGGCGGGTCCCGGGCGGCGGGTAAGCTCGCCAGAACGATCGCGGCCGGGTTCGCCGGGGGCGTGCGACGACCCGCTTCGCCGATCTCGACCTGCGCAGTTGGAAACCCGGAACGGGGAAGCACGAAGGACATGTCCGAGACCACGTTGTTGCTCGGCGGGCGGATCCACTCGCCCGCCGACGCCGGTGCCACCGCGATGGCCGTGACCGATGGCACCATCGCGTGGGTCGGCGCCGACGAGGTCGGCCGTGCGCTGCATCCCGACGCCGAGGTCATCGACCTCGAAGGCGCTTTCGTGGCGCCTGCCTTCGTCGACGCGCACGTGCACGCGACCTCCACCGGCCTGCTGCTCAACGGCCTCGACCTGACCGGTTGCGCGTCGCTGACGGAATTCCTGCACGCACTGCGGGATCACGTCGCCGAGTACCCGGGCACGCTGGTGTGGGGCCACGGCTGGGACGAGACGTGGTGGCCGGAGCGACGGCCCCCGACCCGCGACGAGATCGACCGCGCCGCGGCGGGCGCGCCGGTGTACCTGTCCCGGATCGACGTGCACTCCGCCCTGGTGTCCACGACGCTGGTGGACCGGGCGCCGCTGACCCGCGACGCCGAAGGCTGGAGCGAGCACGGCCCGTTGACGCGCGTTGCGCACCACCACGTGCGCCGCGCCGCGCGGGAGGCTCTCGGCGCCGCGCAGCGCAAGGAAGCGCAGCTGGCCTTCCTGCAGCACGCCGCCTCGCAGGGCGTGGCGTGCGTGCACGAATGCGGTGGGCCGGACATCTCCGGGGCCGATGACCTGGCCGACCTGCTGGCGCTTTCCGCGCAGGGCGGGGTGCCCGAGGTCGTCGGCTACTGGGGCGAGCTGGGCGCGGTGGAGCGGGCCCGCGAGCTCGGCGTCCGCGGCCTGGCCGGTGACCTGTTCGTCGACGGCGCGGTCGGTTCGCGCACCGCGGCGCTGCGCGAGCCCTACGCGGACGACCGGACGACCGCGGGCGTGCTCTACCTCGACGCGCACGCGGTGGCCGAGCACCTGGTGGAGTGCACGCGGGCCGGGATCCAGGCCGGGTTCCACGTGATCGGCGACGCCGGGGTGGCCGAGGTCTGCGACGGTTTCCGCAAGGCGGCGGAGATCGTGGGCGCGCCCGCACTGGCGAGCCTGCGCCACCGGCTGGAACACCTGGAGATGGTCGACGAGCAGCAGGCCGCGGAACTGGGCGGGTTCGGCGTCGTCGCGTCCGTCCAGCCGTCCTTCGACGCCGCATGGGGCGGTCCCGGCGACATGTACGCGCGGCGCCTCGGCGTCGAGCGCGGCACCCGGCTCAACCCGTTCTCGAAGCTCGCCGCCAGCGGCGTGCTGCTGGCGTTCGGCTCGGACGCGCCGGTGACGCCGGTCGATCCGTGGCGCGCGGTGCAGGCGGCGGTGCACCACCGCACCGCAGGTTTCGGCATCTCGCCGCGGGCGGCGTTCACGGCGCACACCCGGGGCGGCTGGCGGGCGGCCGGCGTCGACGACGGCATCACGGGCACGTTGGTGCCCGGCGCGCCCGCGACCTACGCGGTGTGGGATGCCGGGGAACTCGTTGTGGCGGCACCGGATTCGCGCGTGCAGCGGTGGTCCACCGATCCGCGAGCGGGAGTGCCGGGCCTGCCCGACCTCTCTCCGGGCGCGCCGCAGCCGCGCTGCCTGCGCACGGTCCTGCGCGGCGAAACGATCTACACCCGGACCTCCGAGGACGACGAACTCGTCTGATCCCGAGTCGCCGCGGTGCCCGGCACGGGCCGTTCGGCGTAGCGGGTTCGGGCTGGTGGCCGATGAGATTTCCGGTGGTGTTGTGCTTCCGTGGAATGGAGGTGCTCCGCGCCGTCGGGAGGTGCGCCGGTGATCGCCTATGCGCTCAAAAGGCAGCTGCAGTCCGCTATTTCCCGCACCGAGCGGCTCGCGTCCCCGGTCCGGCCGCTGGCCGCGCCGCCGCCCGGCTCGGGGCTGAAGCCGGTGCTCGGCGACTACGGGTTGCCGGTCATCGGGCACACCATCAGCGTGCTGACCGATCTGCTGGAGGCCTCGCGCCGCCGCTACGCGGAGTTCGGACCGGTGTCGTGGGGCGGGATGCTCGGTGCTCGGCACCGAGGTCGTCACCGTGATGGGGCCCGATGCGGTCGAGGTGGTGGCGGCCAACCGCGAGAAGGCGTTCGGCAACGAGGGTTTCTACGACTACCTGATCGGCCCGTTCTTCCGCCGCGGCGTCATGCTCATGGACTTCGAGGAGCACCTGCACCACCGCCGGATCATGCAGCAGGCGTTCACCCGCGAACGCCTCGCCGACTACCTGGGCGCGATGACGCCGGCCATCGAGCGCGGTCTGGCGCGGTGGCGGCCGGGCGACCGGTTCCCGGTGTACACCGCGGCGAAGCGGCTCACGCTGGACCTGGCCACCGAGGTGTTCGTCGGCGAACGCCCCGGCACCGACGCGGACCGGATCGCCGGGGCGTTCGTGGCGGCCGTGCACGGCGGTCAGGCGATCCTGCGCGCCGACGTGCCGGGTGGCACCTGGGCGCGCGGGCTGCGCGGGCGGCGGTTGCTGGAGGAGTACTTCCGGGAGCGCATCCCAGCCAAGCGCGCCGGAACGGGCAGCGACCTGTTCAGCGTGCTGTGCCGGGCCGAGACAGACGAAGGCGACCGGTACTCCGACGACGACGTCGTGAACCACATGATCTTCGTGCTGTTGGCGGCGCACGACACCAGCACGATCACGCTCGCGATGGCGGCCTACTACCTCGGCAGGCATCCCGAGTGGCAGGAGCGGCTCCGCGCCGAGGCCCGCGCGCTGGGGGAACAGGCCATCGACCGGCCCGATCCGGACGGGCTTCCGCTGCTGGGCATGGTGCTGAAGGAGGTCATGCGGCTCAACGCCCCGGTGGGCGGGCTGTTCCGGCAGGCGGTCGCGGACACCGAGATCCTCGGCCACTACATCCCGGCGGGCACCAGGGTGGTCGCCCAGCTGTACGCGACGCAGCGGATGCCGCAGTGGTGGCCCGCGCCGGACGAGTTCGATCCCGAGCGCTTCGCCGAGCACCGCCGGGAGGACAAGGTGCACCGCTACGCGTGGGCGCCGTTCGGCGGCGGCGTGCACAAGTGCATCGGGATGCACTTCGGCGGCATGGAGCTCAAGGCGATCATGCACCAGCTGCTGCTGCGGTTCCGGTGGACCGTCCCGGCCGGGTACGAGCCGCGGATGCGCTACGGGACCGGCCCGATGCCGATCGACGGCCTGCCGATCCGCCTGCAGCAGATCTCGTGATCCGCGAGGCCCGGGTTCGCCGGGCCCCGCGGAAGCGGTCATGCGTTCAGCGGCCTGCCCAGGGCTGCCAGGACCGATTCGTGCACTGCCTCCGACAGGGTCGGGTGCGCGAAGACGACCTCGGCGAGGTCGTCGGCCGTGGCCTCCAGGGAACGCGCGATCCCGAAGCCCTGGACCAGTTCCGTGACGTCCGGGCCGACCAGGTGCGCGCCCAGCAGCTCGCCGGTCGCGGCGTCGAAGATGGTTTTGACGAAGCCGTCCGCCTCGCCGATGGCCATCGCCTTGCCGGATGCCTGCAGGTCGAACCGGCCGATCTGCAGCGGCCGCCCGGTCTCCCGGGCCTGCGCTTCGGTCAGGCCGAGGCGGGCGACCTGCGGCCGCGCGTAGGTGCACCCGGGAATGTGGCCCGGATCCAGCGGCTTCACGTGCTCGACCCCGGCGAGCCGCTCGACGCACACCACGCCTTCGTGGCTCGCCTTGTGGGCGAGGCACGGTGCGCCCGCCACGTCCCCGATCGCGTAGACGCCGAACACGTTGGTCCGGCACCACTGGTCGGTGCGGACGAATCCGCGTTCCACCTCGACCCCGAGCTCTTCGAGCCCGAGCCCGGCCACGTTGCCCTCGACGCCCGCCGCGACCAGGACGCGCTCGGCGGTGAGCCGCTGCGCCGTGCCGTCGGCGAGGTTCAGCGTCGCGGTCACGTGATCGGCCGCCGCGGCGACCTCGGACACCGATGCGCCGGTGTGCACCCGGATGTCGCGCTTCTCGAACCCCTTGCGCACGTGCTCGGCGACCGCGGCGTCCTCGGCGGGCATGACCTGCGGCGCCATCTCCACGAGCGTCACCTCGCTGCCGAGATCGTTGTAGAGGCTGGCGAATTCGGCCCCGATCGCGCCGGATCCGATGACCAGCAAGGACTTCGGCACCTCGGCGGGCACCAGCGCCTCGAAGTACGTCCAGACCCGGTCCCCGTCGGGCACCACACCGGGCAGCGAGCGGGGGCGCGCGCCGGTCGCCAGGATCACGTGATCGGCGCGCAGCGTCGTCACCTGCTCCCCGGCGACCTCGACGACGCCCTTGTCGACCAACCGGGCGGACCCGGTGACGACATCGACGCCGTTCTTGCGCATCAGGTACTCGACGCCGCCGGCGAGGCGGTCGGAGACCGAGCGGCTGAACGCCACCAGCTGCGCCATCTCGAACTCCACGCCGCTCGCGCTGAAGCCCAGCGGCCGCAGGTTCGCCAGCGTGTGGGCGACGTCCGCGCCGTGCAGCAGCGCCTTCGTCGGGATGCATCCCCAGTTCAGGCAGATGCCACCGAGCCGGTCTCGTTCGACGACGGCGGTGCGCAGCCCGAGCTGGGCGGCGCGGATGGCCGCTACGTAGCCGCCGGGCCCGCCGCCGATGACGAGCACGTCGTACTTCTCGCTCATCGTTCCTCCTAGACCAGCATCAGGGCCGGTGATTCGACGAAGCGCTTGAGCTCCTGCAGGAACGTTGCGCCGAGGGCACCGTCGATCACCCGGTGGTCGCAGGAGAGCGTCACCGTCAGCACCGTCCGCGGCACGATCTGTCCATTGTCGACGAACGGGCGCTGCTCGCCGGATCCGACCGCGAGGATCGCCGCCTGCGGCGGGTTGATGATCGCGTCGAACTCGCGCACCCCGAACATGCCCAGGTTGGAGACCGTGAAGGTGCCGCCCTGGAACTCCTCGGGCTTGAGCCGGCCGCTCTTTGCCTTGGTCACCAGGGAGTGCACCTCGCCGGAGATCTCGGCCAAGGATTTGGCGTCGGCCCCGCGCACGATGGGCGTGATGAGGCCCGAGGGCAGCGCCACCGCGACGGAGATGTCGGCGGCGGAATACCGCAGCACCGCCTGTGATTCCTCGTCGAACTGGACGTTGACGTCAGGGACCTTGCGCAGGGCTGCCGCGCACGCCTTGACGATGAAGTCGTTCACCGAGAGCTTGACCGCCGGCACCGTGGCGTTGATCTGCTTCCGGAGGGCGAGCAGGGCGTCGATCTCCAGGTCTGCGGTCAGCCGGAAGTGCGGGGAGTTCTGCTTCGAGGCCTGCAGCCGCCGGCCGATGGCCCGGCGCATCGAATCGAGCGGCACGGTCTCGAATTCCGGTGCCACCGCCGTTTCGCGGACCTCGGGTCCGGTCGTGGGCAGGAACTTCCGCTCCGCCTCGCGGACGTCCGCGACGCACACCCGGCCGCGCGCCCCGGTGGCCCGGCAGTCGTGCAAGTTGATGCCCAGGCTCGCCGCAAGGCGACGCGCCACCGTCGTGGCGTTGACGCCGCGGTCGTCCTGTGTGGACCGTGGTGGCGTGCCGTTGCGCTGCGGTGCCGCCGGTTCGGCGACCGCGCCGCCTGCCGCGCGAATGGCGTCGTGGATGTCGGCCACCGAAACCCGGCCGGTGCGGCCGGTGCCGGGCACCTTGCCGAGGTCGACCTGGAGCTCCGTCGCGAGCTTGAGCGCGCGCGGCGTCGCGAAGACGTCGCCGTTCGTCGAGCCCGCAAGCGCCGCCGGGACAACCGTCGCGCCGGGCGGTGATGCGGCGGCAGGCGGTGCTACAGGCGGTGCTACAGCTGGTGCGGCAGCAGGTGCCGCGACTGGTGCCGCGGCCGGCGAAACTTCCTGCACCGCAGCGGGTTCCGGCGCAGGAGAACCGTTTGCCGCCAGGAACTCATCGATCGTCGAGTCCGGGATGTCGGCGTCCGCCGACACCGCCATCGCGGCGCCCACCGGCAGCGTCTGGCCCGGCTTCGCGAGGATCCGGCGCAGCACGCCGTCGAAAGGCGCCTCCATCTCGTTGGTGATCTTGCTGGTCTCCACCTCGCAGATCGGGTCGCCCTTGCGGAACCCGGCGCCCTCGTCGACCAGCCACTTCGTGATGGTGCCCTCCTCCATGGAGAGGCCCCACTTCGGCACTTCGATCACGTTGATGTCGCTCATGATCAGCTCGCCACCAGCCTGCGGATCGCGGTTTCGATGCGGGCCGCATCCGGCAGCCAGGCCTTCTCCAGCTTGGGGGAGAAGGGCACCGGCGTGTGCGGCGGCGTCACCAGCTCGACCGGCGCCCGCAGCGAGTCGAACGCCTTGGTCGCGATGAGCGCCGCCACGTCGTGGCCGAAACCACAGCGCGCCGCCGACTCGTCCACCACGACCACCCGGCCGGTGGCGGCCACCGATTCGAGGATGCCCTCCTCGTCCAGCGGTGAGACCGTGCGCGGGTCGACGACCTCGACCGAGATGCCTTCCGCGGCCAGCCGGTCGGCCGCGTCGTTGGCGGCGTTGACCATGGCGGACAGGGCGATCACCGTCACGTCCGTGCCCTGCCGGGTGTAGTTGGCCACCCCGAACGGGATCGCGTAGGCCTCGTCCGGCACCTCGGCCGTCGTGTCGTAGAGGGTCTTGTGCTCGCAGAACACCACCGGGTCGTCGTCGCGGATGGCCTGGATCAGCAATCCCTTGGCGTCGTAGGCGTTCGACGGTGCCACGACCTTCAGACCGGGCACGGCGGCGAACACGTTGTACGGCGACTGCGAATGCTGGGCGGCCGCGGAGAACCCGGCGCCGATCATGCCGCGCATCACCATCGGCGTGCGGGCCTTGCCGCCGAACATGTACCGGAACTTGGCCGCCTGGTTGTAGAGCGCGTCGTAGCAGACCCCGAAGAAGTCCATGAACATCAGCTCTGCCACGGGCCGCAGGCCGGTCAGCGCCGCGCCGGCCGCCATGCCGATGATCGCGGACTCGGTGATCGGCGTGTCGATGACGCGCTCGGAGCCGAACTGGGTCCACAGGCCCTTGGTGACGCCGAGGACGCCGCCGAATGCTTCGATCTTCTTGGTCTCCAGGTCCGGGTTGGTGCCGGCATGGCCGCCGCGCAGGTCCTCGCCGATCTGCACGACGGTTTCGTCGCGCTCCATCTCCTGGCAGAGCGCGTCCTTCACAGCCTCGCGGTACGTCTTCTTCGACGCGGTCATCGTTGCCTTCCCCTCAGTAGGAGACGTAGACGTCGGTGAGCAGGTTCTCGATCGGCGGGTACGCGGCGGCGCGGGCACGGGCGACGGCGTCGTCGACGAGCTCCCGGGATTGCTCGTCGATGGCGTCGAGCTCCGCCGCGGTGACCTTCTTCGGGTCCACCTTGTCGCGGAAGTTCTGCAGCGGATCCCGCGTCCGGCGCAGCTCCGCGACCTGGTCCGGCGTCCGGTACAGCTGTGCGTCGCCCTCGAAGTGGCCCCAGAACCGGTTCGCCCGGGCCTCGATGGTGGTCGGACCGCCGCCGTCGCGGGCCCGCTCGGCGGCCTGCCGGGCGGCCTCGTGCACCTCGAAGAAGTCGGTGCCGTCGACCTTCACCGCGGGCATGCCGAACGCCGCCGCCCGGGCGGCGATGTCCGGCGCGCCCACCGCGTAGTCGGTGCCGGTGGCCTCGCCGAACCCGTTGTTCTCGATGACGAAGATGATCGGCAGCCGGAGCACCACGGCCATGTTCATGGCCTCGAAGGCGGTGCCCTGGTTCGAGCCGCCGTCGCCGGTGAACGACGCGGCGATGCCGCCGTTGCGCAGCGTCTTGGCGCTCAGCGCGGCGCCGATCGCCAGCGACGGCGCGCCGCCGACGATCGCGTTGGCGCCGAGCATGCCGACCGAGAGGTCGGCGATGTGCATCGATCCGCCCTTGCCGTGGCACAGGCCGTCGTCCTTGCCGAAGATCTCCGCCATCATCCCGCGGAGGTCGCAGCCCTTGGCGATGCAGTGCCCGTGGCCGCGGTGCGTGGAGCCGATGTAGTCGGTGTCCCGCAGGTTCTCGCACACGCCCACGGCGATCGCCTCCTGCCCGGAGTACAGGTGGATGAACCCGGGGATGTCGCCGGTGGCGTTCTCCTCGTGCAGGCGGTCCTCGAACGCGCGGATCTCGGACATCCTTCGATAAGCGCGCAGCAGCTCTTGCTCGTTCAAGGCCATCTCGCTCCTCTTCCGCGTGCTGGTGGCCTGGCGACGCGAGGACCGGGCGGGGGCCCGCCCGATCGGATCGCGCAGACCCGCCGTGGCTCTTGGGCTGCGAACATAAGCGGATCTCGGAAGCGCGGGACAGCGTTGCAGCGGGTTGCAATTCGGGATGTCGCGCGGTGGCAACGATCTTCTCGTCGAGTCGCATCCTCTGTGGATCGGAGATCATCCCGATCGCAGGGCCTCGACGAGGGATGCAACCCCGTGCAACCCTTGCGCACACGCCCGGTCCGGTCGTCTCCTGTGGCGGCGTGATGCGGGCGAGACAGCGTTGTTGCGCCGAGCGACAGGAGTTGGCCATGCGGACCCATCGCCTCGACGAGGCCGCGCTCCCGGTGGGCGCCGATCCGCGGCAGTACGCCCACGCGGTCGCCCGCGCGCACGATGCGGTCATCGGCGGCCGCCGCCCGGCGGCGCGGCCGCGGCAGCTGATCGTCGAGTCCTGGCGCCGCGCGCGCAACCAGGGCGTGAATCCGGACCACGGCGCGGAAAGCCGACCGGTGTCCGCCGGCGAGGTCGAGCGGCGCCGCGCCACCTGCGGCATCACCGATGACGCGCTGCTGGCGCTGCGCAGCGGGCTGGTCCCGGTGGCCGAGAGCGCCGGGCACATCGTGGTCATCGTCGACGTCGAGGGACGGGTCCTGTGGCGGGACGGGCATCCTGGCGTGTTCCGCCGGGCCGACCGCCTCGGGTTCGTCGAGGGCGCGTGCTGGCTGGAGAACGCGGTGGGCACGAACGCCATCGGCACGGCCCTGGTCGAGGGCGTCCCGGTGCAGGTCCACTCGGCCGAGCACTACGTGCGCAGCCACCACGCGTGGACCTGCGCGGCCGCCCCGATCCGCGACCCGCGCGACGGGCGGCTGCTCGGCGCGGTAGATGTCAGCGGACCCGCCGACACCATGCACCCGAGCACGTTGGCGCTGGTCCGCGCGGTGGCCGGGCTGGCGGAGGCGAAGTTGCGCGATGCCCACCGCACCCGCCTGGACCGGTTGCGCGCCGTGGCCGCGCCGCTGCTGGCGAAGATCGACGGGCAGGCCCTGGTGGTTGATCCGAACGGCTGGGTGGCCGCCTCGACCGGGCTGCCGCCGCTGGACCGCATCGCGCTGCCGGATCGCCTCGACTCGCAGGAGGTGTGGCTGCCGGCATTCGGCGTCTGCTCGTTCGAACCGCTGCCGGAGGGCATCCTGCTGCGACCGTGCGCGCCGGACGCGCCATCGGTGGCCCGCGTCGTGGTCGACGTGCGCAGGTCGGGCCGGGCTGCCCTGACGGTGCACCGCAGCTCCGGGAACTGGACGTATCCGCTCAGCGGGCGTCACGCGCAGATCCTGCTCGACCTGGCGGAGAACCGGGCGGGCCGAAGCGCCGCCGAGCTCGCCGAGCAGCTGTTCGCCGACCGGACGCGGACGATCACGGTGCGCGCGGAGATGTCCCGGCTGCGCAAGAGGTTCGGTGATCTCCTGGACCACCGGCCGTACCGCTTCCTGGCGGAGCTGGACGTGACCGCGCTCCGCTGACCGGCGCGCTCAGCAGGTGGGTTGCGTCGTGGGACTTGTAGTCTCGCCGGCATGAAGCGCACCTCCTTCGCACGCTGGCCGTGCTCGATCGCGCGGACGATGGATCTGCTGGGTGACTGGTGGACTCCGCTGGTGCTGCGCGAGGCGTTCTACGGGATCAAGCGGTTCGACGAGTTCCAGCAGGAACTGGGCATCGCCCGGAACACGCTCTCGGAGCGGTTGCGGCGGCTGGTGGACGAAGGGCTGCTGGAGAAGCGGCAGTACGACAGCTTCCCGGTGCGCTACGACTACGTGCTGACCGAGAAGGGGCGCGATTTCTTCGGCGTCCTCGCCGCGATGTCGCGGTGGGGCGACAAGTGGCTCGCGGGCGAGGAAGGCCCGCCGGTGACCATGCACCACGACCGCTGCGGCCACGACTGCCACGCCGAAGTGGTGTGCTCGGCGTGCGGCGAGCAGTTGAAGTCTGCGGAGACGAGCAAGCGGCTGGGGCCGGCATATCCGCCCAAGCTCGCCGAACGGCCGGACGTCCAGCGCCGGTTCGCGCGCTGAACCGAGTCGCCGGGTTGCGCACTCGCGGCCCTTGACATGCCAGTCTTGTTAAGCAACTCTCGTGGTCATCGCCCTGACAAGGGCGAAGCGACGAGGAGGTCGGCCGGTGGAGTGGACGGGCGCGAGGTATGCGGACGGACCGACGGTGGAGCTGCGGACGCGGATCGACGCACCGCCGGACCGGGTGTGGGAGCTGGTGTCCGACATCGAGTTGATGCCTCGGCTGAGCTCGGAGTTGCAGTCGGTGGAGTGGGCGGACGGGGCGACCGGCCCGGCGCTGGGCGCCAGGTTCGTCGGCCACAACGAGCACGACGCGCTCGGGGAGTGGTCGACGACCTCCCACATCGTCGAGTTCGAGCCGGTGCGGGTCTTCGCCTGGGCCGTGACGGATCCGGACACCCCGAGCGCGACCTGGCGGTTCACCGTCGAGCCTGCCGACGGCGGTGCAGTGCTGCGGCAGTGGGTGCGGCTTGGCCCCGGTCGCTCCGGGCTGTCGCTGGCGATCGACGGGATGCCGGAGAAGGAGCAGAAGATCGTCTTCGTGCGGCTGCGGGAGTTCGAGGCCGCCATCGCCGCGAACCTCGCCGCGATCAAGGAACTCGCCGAGAGCGAGGTGGACGCCTGATGCGCACGGCCACGTCGATCGAGGCCTCCGGTGGCGCCGATTGGTCGGAGCCGGTCGAGTTCGCGGTGGAGGCGGAGAAGCTCGGCCTGGACATCGTCTGGGTCGCCGAGGCATGGGGATCCGACGCGCCGTCGACGCTGGGCTACCTGGCGGCCCGCACCGAACGCCTGCTGCTCGGCTCGGGGATCATCCAGCTCGGCACCCGGACACCGGTGGCCATCGCGCAGGCGGCGATCACCCTGTCGCAGCTGTCGGAGGGCCGGTTCCTGCTGGGCCTGGGGCCGTCGGGTCCGCAGGTGATCGAGGGCTTGCACGGGGTGCCGTTCGCGAAGCCGATGGCCAGGATGCGCGAGACCGTGGAGGTCATCCGGGCGGCGCTTTCTGGCGAGAAGATCTCCTTCTCCGGCAGCCGGTTCCAGATCCCGCTGCCCGACAGCGATGCGAAGCCGATGCGCCTGTCGGCGCGGGCGGAGCACGACATCCCGATCTACCTGGCGACGCTGTCGCCCGGGATGCTCCGGCTGACCGGCAGGGTCGCCGACGGTTGGCTGGGCACCAGCTTCGTGCCCGAAGGCGCGGCCGAGGCGTACTTCGCGCACCTGGACGCGGGCCTGGCCGAGGCCGGGCGGACCCGGGCCGATCTCGACGTCTGCCAGGGCGCGGAGGTCGCCTTCGCCGCCGATGCGGGCGAACTGCGCGGGATGCTGGCCGACCGCAAGAAGAAGCTGGCCTTTTCCCTGGGCGGGATGGGCTCGTCCAGCACGAACTTCTACAACAACGCCTACAGCCGCCAGGGCTGGGCCGAGGTGGCGGCGCAGGTCCGGGAGCGGTGGCAGGCCGGTGACCGCGAGGGCGCGGCGGCGCTGGTCACCGACGAGATGGTGCTCGGCACGACGCTGATCGGCACCGAGGAGATGGTCCGCGACCGGCTGCGCGTCTGGCAGGACGCCGGCGTGGACACCGTCCGGCTCTACCCGGCGGGCGAAACACTCGACGAACGACTGACCACGTTGGGCCGCGCGATCGACCTGGTCCGCGAGGTGGAATCGGCCGCCTGACAACGGTTCCCGGCTGACGCTGTACGCGTTCTTCCCCGCGACAGCCTTCGAGGGGCGCCGGTGCGCGGCGCCCCTCGAAGGTTTTCCGGTGCGAATCAGGTCGTGATCACGCCGAGGTCACTGCCCCCAGGCACCCCAAAGCGCCCAAGCCGACGGGCTGATGTCCTGCTGGGCGTCGTTCTGGGCGCCCCAACCGGAGCCCTGGTTGTTGTCGTTCCAGGCGTTCTCCTGCGGCTGCTGCTGCGGCTGCTGTTGCTGCGGCTGCTGCTGCTCCTGCTGCTGGGGCTGCTGCCAGAAGGGGTTCTCGTCGGCGCTGGCGAGCCCCTGGGCGCCCAGCAGAAGGCCGGTGGCTGCTGCGGCGGCAAGGGCGAGCTTGGCGGTGGTGCGCATTCTCAATCTCCTCATTGCTTGAAAGGGGTGGTGCGACTGGGAACTTGCCTTGCATCCGGGTGTCCAGCAGGGCCTGCGCCCCCAATGTGTGTCACCCCCGGCCGCCGTGTTTCGGGCTGTGGTCGATCGTGCCCCGTTCGGGCTGCGTGCTTTGTCCCCCAGACGCTGAAAAGGGCGCGGTCGGGGCATCGTGACCATCCGCGTTCCGGGGCGCGCGAGTTGTTCGGTCCACTGAGGATCATTCGTCTTTTCGGATTCCGCAGCAATGAAAAAGGCTTTCCGTTCTGGTCGGTCACCACTCCGCCAGGGAGCCGTCTTCGTTGCGCCACAACGGGTTTCGCCAGCGATGTCCGATTTCCGCGGCTCGGCGCACCGCCGCCTCGTCGACCTCGATGCCCAGGCCCGGGCCGGTGAGCCGGTCGACGTGGCTGTCGTGGAAGTCAAAGACGCTCGCGTCGACGAGGTAGTCCAGCAGGTCCGAGCCGGTGTTGTAGTGGATGCCGAGGCTGGTCTCCTGGATCAGCGCGTTCGGGCAGGCGAAGTCGATCTGCAGCGATGCCGCGAACGCGATCGGCCCCAGCGGGCAGTGCGGGGCCAAGGACACGCCGTGCGCCTCCGCCATCGCCGCGATGCGGCGGACCTCGGAGATCCCGCCAGCGTGCGACAGGTCCGGCTGCGCGACCGCGATGCCCGAGCCGAGCACGTCGCGGAAGTCCCACCGCGAGTACAGCCGCTCGCCGGTGGCGATCGGCACGGTGGTGGACGCGCAGATCCGCCCGAAGTCGGCGGTCAGCTCCGGCACGATCGGTTCTTCCACGAACAGCGGGTGCAGCGGTTCCAGCAGCCGGCAGGCCTCGCGGGCGAGCGCGGGGGAGACCCGGCCGTGGAAGTCGATGGCGATGTCGGCGCGGTCACCGATCGCCTCCCGCACCGCGGCGACGCGCCCCACCAGGAGGTCGATCTCGGCCTTGGACTCCAGCGCGCGCACCCTGCCGGTGCCGTTCATCTTGACCGCGTCGAAGCCCTCCTGCATGCGTTCCCGGGCGTGGTCGGCGACCCGGTCCGGCTCGTCCCCGGCGATCCACGAGTAGGTGCGGACGCGGTCGCGCACCGCGCCGCCGAGCAGTTCGTGGACGGGCACGCCGAGCGCCTTGCCCTTGATGTCCCACAGCGCCTGGTCGATGCCGGCCACCGCGCTGGACAGGATGGGCCCGCCCCGGTAGAAGCCGCCCCTGGTCATGACCTGCCAGTGGTCCTCGATGCGGAACGGGTCCTGGCCGAGGAGGTGGTCGGAGAGTTCTTCGACGGCGGTGGCGACCGTCGCGGAGCGGCCCTCCACGACCGGCTCGCCCCAGCCGGTGATGCCCTCGTCGGTGCGCACGGCCAGGAACAGCCAGCGGGGCGCGACCGAAAAGGTCTCCAACGAAACGATCTTCATCGAACCGCCTTCCGGCGACCGCTGCACGCGGTAGCTCTCCGTGTCGATAACACCTGATGGCGTCGGGTGTGCGGGCCGGGCGTTACCACAACGGCCTCGTGTTGCACAATGGTTAAAGCAGCGCTTGTCCGACCGCTGCGTTCTTGAGCCGAAACCACCATTCTCGGGGTGAGGATTGTGCCCAGTCACGCCACGTCCGGCAACGACGTCGTGCTTCACCGGCCGGTCGAAGGTCGCCGCGCCTGCCCGGTGCCGAGCGATCGGATCGCGATCCGCGGCCCGTGGGGGACCCGGCGGCCGCGGCGCCAGCTCGGCACGACCGGCCTCGTCTCCGCCGACGTCGTCCGGATCTGACCCGGCACTACCGCCCCGGCCTGCGGAGCATCCTGGTCATCGCGTAGGCGATCACGCCCCCGGCGACGAGTGCGATCGCCAGCAAGGGCTTCGCGGTTCCGTTCGCCAGTCGAGCCGCGCGGTCGCCCGCGCATGCGATGGCATCGCTCAGGGCCCGTTTCGACCGGCCGCGGATGTCCGCGCGGTGCATGAGCTCGTCGAGCGTGTTGCCCAGTTCATGGAGGGTCAGGTCGTGCTCGGCCCGGAGCCCGGCGAGTTCCTGCTCCTCCTCGCGACGCCTGGTCATCGCTTGAGCGCCTTGCCCAGATCGCGGTAGTCCTGCTTGATCGACTCCAGGGATTCCGGCAGCGCGCCCGAAGAGCGCTTCAGCCGCGATCGCCCCACCAGCGCCGCGACACCCGCGAGCGCCAGCAGTGCGACCGCCACGATGAGGGCGGCGAGCCAGGCCGGGAGCACGATGTCCAGCGCGAGCACCACGGTCGCGATGAGCATGGCGCCGCCGAGCAGTCCCAGCACGCCTCCGGCGCTGATCAGCGCCGCCCCCATGCCTGCCTGCTTGCCCTTGCTGCGCAACTCGATCTGCGCCAGCCGCACTTCGGTGCGGACCAGGCGCGAGAGCTGCTCGCTGACGTCGCGGACGAGCCGCGCGGTGGATCGTTGCGACAGGTCCGGCGCGTGCACGGGTTCGGTATGCATCGTTCGGCGTCCCTCCACACAACTTCGGGCGTGCACCGGCAGTACCCGTTCCGCGCGGTGGTCATTCCTGCGTCACGGCTGGTGGTGGCCGTTGCCGCCGTGTTCCGGGGGCGTCCGCGCCTGTTCGTGCAGGGCGCGGATGACGGTGTTCGCCGTGGCGACCAGCGGCACCGCCAGGACCGCGCCGCCGACGCCGGCGAGGGTGAAACCGGCGGTCACGCTGAGCACGACGGCCAGCGGGTGCAGCCGCACGGCGTGCCCGAGCAGCAGCGGCTGCAGCACGTGCCCCTCCAGCTGCATCACGCAGACGACCACGGCGAGCAGGATCAGCGCGGTGATCACGCCGTTGGCGGCCAGCGCGACCAGCACCGCCAGGCCGCCGGTGACGACCGCGCCGATGTAGGGCACGAAGGCGCCGAGGAAGATCAGCACGGCCAGCACGAACGGCAGCGGCACGCCGAGCGCGGTGGCCCCGATGCCGATCAGGGCCGCATCGATGAACGCCACCGCCGCGGTCGCGCGGACGTAGGCGACCAGCGTGGTGAACCCGTTCTCGCCCGCGGTGCGCACCCGGAACCGGATCGCGCGCGGCATCGTGACCCGCACCAGGAACCGCCAGATCGAGTCGCCGTCGCGGAGGAAGAAGAACAGGGTGAACAGGCCGAGCAGCACGCCGGCGAGGAACCGCAGCAGGGTGCCGGTGGTCGCCAGCGCGGTCGTCGGCAGGCCGCCGCGGTCGATCCGCAGCGCCTCCGAAAGCTGTTGGAAAACCTGGTTGAGCTCCTGCTGGCTCAGGCTCAGCGGGCCCCGGATCAGCCACGTGTGGATCTGCTGAAAGCTGGCCACCAGCTGCTCGCTCAGCCCGGCCAGCCCCGCGACCAGCGTGTTGATCACCACGGCCAGCACGGCGCCGAGCGCGGCGAGCCCGCCGACGAGCACCGCGGTGGTCGCGAGCGTGCGGTTCAGCCCTCTGCGGACCAGCCAGCGCACCGCCGGCGACATCAAGGCGGCCAGCAGCGCCGCCACCGCCACCGACATGACTTCGCCGTAGAGCAGGCTGAACACCTGCCACAGCACCCAGGCGACGGCCACCAGCACCAGCAGCCGCCATCCCACGGCCGCGGCGACGCGCAGGCCGCGCGGAACCGACCCCGCGACATCGCCCCGCCCCGAACCGTCCACCTCCCGTGGTTGGCCCGCGGTGCTGATCATCAAACGTGCCGGTGATCTTCGTCGGCAGAGGGGGGACGCGTCCGCTTTCGGCCTGCGTGGGCGTTGCCGCGTTCGTACGGTCGGTTCGGGTGCGCGCACCCGAACCGCAAAAGCCGTTACCGAGGAGCAAGAGATGGCGCCCAAGCTTCCGAACCTGGAGGAAGCGCTGCGAACGAGCGTGGGGGAGACCGTGGAGGCGGGGAGCATCACGCTCACCGGTCTCGTCGGCCAGCTCAGGGTGGAGCCGGACCCGGCGAAGCTCCGGACCGGAGGGGAAGTTCCGCTGTTCAACATCCGGTTCCCCGAACACGGAAGCGGCCTCGGCCCCGGGGAGGCGACCAAGGCGCTCTTCGGCGCGCTCGCTTCCCTCTCGCCGGAGGAGCAGCACAGGAGGCTCGCGACGCTCTGCAACAGCATCATCGCGTCCGTGGCCACGTCCGTCCGCCCCTCTACCGGCGCCGATCGCGACGACGAGGGCGCGCCGTGCGGCGGGAGCACCTGCCACGGCGAGGCGTTCAAACTCCTCTCCGCGATCTACCAGGCGCTCACCTTCGAGGACGCGGACGCACTGCGACGGGCCTGAGCAGCCCGGTGATCCGGTTGCGCGGCAACGCTTTTCCGGTGCTGGGGCCGCGCAACTCCGCGCCGGCGCGGATCGGTGGTCGATCCGCGCCGGCCCCCCGGGCGTGGTCAGGCGACGATGCTGAAGACCAGGGCCGCGCCGCAGGCGACGAGCATGCCGGTGCAGTTGAGGAACAGGTTCCGGCCGAAGTCCTTCGCGCGGACGTGCGAGGTGAACGCGATCAGGAAGTACAGCACCAGGGCCGCGCAGGTCAGGATCGCCAGCGGGCGGAACCAGATGCCGATGACCAGCCCCGCGGTGGCCGCGACCTTCAGCGTCGGGAGCAGCCACCAGAACCGCTCGGGGAAGCCGACGTCGGCGAGGCACTGGCGGACGAAGGCGACGGGCTTGACGCACAGGAGTGCATCGCCGAACTGGACGACGGCCAGCACGGCCAGCGGCCACCACGGTTCGATCATGTTCGCTCCCTGTTCGGTCGGGGGACGGCTGCTTTCGCCGATAGGACGTGGGAGCGCCCCGAGTTGTGACAGGCCCGGTCCTCAGGCGTTCGCGGCTCGCCATTCCGCGAGGTGGCCGTGGAGATCGCGCAGGGCCGCGTGCGAGCCGCGGTACGCCTCGTACAGGGGAGCGAGGCGGTCGGCGCCAGGTGCGGGGTCGAAGACGCGGTCCACCGCGACGGTTTCGGCGGCCGCGGTCTCGATGTCCGGGTAGATGCCCGCGCCGACGGCGCCCAGCAGGGCCGCGCCGAGCACGGCACTGTCGTGCACCCGCAGCCGCTCGACGGGGCGCTGGAAGACGTCCGCGTGGATCTGCGTCCACAGGTCGCTTCGCGCGCCGCCGCCGGAGAAGGTCAGGGACGACAGCGGGTTTCCGCAGGCCCGCTCCACCGCGTCGAGCACGTGCCTGCCGGACATCGCCACGCCCTGCAGGACCGCGAGGGACATGTCGGCCGTCGACGTCGCCGAGCTCAGCCCGAAGAAGCTGCCCCGCACGTCGGAATCCCACAGCGGGGCGCGCTCGCCCATCAGGTGCGGCGTGAAGACCACTCCCGGGGTTCCGGTCGCCGCGGCGGCGAGCACCTCCTCGATGCTCAGGCCCGCGACCTCGCCCCACCAGCGCAGCGCGTCGCCCGCGGCCTGCGTCGGTCCCGCGTGCACGAAAAGCCCGTTCCGGGGCGGGAACGTGACGATTTCCCCGACCGGCACCGACTCGTGCGACGCGCCGGCGACCACCAGCGACGTCCCGCACAGCACCATGCCGCGCCCGGCCTCGGTCGTGCGGCTGCCGAAGACGGCGCTGAACGCGTCCATCGTGGCGACCGCGACCTCGGCCGCGCCCAGCGCGGGATGGGTCGCGCGACCGACCGGGGCCTCGGGGGCGAGGATCTCCGGCAGCTTCTCGGCGAGCCCGTCGACGACCCCGACGGCTTCCGGCAGGTACCCGGCGGAGCCGGCCACGCGGACCCCGGAGAGCTGGTCGGTCGCCAGCCGGCCGGTGAGCTTCGCGATCACGAAGTCCTTGGGGCTGAGCACCCACCGGGTGCGGGCCCACTTCGCCGGTTCGGCGCGCGCGAACCACTCCGCGCGGGCCCCGACGAAGGACGCGTCGAGCACGATCGGCCCGCCCCAGATCCGGGTCTTCTCCGCCGGGGTGAACCGCGCGTCGAGCTCGCGGGCGATCTCGGCGCAGCGCTGGTCCTGCCAGATGATCGCCGGTGCCAGCGGGCGCAGCTGTTCGTCGGCGAAGACGTGGGTGTTCACCTGGCTGACGACGCCGACGGACCGCACCGCGCCCGCCGGGAGCCCGGCGAGGACGGCGTGGATGCCCGCCTCGCAACCGCGCCACCAGTCGAGCGGGTCCTGCTCGGCCCAGCCCGGCCGCGGCCGGGCGATCGGGTAGCCCGCGGTGTGCGCGGCGACCGGCGTCCCGTCCAGGCCGAAGGCGGCGACCTTGACGGCCGTCGTCCCGACGTCGATCCCCAGCATCACTTCCGGTGCGTGCATGAGCAACAACTACCACCGGCCCCGCGCGGCCCGGTCCGGCCCCCGCGGGTCGTGAACTGCGATTTGAAGGTTATCCGGCGTCGAGCTCCGGATTCTCCAGGTGTTTCTCGGAAAAGTCTCAAAAGCATCTTCAATGAGAAACTTGAAGGACCGAGACCGGTGAGAACGAGGAGGTTGCCGGTGGACGCCACCGACGCGAAGCGATACATCGAGGAGACCTTCGACGGGGTCCGAGCCGTCGAGCACGCCGGGGACGCGTTCTTCGTCCACGACCCGGACGGCGATCTCCCCGACGACCGCTGGCTGCCGTTCGCGACGATCGTGACCGGCGACCACTACGAGGCGGTCTCCGACCTCGACCACCCGGGCGCCTACCGGATCAACATCGGCCTGACCAAGGACTCCTACACGAAGCGGTTCGGCCCGGCGCCCACGACCCGAGACGAAAGCGGCGTGCTCGTCACGGAGTTCGACTACGCGGCGCGAGACCAGGTGATGCCGCACCCGCACTACGCCTCCCAGTACTGGGTGTGCGTGGTGAACCCGGGGCCGGAAACCGCCGACGAGGTGCGGCGGTTGCTCGACGAGGCGCACCGCTTCGCGGCCCGCAAGCACGCCAACCAGAAGGCCCGGAAGGCCAGGTCCTGACCGGTGCCGGGACGGCTCAGGTGGTTTCGGCCGCCGAGCCGGTGAGGTGGAGCTTGCGCTGCACACGCTGGTAGTACGTGGTGCGGCCGAGCCGCACCACCCGGGCGGCGGCGGGTTCGACGGCGATGTCCAGGACCGTGCCCGCCGACCGGTGCGCGACCAGCTGCCCGTCCACCTCCACGCCCAGCTCGCTGCTGGTGGGCAGGACGCGCAGCGCGAGCTTCTCCCGGTGGGACAGGAAGAGCGCGCGGTTGAAGACCGAGTGCGGCGCCACCGGCGTGACCAGCAGGCCTTCGACGTCGGGGGAGATGATCGGGCCGCCGGCGGAGAAGCTGTAGGCGGTCGAGCCGGTGGGCGTGGCGACGACGACGGCGTCCGCGGCGTAGTCGACGAAGGGATGCCCCTCCACCTGCACCTCGACCAGGGCCATGCCGTGGCCGGGCACCCGCACCAGCGCGATGTCGTTGAACGCGACCACCTCGCGGTCGGCGGTGCTGATCCGCAGCCCGGAGCGGGTCTCGACGGTGAACCGGTGCTCGTCGATGGCGCACAGCGCCTCGTCCAGCTCGGGCACGTCGATCTCGGCGAGGAAGCCGAGCCGCCCGAGGTTCACGCCGAGCACCGGGATCCGGTGCTCGCAGCCCAGCCGCAGGGCCCGGAGCATGGTGCCGTCGCCGCCGAGGCTGACGAGGAGGTTCGCGCGCCGGGCCAGCTGCGCGGGCGGCAGGGCGGTGATCGTCCGGTCGTAGCCGGCGACTTCCGCCGGGGTGCCGAGCACCTCGATGTCCCTGGCGCGCGCCCAGGTCGTGATCGTCCCGATCACGTCGGGGCGGTGCCGCGCGGGGTGCAGCACCAGGCCGACCGCCTCGATCAGTCCCATCGCCAGCCGCCTTCCGGTCCGGGAGCGGTCGTCCACTGTAGATGCTGAAGTGGATCAGTCCACTGTGGTGCATCGCCGCTCGTCGAGTGCTCGGTGCCGATGCGCCCGTCACCGGACCGGATGGTTTGCGGCCGGTTCCCCCGGCAATGCCCGACATCCGGGGCGGCGCGATGCGATCATCGAATCGTTCCACCACAACGATTCGCCGGAAGCCGGTCGCCCGCAAGCGGTGCCGGACCGGACGTTCCGGTTGACCTTCGAGGCACTCCCGGTCGTGAACCGGGCGCCGTGTCACAGCCGCAACGGCCCAATCGTCGCCGATCACCATTCCCGAGCCGGCCGCTCGCCGCGCAGAACGCACGGAGGTCCCAGATGACTTCGCGACTCGATCCCGCACCGCAGGCCCGCGCCGCCGGCCTGCGAACCGCCCCGCCGCGCTTCGTGCACCTGGTGGGCTCGCTGCCGAACGGCCTCGACCCCGACCCGCGGACGCGGATGCGGTGGGTGCTCGACCACTCCGCCGGTGCCCGGCTGAGCGCGGTGCCGTGCGATGCCGATCCGCGCTGGATCGTCCGCTTCCTGATGTCGCGGGCGCAGGTGCCCGCGTTCGAGGTGGTCCGGTCGGGCGAGTGCGCGAGCTACGCGGACATGCCGCTCTACCGGGTGCGGCAGGGGCACCGGCTGACGGTCGAGGACGTCGAGCTGGGTCGCCTGGCGGAGGTCTCCCCGGCGGTCGCCTGCCGGCGGGAGCTGGACACCGGGACCGGACCGCTGCCGCCGGTGCAGGTCAGCGTGCCGTCGCCGCTGGACCTCGCGCTGTTCACCTTCGGCGCCCCGACGCGGGTGCTGCGGTACTTCCCGCTCTTCGAGCGGATGATCTCCGCCGAGGTGGTCGCCGTCGCGCAGCGCCACGGGACGGACGAAGTGGCGCTCCAGCTGGAATCCCCGGCGGTCCTCTACGCCCTGCACCGCGCGCCGGAACCGGTGCGACCGGTGCTCGCGCACCTGCTGGCGTTCCAGCTCGCGCGCGTGATCGTTTCGGCGCCGAGCAGCGCGCGGTGGACGTTGCACCTCTGCCACGGCGATCTCGGGCACGTGTCGCTGTTCGGTCCCGAGGACCTCGGGCCCGCGGTGCTGGTGATCAACGCGCTGGCCGCGCGCCTGCGCGTCTTCGGCCGCCGGATGCCGGCCGTCCACATCCCGATGGCCCACGGCGACCAGCCGCCGCTGGCGGACACCGCCGCCTACGCCCCGCTCCGCGGGCTCGTTCGCGGCATCGAGGTGATCGCCGGTTGCGTGGACGAGCGGCAACCCGAGTTGTCGGCGAAAGCGCTGTCGCTGGCGGAGGCCGCGCTCGGTCACCGCGTCGCCGGGGTCGCGGCGGCCTGCGGGCACGGCCGGCGCACTCCCGTCGAGGCCGTGGCGAACCTCGAACTGGCAGCGCATCTCGCGGACAGCTGATCGACCGGGCGGGAACACGCGCCGTTGCCGGATCGTTCGCGTTGCGTGGGCTCGGTGGAGGCAGCGCTGTTGTGGACGATCCCGGCCAGCGTGCTGCTGGTCGTCGCGGTCGGGGGGTACGAGCTGCTGCAGAAGCGGCGCCGGAAGCGCTCCGGCACCCCGCTGTCCGGCGCTTACGTCGACGAGGTCACGGCTTTCCTCTACGGGACGAAGCGGATGGAGCTGGACCACCGGGACTCGATGTCGATGATGCGCGACGACGAAGCCCAGGGCGCGCCGCCGAGCCAGGACGTCGACCTGGACCGCGGGATCGTGATCCTGCGGCGCGACGTTCCGGGTGCCGGCCCGGGCGAGCGGCCGTAGCCCGCCGGGCCGTCCCGGTCTCGGAATAGGACGAATCGTGTTGCCGGACAAGGGTTCTGCGGGTCAAGGCCGGCGGCAGCGAGGCCGCGCCTGCGGAGGAGCGGTTCGTGCGCGGGTTCGAGCCGGTCCGGGTGCTGGAGCCGCTGGTCGCCATCCTCGCGATGGCCGGGATGATCGGGGGCGAGCCGGCCGGCCGGGTCGGGGCCTGAGCCCCGGCTACTGGTCGGCCGGGGGCTGGACCAGGCGGTGCAGCAGGGCGAGGAACTGCTCGCGCTCCTCGTCCGTCAGCGCCGACAGCATCTGGTCACTCACCGCGATGACCGCCGGGGCCAGCCGGCCCGCCAGCTCCCGGCCGTCGTCGGTGAGGCGCACCAGCTTGCGCCGCTTGTCGGCGTCGTCCTTGGCGGTCTCCACCAGGCCCCGCCGTTCCAGCCGGTCCAGCAGCGGCGCCGCCGTGGACTTGTCCAGGTGGGCCAGGCCGCCCAGCGCCCCCTGGTCCAGGTCGCCGTGCATGTGCAGCAGGCTGAGCACGGTGAACTGGGGGCCGGTGAGGTCGCGGTCCACCTGCTCGTGCCACAGCCGGCTGTGCACCTGGTTCAGCCGGCGCGCCAGGGGGCCGAGCCCGCCGATGGCGGCGGCCAGGGTTTCGGCGAGGTCTGCCTCGGTCGGCACCGTTCGTTCTCCTCCGCTTGAACAAGGACGCACACGGACTATATCGCGGCCGAAATAGGATCCGGCGGCTCCGACGCGCACACCCGGCGGCTCCTCGACGCGCGGACCCTGGAAGTGCGCTGACGAGCCCTCTTCCGCCGTCATCCCTGTACAAGGACGTGTGCGGACTATACCCTCTCGGGAGCCTTAGGACGCACACGGAATAAAAGTCGTCGACGAGTCTTGCGGACCGCGAAACCGTCGTATACAACTAGTACACCGCTTGTTCAAGTGAGGGGCTTCACAGCCGGAAATCGAGGCGTGAAGCAAGAAGGCTCGGCGGTTGCGCCAACAACCACCGAGCCGGGCAGCACCATCTGCGCACTCGTCGAATTCGTCTACGGCCAGGTAGACGGGCGAGCGCAGCACGTCAGATCGCGACGGTTCGACCCAGGAGTCGACTATGGCAACTGCCAGCAGAAATTCTAGCAGCCGAAGAACGCACACCAGCCTCCCCGTGATCGCCGGATCGAGCCTCGCCGGCACGGCCGTCGAGTGGTACGACTTCTTCCTCTACGGCACGGCTGCCGCGCTGGTCTTCAACAAGCTCTTCTTCCCCGCGGAAGACCCGATGGTGGGCACGCTGCTGGCGTTCGCCACGTACGCCGTCGGGTTCGTGGCCCGCCCGCTCGGGGCGGCGATCCTCGGGCACTACGGCGACGTGAAGGGGCGCCGCGCGACGCTGATCGCCAGCCTGATGCTGATGGGCGTCTCCACTTTCCTCATCGCGTTCCTGCCGTCGTACGAGTCGATCGGCGTCGCGGCGCCGATCATCCTCGTCGTCCTCCGCCTGGTGCAGGGCGTCGCCCTCGGCGGCGAATGGGGCGGCGCGGTGCTGCTCGTGTCGGAGCACGGGGATTCGACGCGCCGCGCCTTCTGGTCTGCGTGGCCGAATCTGGGCCCGCCACTGGGAAATCTCCTCGCCGCCGGCGTTCTCGCCATCCTCAGCGGGATCCTGCCGGAGGACGCGTTCCTGTCGTGGGGCTGGCGCATCGCGTTCGGGCTGTCGGCCCTGCTGGTCGTGATCGGCCTGGTGCTGCGGCTCTACGTCGCGGAAACCCCGCTGTTCGAGCAGAAGCGCGAGCAGGCGGCGGACGGGCCCAAGCCGATGCCCCTGGGCGTGGCCGTGCGCGGCTACTGGCGGCAGATCCTCCTGGCCGCCTTCACCAGGTTCGGGGAGAACGCCGGTTTCTACATCTTCTCGCTGTTCGTCATCACCTACGTCACGCAGATCCAGGGGATGGACCGCGCCACCGGGCTCAACGCCGTGATGGTGGGCATGGTCGTCGCCCTGCCGGCGATCCCGCTGTTCGCGATCCTCGCCGACCGCGTCGGCCGCCGGCCCGTCTACATCGGAGCGTCGATCGCCACCATCGGCTGGGCGTTCGCCTTCTTCGCCCTGCTGGACACCAGGAATCCGGCGGCCGTCATCGCCGCCGTCGTCGGCGGGCTGCTGATCTTCAGCGCCTACAGCGCGGTCATCGGAGCCTTCTTCTCGGAGCTCTTCCCGACCGAGGTCCGGTACTCGGGGGTCTCGCTGGCCTACAACCTCGCGTCGGTCCTGGCCGGTTCCCTGGCGCCGATCATCGCGATCGCCCTCCACTCGGCGTTCGGCACCGGCTACGCCATCGGCGCCTACCTGGCGGTGATGGGCGCCATCTCGCTCGGCGCGTCGCTGATCGCCACCGAAACCCGTTCGGTCGACCTCGCCGGGATCGGCGCGGCCGAGCCGGCGCAGGGAGATCCGGCGGCGCGCGTTCGCTGAACCTGGCGGAGGAAATCTCATGAGCACCACGAGAACCACCGCGGCCACGGCACCCGAGCTGGCCTACGAGTGGCTCAAGAACACCATCATCACGCTGCCTCGCGACGAGGAGATGTTCCTGACCGAGGCGCAGGTCGCGGAGGCGTCCGGCATCTCGCGCACGCCCGTCCGGGAGGCCCTGCTCCGGTTGCAGGCCGAGGGCTTCATCCGGCGGGTGCCGCGCAAGGGAGCGTTCATCCCGGCGCTGTCGGACAGCGACGTCGAGGCGGTCATGCAGGCCCGCCGCGTCGTCGAGGAGTGGTCGGTCAACGAGGTCGCGCCGCGACCCGGAGCGGTCCCGGACAAGCTGTACCGGATCCTGCAGGACCAGGGGCAGGACGCCGACCCGGTCGACTTCATCGCGCACGACCTGGAGTTCCACACGACGATCATGCGCGCGGCGGGGAACCCCTTGATGAACGACTTCTACAGCTCGCTGCGGGAACGGCAGATGCGCATGGGCGTGCGCATCGTCATGGCCGACCAGGCCCGCAAGAAGCAGGTGCTGATCGAGCACCGCGCCATCGCCGACGCGCTGGCCGCCGGGGATGCGGAGTCCGCGGTCCGGGCGGTGCGCGACCACCTGCGAACGACGCTGCACTCGATGACGCAGCCCGCGCGCTGATCGCCCGATATCGGGCCGATCACCAGAACTCCTCGCCATGCAACGGAAAGGTCACCCCATGCTTGACGCCTCCACGGACGTCCTGGTCCTGGACCGGCTGGAATCCGGCGAACCGCTGCGGTTCCGGGACTTCCACGCCCTGGTCGCCGGGTACACCGGACGGGACGAGAAGGCCGTGCGGCACCACATCGACGAGCTCGCCGCGATCGGCGTCGCGCCGCCCGAACAGGTCCCGATGTTCTACCGCGTCGCGGCGGACACCATCTCCACCGCCGCGAGCACCCCGATCACCGCCACCAACACCTCCGGCGAGGTGGAGCCGGTCATCCTGCGGCACGGCGGAAAGTACTTCCTCGGCATCGGATCCGACCACACGGACCGGGCGCTGGAGACCGTCGACGTCGGCGACTCCAAGCGCGCCTGCCCCAAGCCGATCGGGCCGGTCGTCGTCGAGATCCCGGACTGGGCGGACTTCGACTGGGACGCCTGCCGGGCCCGCAGCTGGGTCGACGGCGAGCTCTACCAGGACGGCACGCTCGCGAACCTGCGCACCCCGCGCGAGCTGCTCGGCATCTTCGCCGAACGGCACGGGGACGACGACGGCGACCTGATCTGCTTCGCCGGCACCCTGCCGCTGCTGCGCGGCGAGTTCACCCCCGGCGACCGGTGGGATCTCGAACTCGCGCTGCCCGGCGGCCGAAAGCTCACCCACACCTACCGCACGACTGGAAGGAACTGATCATGCGCACCGGAGCCGACTACCTGGCATCGCTGCGCGACGGGCGCGTGGTGCTCGTCGACGGCGAGCAGGTCGACGTCGCCACCCACCCGGCCTTCGCGCCGGTGGCCCGCACCGTCGCCGAACTCTTCGACATCGCCGCGGACCCGGCGAACGGAATGCAGTACACCGCACCGGAAACGGGCGCGACGGCCAACCGGGCCTTCGGGATTCCCCGCAGCCAGGAGGAACTCCGCCTGCGCCGGGAGGCGATCGAGACCTGGGCGAGGCACACCCACGGCTGGGTCGGGCGCAGTCCCGACCACGTCGGCACCTTCCTCGCCTCCTTCGCCGCCCACCCCGAGGTCTTCACCTCCGGTGACCGCGACTTCTCCGCCAACGTCGCCGCCTTCCACCGGCGGCTGCTGGAGGAGAACCTCTACGTCTCCTACGCGATCATCCCGCCGCAGGTCTCCCGCGCCACCACGGCGTCGGGCTGGGACGGCGAGTACCTGCAGGTCGGCGTCGTGCGGGAAACCGAGGAGGGCATCGTCGTCCGCGGCTCGCAGATGCTCGCCACCGGCGCGGCGATCGCCGACGAGATCTTCGTGTCCTGCATCAAGCCGCTCGGGCCCGATGACCAGGACTTCGCCGTCGGTTTCGTGGTCCCCACCGCCGCGCCGGGGCTCAAGCTGTACTGCCGCCGTCCGTACGCGCCCGCCGCGACGAGCTCGTTCGACTACCCGCTCACCAGCCGCTACGACGAACCGGACGCGCTGGTCGTGTTCGACGACGTGCTGATCCCGTGGGAGCGCGTCTTCGTCAACCGCGACACCACCGGGGTGCGCCGCCAGTTCTTCGACACCGGCGCGCACGCGCTCGGCAACTGGCAGGCCCAGATCCGGTTCGCCACCAAGCTGAAGTTCATCGCCGGCGTCGCCCGCCGCGTCACGCAGGTCAACGGCGTGGACAAGATCCCCAGTGTGCAGGAGAAGCTGGGCGAGCTGGGCGCGCTCGTCTCCGGCGTCGAATCGGCCGTGCTCGCCGCCGAGTACACCGCGGCTCCCGACGAAGCCGGGCAGTGGCTGCCGGGCAAGCGCGCGCTCTACGGCTCGATGGGGTTGCAGTCCGAGATCTACCCGCGGGTTCTGGCGATCCTCCGCGACCTCGTCGGCGGCGGCGTGCTGCAGCTGCCGTCGAGCGTCCGCGACCTCACGAGCCCGGTGACCGCCGCCGACATCGAGCACTACGTGCAGTCCCCGGGCGTCGCCTCGGAAGAGCGCGTGAAGCTCTTCAAGCTGGCCTGGGACATCGTCGGATCCGAGTTCGCCGGGCGGCACCAGCAGTACGAGATGTTCTACGCCGGGGCGCCGTTCGTGGTCAAAGGCGTTTACAGCTACCGGAACTACGGCTACGAGCAGGCGCTCGAAGACGTCGAGCAGTTCCTGGGTTCCTACAAGATCGAAACGGTGTGAGAGGTCAGCATGGCTAAGCCCGAGTACGAGTTCTTCCCCGTCAGCGACGTCGGCTTCACGGTATGCCCCGGCGACGACCCGAAGATCACCGAGCGGATCCTCGCCAAGGACCCGGAGTCCGGCGTGGCCACCCGGATCCTGCGCTACGAGCCCGGCGCCGACTCGACCCCGATGGGCGTGCAGAAGCACGACTTCTGGGAGGAGGTGTACATCCTGGAGGGCTCGTTCACCGACCTGACGCTCGGCGAGACGTTCTCCGCCGGCCAGTACGCCTGCCGCCCGCCGGGGATGCCGCACGGCCCCTGGCGCACCGATGAGGGCGTCGTCACCTTCGAAGTCCGCTACTACGACAAGTAGGTGCCATGTCCCTGCCAGCTTTCCAAACGGCGAACGCGGTGGACATGCGCACCAGCATGGGTCGCTTCACCACCGGGGTGGCGATCGTGACCAGCGGGGCCGGGGACCAGGCCTGCGGCATGACGATCAGCTCGCTGACGTCGATCTGCCTGGACCCGGCGATCCTGCTGATCTCGCTCACCGAGGGCTCGCGGACCACCGACATGGTCACCGGGACCGGGCGGTTCGCCGTCTCGGTCCTCGGGGCCCGGCAGGAGGCCATCGCCCGCCGCTTCGCCACCCGCGGTGGCGCGCGGTTCGAGGGAATGGACTGCGAGCACGGCGAGTTCGGGCTGCCGATGATCAAGGACGCCCTGGTGCAGGCCGAGTGCGACGTGCACAGCGCGCACGACGTCGGCGATCACCGGGTCTTCTACGGGCTCGTGCGGAACCTCCGCTGCCGGGAGGGCGCCGGTCTGGCGTTCTACTCCGGTCGGTTCGGCGACTTCCACGACTTCGGTCACGAGGAGATGCCCTGGATGTTCTGATCCCGGCTCCGCTGCTAGTCCGATCGGGCTACTGCGCGTGAGAACTACCCGGTCGAGTGACAGGACCGGGCTGCGCTGGGCCAACGCCGTTCGCCGCCGCCGGGCGGGCCTCGGCGGCGACGGCCGGCCGGACCGGGATCCGGCGCGGTGCGCTGGGCGCCGCTCGATCAATTTGAGCAGCTCAGCGCTTTGCGTCGAGGAGTGCGGGCGGTAGCGCCCGGCCGGAGAACGCCCCGCACGAGTGAGGGGGCGTTCTCCGGTCGGCGCCAGGCACGACCGCACGCCTGGCGAGCCGCACGCGCCGTGCGGGCATACCTTTGCCCGGAGTGATCGCGGTCCTCCCCCCAATGCAGCCGCGGTGCCGCGATCGCCCGCCGGTGGCCTGCTTCTTCGGCCTCCCCAAAATCCCTCCGGAGAAGCAGGCCACCCCGACCACCTACCCCCGGGCCACCCGGCGATGGTTGCCCGGACAAGTTGAGTCCGCAACCGTTCGCCGCCCGGGGTCACCCCACCGCTGGGGCTCAGGGCTCCAGGGTCAGGAAGTTCCAGCGGGCTCCCGGGGCGAGGCCGCTGAGCGACCTGCCGCAGTTCTGCAGGACGACGGCGCCGGAGGTGACGTGCTGGGTGCCGGTGCCCAGGTCCCGGTGGAACCGCTGGATCGGGCCGCGCCGCAGCGCCGCGGTGCCCGCCCACTTGTGGACCGCCTGCCCGACCGCGTGGGCGGACCAGGTCGCGTTGTTCAGCGCCAGCCGGGCCAGGGTTTCCTGTTCGGTGCTGGGCGTTTCGCCGCTCGCCAGGGTCTGCTCGACGTCGGCCCAGACCTGCCTCGCCCACGCCTGGGCGGAACGCAGCCTGCTCTCCGCGGTCGCGTACTCCGCGTGGAACTGCTGGGTGTCGACCGCGGCGTTCGGGGCACCGGTCTTCTCGGCGGCCAGGGCCTTGAGCTCGTCGAGCAGCCGGCGGCCGACGCCGATCGCCCAGCCGGTGTGCGAGATCCCGGACAGCGTGGCCAGGCCGATGCGGTAGACCGCGCCGTCGTGGTGGGCCCGCGTGGTGGCGGGGTCGAAGGTGTGCGTCTCGGGCACGAACACGTCTTCGCAGGTGTAGTCGATGCTCCCGGTGGCGCGCAGGCCCAGCACGTCCCAGTTGTCGATCAGCGTCGCCTGCTCCTTCGGGAAGGTGCAGATCAGCGCCTGCCCGGTTTCCGCGCACCAGGCCCCGGCGTGGATGTGGCTGGCGAGCGCGATGCCGGAGGCGAACTGCCAGCGGCCGCTGACGCGGAAGCCACCGTCGACCCGCTTCGCGGTGCCGAGCCTGGTGCCCTGCCCTGCTATCAACGCGAACCGGCCGCCCGCGACGTCGGGGAACAGCTCCGCAGCGGCGTCGGGGGCGACGTAGGCCGCGGTCGTGCCGGTCACCAGTTGCAGCGCCATGCACGTCCAGGCCACCGAGGCGTCCAGATAGGACAGCTGGCTGACGGTTTCCAGTTGCTGTGCGGGCGAGAACTCGTAGCCGCCAAGTTCTCGCGGGATTCCGGTCTTCAGCACGCCGGAGTCGTGCAGGGCCTGCACGACCTCGTCGGCGAGGTGGCCGGATTCGTCGCTGCGGTCGGCGTTGTCGGCCAGCAGCGGGCCGAGCGCGGCCAGCCGTTGGCGGAGCGGGGTGAACTCGTCGCTGATGTAGAGCTCGGAGGTTTCGGTGGTCATCCTCGTGACTCCTTGCCGAGTGGCCTGCCATGATCAAGTTCCGGTCCGCAGCCTATGCGGCCGGCCCGGTCCGCGGTGTGGGCTCCGGCCGCCGTCGTCAATTTGTGACCGCTCGGTGTGCAGTACTGGTGAATTTCCAACGATGGCCCGAATGGGTGAGGAAAAACTTGGCGCCGGGCGATATGGTTTGGACAGGTGCGCACGAAGATGTCGATCGGCAGACTTCCCCGATCCGATTCGGGGACCAAAAAAATGGGGGCGAGGGATCGGGAATTCGCCATGCGCGGGTTCCCGGTTGCTCGATGGCCACGGAGTGGTCTGAAATGGATCTGCTTACGAGGTGCAGCGACCTCCCGTACGAGCAGTTGTGCGAGGAGATCCGGATTGCCGGGCGAGCGCGCAAGGAGGCATTGGGCCGGGGCGCGATCGCCGACGTAGAGGCGGCGGAGTCGGTGCTGGACTGGTTCCTGGACGAACTGGCCGACCGGCTCAGACGGGGGGTGCGCCGCGACGAACTGCCGCGGCCAGAACCGGTTCCGCAGTGACGGTCAGCCGTGGCCGGAGTTCGGGACCGCGTCGATGAGCAGTTCGCCGGGGTCCCGGCGCGGCGTCGCCGGAGCCGGCTCGCCGTAGCCGATCAGCAGCCACGCCTGCGGATGGGGCGCGTCGCCGAGCAGCCGGCTCAGGGCGTCGCGGATGTCCTGGCCTTCCGCGAGCGGCAGCGGCGTGGCGGCCAACCCGCGCGCGGTGGCGGTCAGCCACACCCGCTGCCAGGCCTGCCCGGCCTCGAGCTCGCTCTTCGCATCGCTGCCCGGTGTGCACAGCACCGCCAGCAGCGGCGCGGGTTCGGCGTCGGCCTGCAGCCGGTGCAGCAGGCCCGCCAGCTCGTCGTGCTCGGCGGGCCGGACGAGGTGCAGCCAGGCGCCTTCGGCGCGTGCCGCGACCCGCAGGGTGTGCTGGATCGAGGCCGCGACGGCGGTCGGCTGGAGCGGGCGCCGCTGCGTGCGGCGTTCCGGAATCGCCTCGTACAGCGCGATTTGCTCGGCGTCGGGGCGCTGGTGGCCGCCGCTGCGGATCTCCGCCAGCACGCTCGGGGACGACAGCCGCGGCAGCAGCGTCACGACCGGCCGGACGCCGGCGTGCGCCAGCGCGAGCCGGAGGTTCAGCAGCGCCGCGCCGCAGGCCAGCCGCAGGTCGTGGTCGTCAGGATCGCCGGCAGGCAGGTGGGAGGGAACGGCGTGCAGTTCGATGACGTGTGGCAGCACGCGGAACCGCCACGGCTGGCTGTTGCGCGGCGAGGGGGCGAGGCCGGCCAGCTGGACGACCTGTGCGACCTGGTCCGGTACGAGATCGAAAACAGTGGGAAACCGTCGCATGTCGACTCCTCGACCGCAACGCTGCCAGGGCAGCCCGGAGGCGGGCAGGGTCGAACGACCCGCGCGGGATCACGGGGATGCCGTGCGGGATTCGCGGTTCAGCCCGTGTTGCGGGAGTTCAGGCGGGAGCCGGGAGCGGCGAGTTGGCTGCGGGCGGTTACCAGGGCGGTGCGGGCGTCGTCGCGAGATCCCTGGGCCAGGCGATCGGCGGCGGTGCGGACCGCGTTCGCGGCGGCGGCGGGGATCTCGATCTGCGGGTGCTGGTCTAGGAGACCGACCGCGCGGGCCAGCTCGCGGTGGGCTCGGTCGGCGGGATTGTGCTGCGCGGTGAGCAGGTCGATCAGTGCTGTGTCCACCGCGTCGCGCAGGGCTGCCTCGGTCGAGGAGTGCGGTACTGCAGTCACGGGGCGGAAGTCTAAGCGCTGCAACGGATGTTCAGCACTCTTCAACATCACCCACACGGGTGGTCCTTGGTCACAGGAGTCGCGCCATGAACGGGAGAGTTCCGGATCTTGCCGGGCCGGGGTGTGGTCAGCGGCGTGCGAAAGCGGCAGCATCACCGCGACCTGGAGTGCACCCGGCCGGCGGGACTTTCGCCCCTTGAACCCGCCGGAAGCGGTGGTACTCACGGAAATGTAGCCGCATCGAATCGCGCGGGAGAGTCTGCCATGGACGGTGTCGTGAACAATTCGCTGGATGCGTGGCCGACCGGAGCGAGCGGACCCCGACTGGCCCAGGTCGCCGACCGGCCGTGGGTGCGCGACGAGGCGCAAACATTGCGGGACGTCCGGTCCCGCAGAACCGCGGTGAACCTGGCGCTGTTGCGCGCCCCGCTCAACGGTGTCGACCTGGACAGCGCCGACCACGCGATGCTGACCTGGCTCGCCGATCGCGACGCCGACATCGTGGCCGGAGTGCACAGCCTGCTCGATCGCGCCCGGGCGGCCCCACCGGCCCCCTAAGGGATCCTTTCGGGATGCGGCGTCAGCCGCATGCGGTGTGGGACTCAGCTGGCACCGCCGCGGGTTCTCAGACGTCTTTCTCGCGAGGACAGCCCCGGTGCCGCGTATTGGTCATACGCAAGTCGGGGATCCCACAGCGAGAAGGCGTCTGAGGTTCCGCCACCCGCACCGCCACGCAAACCGATTCTGCAACCATCTCTAAGCCTGTCGCGAGTGACCGTTCGCGAGCTAGGACACCGCCGACGCTTCGCTCTCGGCGCGTTCCTCCAAGCGCTGCATGGCGGTCGCGCGGGCTGAGTGCACGTGGTGCAGGGCGGCTTGGCGGGCCGCTTCGGAATCGCCCGCGAGCAGCGCGTCGAGGATCCGCTGGTGGTCTTCGCGGGCCGCCTCGACCCTGCCGGGCACCATCAGCGTGGTCTGCATGCCCTGGTGCAGGATCTGCTGCAGGACGCCGAGGGTCTGCTGCAGGAACTTGTTGCCGGCCGCTTCCACGATGGCCAGGTGGAACGCCTCGTCGAGCTGCTGGAGGCGCTCGAAGTCGCGCGGCACCTGCTCGGTGGCCTCGACCATGCTCTGCAGAACGCTCGAAACCCGTTGCAGCGCCTCGGCATCCTGCCGCTCGGCTGCCCAGCCGGCGGCGGGGACTTCGAGCACCTCGCGCATCGCGAACAGCTCGCTGATCGAATGCCGTTGGGTGGCCAGGGCCTCGCGGAGTTCCCGGGCGGTCTCGGGCTCGGCGATGAAGACGCCGCGGCCGTGCACGACCCGCAGCACGCCCCTGGCCTTCAGCGCGCCGATCGCCTCGCGCACCGTCGGCCGGCTCACCCCGAGCAGCTCGGCGAACTCGCGCTCCGGCGGAAGCCGGTCGCCCGGGCTGTACCGTCCCGATTCGATCGCCTGCGTGATCTGCTGCTCGACCTGGTTGGCGACCGACCCCGGCGACAGCCGCTCCCACATGCCCCATCCACCTCCGCGAGACCATTCCTGGCCACGAGTCTACGTTCGGCGCGTCGTCCGCCCGGTGGACTTGCTCAGGATTCGGCGGTGACGCGGTCGAGCCAGTTCCACATCAGCGCGTTGAACAGCTCGGGCTGGTCGATCTGGAGGTTGTGCCCGGCCACGTCGACCGCGGCGAAAGTCGCGCGCGGGTAATGCGGGAGCAGCGCGAACTGATCGAGGTAGCCGACCGCGCCGTCCTGCCGCCCGGTGAGGACCAGCGTCGGGCGGCCGAACGGCACGTCGCCCTCGGGGTCTTCGGTGAGCTCCCAGCGCAGCCGGATGCGGGCGATCGCTTCGGTGTCGAGGAGGTCGACGCCGGTCAGGATCTCCTCGCGGAACCGGCGCACCGCTTCCGGCGTGTGCACGACCAGGTTGTCCCGGACCAGCTCGGCGAGTTCGTCGTCCAGCGAGTCGAGCAGTGCCGGATCGGGGCGGAGCACCTGGTGTTCGGGCACGGTGCGTTCGGCGTGCTCCAGCTTGGTGCCCACCGGGCAGATCAACGCCAGGCCGAGCACCTGCGCGGGGCGGGACCGGGTGAGCGCGCGGGCGAGGTAGCCGCCGTAGGATTCGCCGACCAGCAGGAACGGCACGTCGCCGATGGTGTCGTCCACGAAGTCCTGCACGGCGGCGAGCAGATCGTCGGAGCTCGCGAAGGAGGCCGGTGCGGGCGTCTTGCCCATGCCGGGCAGGTCCGGGTACAACCGCCGGTATCCCGCGCGGTCGGCGAAGACCGGCTCCAGGCAGCCGAGCACCAGGCGGTGGTCGGGCCCCCAGCCGTGCAGGGCCAGCACCGGGGTTCCGGCGCCCCGCTCGACGTGGTTGAGGCGTAAGGATGAGCGTTCGGGCATGGTCGGGTCCTCGGAGATCTGGGGGCTGCGCTTGGAGTGCGCATCCTGCCAGCAGGCACCGACGGTCCCGATCTCCACGTCGTAGCCGAGGCGTCACCCGACGGAGTTGAGTAGCCCTACTCAGGAACGATGCGTGCTCGGCGTTATACGGTCGCCCGGGTTTAGGGAAGGACCGACTTCATGAGTGCGCACTTGGCCGGGGTTGCCGTGCACCTGCCGGAGCGGGAGGTCGGCACCGCGGCGGTGGAGCGGCGGATCGCGGCGGAGAGCGCGGCGTTCGTGCCACCGGCCGGGATCATCCGGCGGCTGACCGGCATCGAGTCGCGGCACGTGCTCGGCGACGAGGAGCAGGCCTCCGACCTGGCTGCGGCCGCGGCGCGCAAGCTGCTCGCCGAGACCGGCACCTCGGCCGACGACGTCGACCTGCTGCTGTTCGCCTCGGCCAGCCAGGACATGGTCGAGCCCGCCACCGCGCACATCGTGGCCGCCAAGCTGGGCCTGCGCTGCCCGGTGATGGACGTCAAGAACGCCTGCAACAGCGTGCTCAACGGCATCGAGGTCGCCGACGCGCTGATCGGCGCGGGCCGGTACCGGCGCGTGCTGCTGGCCAGCGGTGAGTCGCCGTCCCGGGCGATCCGGTGGAACGTGCCCGACATCGGGACGTTCCTGCGCGCCTTCCCCGGCTACACGCTCTCCGACGCGGGCGCCGCGATGCTGCTGACGGACGGGCCCGCCGGCGTGCTCGGCAGCGGGTTCAGCGCCGATTCGTCGCAGTGGGACGTCGGCACGCTGCCGTGCGGGGGATCGGCGCATCCGCGCGATCCCGAGTACAGCTACTTCGCGATGGACGGCGGTCGGCTGAAGTCGGCGTTCCTGCGGCTGGGCACCGGCGTGCTGGACGAGACGCTGGCGCGGCTCGGGCTCGGCTGGCAGGACTTCGCCGTCGTGTGCGTGCACCAGGTTTCCCTGCCGTACCTGGACGTCTTCGCCGAGCGGGCCGGGGTGCCCGCCGACAAGCTGGTGGTGGCGATCCGCGAGCACGGCAACGTCGCCTCCGCCAGCCTGCCGCTGCAGCTGGCCGTCGCGCAGCAGCTCGGCCGCTGCGGGCCGGGTGATCTGGTGGCGCTGGTGGGCATGGCCGGCGGGGTCAGCCTGGGAATCGTGGTGATCCGGCTGTGAGCGGGCTGTGGGTGGTGGTGCCCGCCTACAACGAGGCGGCCGGGATCACCGCGACGCTGGAAGCGCTTGACGCGCAACGGGATTCGGGTTTCAACCTGGTCGTGGTGGACAACGGGTCGACGGACGCGACGGCGGACGTCGTCGCGCACTTCGGCCGGACGCGCCCGTGGGTCCACCTGGTGCGTGAGCCGGAGAAGGGCACCGGGGCGGCCGCGGACACCGGCATGCGCTTCGCGGTCGAGCGGGGCGCGGTCCGGCTGGCCCGCACCGACGCCGACTGCCTGCCCGCGCCGGACTGGACCCGGCGGATCAACGCGGCGTTCGCGTCGGGGTTGCGCATGGTGGCCGGGCAACTGCTGCCGCGCACCGACGAGGGCGTGCCCGCCTGGCAGCGGTCGCTGCTGGTCGGCGCCGTCGAGGTGGCCAGCGCGTTCAGCAAGATCCGGCCCGGCAACCGCGATCCGCGCTACCGGGGCCCGTACGTGATGGCGCCGGGCTGCAACATGGCCATCACCGGCGAGCTCTACTTGCAGGCCGGCGGATTCCCGCGCACCAAGATCGAAGACGTGCACGAGGACCGCGCCCTGGTCAACGCCGTGCGGCTGCTCACCGCCGACTACGGAGTGCGGCGCGACGTCGTGGTGCGCGGCTCGGTGCGGAGGGTGCGTGCCTGGGGGCTGCTGAAAACCCTCGCCTGGTACGCGGATCACCGCTACCGGCCGGAGCTGGTGGACATCAGGTGACCGCCGCGAGGTGGGAGCGGCGGATGCAGCTCGGCGCGCACCCGCTGGCGTACCCGCTGGTGCGCGGCATCGGGCGGATCGGGCCGGTGGTGCGGGTGCCGCGCGTCGGCGTGGTGGTCAGCGAAGCCGCGGCGGCCCGTCAGGTGCTCACCGACACCGAGGGCTTCACCAAGACCGGGCAGGGTTCGCCGGCGGACCTGTGGACGCCGGTGGTGGGCCCGTCGGTGCTGCTGAACATGGAAGGCGACGACCACGCCCGGCTGCGCCGGAAGCTGTCCGGGCTGTTCACGTCGCGCTTCGTCGACCAGCTGTGCGCGCGCGTGGCGGCGGAGCCGATGGCGGCGCTGCGCGCGGAGCTGGCCGCGGGGCGCGCCGTGGACCTGGTGCCCGTGGTGCGCGACCTGGCCGGCGCGGTGATCTGCGAGCTCGTCGGCCTGCGGGCCGACCGGGCGGACTTCGCCCGGGCCTTCGCCGCGGCGACGGCGGTGACGTCGATGGCGCGGCTGGGGCGTTCGCGGCTCACCCCGGCGCAGGTGGCGCGCGGGCGGAAGGCCTTGTCGGAGCTGACCGGACCCGCTGCCGAGGCGTTCGCGCACGGCGACCCGGAGTCGGTTCCGGGCCGGATGCGCGAGCTCAGCCTGTCCGAGCAGGAGGCGCTGGGCGCGGTGGCGGCCTTCGTGCTCACCGGCACCGAAACGCTCGTCTCCTACGTGCCGCGTCTGATCGCCCTGGCGCACGACACCGGCTGGCTGACCCGCCTGGTCGCCGAGCCCGAGCGCGCCAACGACGTGGTGTCGGAGGCCCTGCGGTTCACCGTGCCGTCGCCGGTGATGCTGCGCAGCGTCGCCGCCGAGCGGACGATCGGCGACGTGCGGGTGGTGCCGGGGGACCGGGTGGTGATCGCGACGATCTCCGCCGCCAAGGGCCTCGGCGGCTTCGATCCCGATCGACCGCACCCGCCGGAGGTGCAGCGGCTGTGGTTCGGGGCGGGCCCGCACTTCTGCCTCGGAATGCCGTTGGCCGGCGCGGAGATCCGGACGGTGCTGGACACCGTGCTCGCCGCGGGTGGCGCGGCCGTAGTGGACCGGAAGGTCGCCCGCCGAGTGCTGATCCCCGCCTACCGGAGCCTGGTGGTACGACGTGGCTGACCTGCTCGCACAAGTCCTCGACGCCGGCCGTCGGCACGGCGACGCACCGGCGCTCACCGGTCCGTCTGGCCGAACGCTGACGTACGCGGGCCTGTCCCGGCGCGTCATGGGGACTGCGGATCGACTGCACGACCAGGGTTTTCGTCCCGGCGACCGGATGTTGTTCTCGGTCCGCCCCGGGCCGGAGGCCGTCGTGCTGGCCCTGGGGACCGTGGCGGCGGGCGGCACCGTGGTGTTCATCGACCCGGGCTCCGGTCCGGAGCTGTTCGCCAGCAGGCTCGACCTGGCCCGGCCCGCGTGGGCGGCCGCGGAATCGCTGCTGTACGCGGCGAGCGCGCCCGGCCCCGGCCGGGCGCTGGCCCGGCGTCGCGGCGTGCTGCTGCCGGACTACTCGTCGCTGCCGGTCCGGCACGTGCGGTCCGGGCCGTGGCTGCCCGGCGTCCCGCTGCGCGCCGTGTCGGCGAAAGCGCTGGCCAAACCGGCCGAGCCGTGGGCGGACTGGTCTCCCGCGCCGGACCAGGACGCCGTCGTGGTGTTCACGGCCGGGACCACGAGCGACCCGAAAGCCGTTGTGCACACCCGGGGTTCCCTCGGCGCAGCCCTGGAAGTGCTGGCCACGCGCTGCGCGCTCGCGCCCGGCGCGCGGGTGCACACCGACCAGTTCCTGCTCGGGTTGCCGAGCCTCGTGGCCGGTGCACATTGGACGATGCCGCGCTTCGGGTTCTCGCCCACCGCGGACCTTTCCTCTGTGGCGAGCGGGCTTTCGGGAGCCACGCACACCTTCTTCGTCCCGGCGGATCTGGCCGCGCTGCTCGACGCCGCTGAGCGCGGGGAAGTGGCGCTGCCGGGCTCGCTGCGCCAGGTGTGGCTCGGTGCCGCCCCGGTGCTGCCGCCGCTGCTGCACCGGGCCCGGGCCGCGCTTCCCGGCACCGAGTTCCTGGCGATCTACGGGATGACCGAGATCCTGCCCATCGCGGTGGCCACCGCAGAGGAGAAGCTCGCGCACGACGGCGACCTGCTCGGCAAGCCGCTGCCCGGGGTTCGCGCGCGCGTCGCCGACGACGGCGAGTTGCTCGTCTCCGGGCCGAACATGTGCCGCGGATACCTCGGGCAGCCGCCGTTGACCGAGCACGCGACGGGCGACCTGGCGCGCATCGAGAACGGCTCGATCGTGCTGGTCGGCCGGAAGAAGGACATGATCCTGCGCGGCAAGACCAACGTGTATCCCGGGCTCTACGAGCCGTCGATCGCCGCGCTGCCGGGCGTCGAGGGCGCGGCGATGATCGGGGTGCCGGACGAGATCGGCGACGAGCGGATCGTGCTCGTCGTGGCCGGAACGCGGCCGGGACTGGCGGAATCGGTGCGGGCGGAGCTGCCGCGGCTCATCGACGCGGCGGCGCTGCCCGACGAGGTCGTGGTGGTGCCGGAGCTCCCGGTGTCCGGGCGGACCCGGAAGCTGGACCGGGACGCGCTGCGGGAGACGGTGGCGGGATGAGGATCGCGGTGACCGGCGCGACCGGATTCGTCGGCGCCGCCGTGTGCCGCGCCGCAGTTGCCGCGGGCTGGGAGGTGCACGCCTTCGGCAGGAGGCCGGGCGTGCGCCACTGGGACATCGCGAGGGGCCGGCTCGCGGACCCGCCCGAGGTCGACGCGGTCGTGCACGCGGCCGCGGCGGTCGCCGACGAGACGGCGTCGGCCGAGATGTGGCGGACCAATGTGGACGGTACGCGGCACGTGGCGGACACCTTCCCCGGCGCGCGCCTGGTGCACATCTCGACCGCGAGCGTCTACGACCCGTTCACCGCGACGGTCGATGCCGACGAGGCGGCGGCGCCGGTCGCGCGGTACCTCAACGCCTACGGCGAATCCAAGGCGGCCGCCGAACGCCTGCTCACCTACCGGCCCAACACCGTCGTGCTGCGCCCGCACGCCGTGTACGGGCCCGGCGACACGACGCTGCTGCCGCGGCTGCTCGACGCGATCCGCGGCCGCAACCTGGTGATCGTCGGCGACGGCCGCGCCCGGCATTCGCTGACATCGATCGACAATCTCACCAACGCGGTCCTGCTGGCCTGCGGCGGAAAACCCGGCACCTACAACATCGCCGACGCCGAGCCCGTGGCCCTGGAGGACGCGCTGCGGGAGATCTTCCGCGAGCGCGGGCTCCAGGTGCGCATCCGCCACCTCCCGGTGCGGCTGGCCTGGAACCTCGCCGCCATCGCCGAGAACACCTGGCGGCCGCCGAGGCTGGCCCAGCTGAGCCGATACGCGGTGAGCCACCTCGGGTTCGAGCGCACCCTGGACATCACCGCGGCGCGCCGCGACCTCGGCTACCGGCCGGAGCCGACGTCGTTCACCGGGGCGGCGCGGTGGTGATGCCGAGCTCGGCGTAGGACGGGATCAGCACGCCGCGAGCGGGCCGCCGGGACACCACCCGGATCGGCCCGGCGTCCAGGATCGCCTGCAGCAGGTGGGAAATCTCGGCCCGGGCCAGCGCGGCACCGAGGCAGAGGTGCCGCCCGGCGCCGAACCAGAGCTGCCGGGTCTCGGGCACGTAGGGCCGGTTGACGTCGAAGCGCCCGACCCGGTTGTTGGCGACGTAGGTCAACAGCATCACGCGCTCACCGGCTCGCATCGCGGCCCTGCCCACGGTCACGTCGTTGCTGACGCTGCGCCCGATCAGCGGCGCGGGCGTGGTCACCCGCAGGCCCTCCCGCACGGCGCCGGGCAGCAGGTCGGGCGACTCGCGCAGCTGGTGCTGCTGGCCGGTGTCGTGCAGCAGCGCGACGGTGCGGGCCATCGCGGTGGCGGCGGTTTCGGTGCCGGCGACCATGAGCAGCGCGGCGATCCCCGAGGTCTCCTCCAGCGACAGGCCCAGCTCCCGGCAGCGGCCCAGCAGCGTCTCGGCGGGAGCCTCGGCGAACGCCGTGGGCACGTTGCGGGTGAGGTCGGCGATGATCGGCTTGGCCTGCGCGACGACCTCGGGCGGCAGCTCGGTCGACGCGGCACTGCCCAGCGCCAGCTTCGCCAGCCGCTCCCCGGTGCCGAACACGGCGCGGTAGTGCTCGTCCTCCGGAGGCAGGTCGAGCCCGAGCAGATCGGCCATCATCCGCCCGACCAGCACCCGGGACAGGTCGGCGAGATCGACGACTGCACCGGCCCGCAACCGCTCCACGGCGGGCTGCAACGCCGGATCGAAGACCCGCCGCACCAGCGGACGGGCGGTGGCGTCGGTGAACAGGTCGCGGGCCCGCGAGCGGAGGTCGGCGTGCCCGGGACCGTCGAAGATGCGGTAGACGTAGTCGCCGAGCACCTGGGCCCAGAGATGCCCGACGCCGCCCTCGCCGAGCAGCGTGAAGTGCGCGCCGTCGTTGAGGATCCGGCGATCGACGACGGGATCGTTGACCACCCAACCGAGCCGGGGCACCCGCCGGATCGGCCCGCCCCGAGAGGAGAGTCGGAGCAGCAGGTACAGCGCGGGCCGGCTGGCCCAGAGCAGCCGAGCCTCATGCCGCTGAGCGGGATCCCGATGGCCGAGCAAATCGATCACAAGGCCGACTATCGCAGAGTCGTGAGCACTTTGGTCCGCCACAGCGGCCCAAACCACTCACGACCCCGGCGCGGGGGAGTGCCGTTCCGGACCGCCGGGGGCAACGCCCGTGGTCCGGTATCGGTCAGTGCGCCGGGACTGCTGCTGTGGCTTCGACTTCTACCGCTAGTTCTGGGGTGGCCAGCGCCGCTACGACTATCAGGGAGTGCGTCGGCCAGTCTTCCCTTGGGTACCACCTGGTCAGCGCCTCTTGCAGGGCCTTGCGGTAGCCCGCGAGGTGGTCCGTGCTCGACAGCATCGCGAACAGCTTCACCAGGTGCCGTGGCGTGGCACCTGCCGCTGCCAGCAGCTCCTCGATGTTGGTCAACGCCGCGCGGGCTTGCGATTCCGCGTCCGGGCCCGCCAGCTCGCCGTCCGGTGACGTTCCGACCTGGCCCGAGATGATCAGGAACTGGTGTCCGGCCGGTACCCGGGCCAGGTGGTTGTACTTCCCGATCGGCGGGGCCACGCCTTCCGGGCTCCAGCGCTGGATCATCGTTGTTTCCTCCTCGGGGCCGTCGAGCCTCGGACGATGAGTTCCGGGGCCGGTTCCGTGATGATCTCGTGGCGGGCCGGGGCTCCTTCGAGCTGGCGGAGGATCGCCGCCACCGAGCGGCGGCCCAGTTCGCGCAGCGGGAGGCGGACCACCGTCAGCGGCGGCGACAGGTGCCGGGCGAAGAACACGTCGTGCACGGCCACAATGGACAGATCTTCCGGGATTCGCAGGCCCGCTTCGCGCGCCACCGTCATGGCGCCCACTGCCGCCAGCACGTTGCTCACCACGACGCCCGTCAGTGCCGTTCCGCTCGCCAGCAGGCGCGGCAGCGCCGCCGCGCCCTCCTCGGGTGTGTGGCCGCCTCGCAGCTGCGGGCCGTCCGGTAGTCCGGCCTCGTGCAGCGCTCGCCGCCAGCCTCGCGTGCGCGCTTCGGATCGGGCCTTCGGGTTGCCCAGCTTGAGATGCGCGATCGCGGTGTGCCCGAGCTCGACCAGGTGCCGCGTCGCGAAGTACGTCGCGTCGTCGTCGTCCAGCGCCACGCTGCCGATCTCGCCACGCGTGCGGTCGTTGACCAGCAGCAGCGGGAGCCTGGTGGCCGCGATCTTGGCGATCGTCTCGTCCGCCGTGCTGCTGCCGCGCTGCAGGAGGAGGCCGTCGATGCGGTTGCCCCGCACGATGCGCTCGAAGGTCCGGTCGCTGCGGGCCAGTTCGTCGGCGTCCGCGAGCAGCATGGCGTAGCCGGAGGCGCTGGCCTCCTCCTGCGCGCCCGCCATGATCTCGCTGTACACCGGGTTGCTGGTGTCGTGCACCGCCATCCCGAGGATGCCCGACTCGGCGCGGCGCAGCGCCCGCGCGACCTCGTTGGGCGTGTACCGCAGCTGCGCCGCCACCTCCAGGACGCGGTTGCGCGTCTCCTCCCTGATCCGCAGCGTTTCGTCGCCTCGGAGCAGGCGTGAGACCACCGCCTGGCTGACGCCGGCGATCCGGGCCACGTCGCTCATCTTGGCCCGGCCGGTGACCGGTGTCGGCGGATCGGCGGGTTGACAGCTCTCGGACACGGAGGTAAGCATACCGGCACGGTAAAACGATTTACCGATAATCCGGACGCCCTGAGGAGATCAGGAGATCTCCGAGGCTCGCGAGGAGGCCGCTCGATGACGGTGTTGCACGGCATGGCGTGGGGCCACCAGCGCGGCGTCGGCTGCCTGCGGGAGGTGTCGGCCGCGTACGAGCGGCGGCATCCCGGGGTGCGGATCAGCTGGGATTCGCGGTCGTTGCGGGAGTTCGAGGACGTGCCGATCATCGAGCTGGCCGCCCGGTACGACCTGATCGCGATGGACCACCCGTACGTCGGTCAGGCGCACGCCAATGCCGCCTTGGTACCGGTGGAAGAGCTGCTTCCGGAGTCGTTCCTGGCGCAGCAGCGGGACAACAGCACCGGCCCGAGCTTCGCGAGCTACACCTGGGCGGGCAGTCAGTGGGCGGTGGCGATGGACGCCGCGGCCCAGGTTTCGGCCTATCGCCCGGAAGTGCTCGACGCGGCGCCGACGTCCTGGGAGGACGTGACGGCCTGCCTGGAGGAGCTGCCCCGGCACAAGGCGGTGCTGCCCGCGAACCCGACGCACCTGCTCTGCAGCCTGCTGACGCTGTGCTCGCAGACCGGGGGGAGCGGCTGGCTGGACCGGGCCGGGCTCGATCCGGAGGTGGCGCTGCCCGCGGCCGAGCGGCTGCTGGGCCTGCTGGCGCTGGTCGACGCGCGGTCGCTGGACCTCGACCCGATCGAGGCGCTGACCGCGATGTCCGCCGGCGACGTGGCCTACTCGCCGATGGTCTTCGGCTACGTGAACTACGCGCGCGACCACGCGGTCCGCTTCGCCGGCATCCCGTCGCCGGACGGTGCGCCGGCCGGATCGCTGCTCGGCGGCGTCGGCCTGGCGATCTCGGCGAAGTGCGCGGAACCCGTTGCGGCGGCGCGGTTCCTGTCGCACGTCGTCGGCCCGGAGTGCCAGCGCGGTGAGTACGCGGCGGCCGGTGGCCAGCCGGGCAACCGGGCGGCGTGGACCGATCCGGCGGTGGACGCGGCTTCGGGCGGGTTCTACTCCGCGACGCTGCGGACGCTGGACCGCGCCTTCGTGCGGCCCCGGCACATCTCCTACCCCGTGGTGCACCGCCGGGCCTCCGAGGAGATCCACCCGATGGTCCGGCGCGGGACGACGGCCGGGGATATCGTGCGCCGGTTCAACGAGGTCTGCACGGCCACGTACGCGGAGCTGGAGCCGTGACGACGCTCGCCGAGCTGGTCGCCGCCGCGCACCGGACCTTCGCCGCGTGCCCTGCCGTCGGCGCGCTGACCTTCGGCGACCTGGGCGCGCAGGCCCGGGCCGCGGCGACGGCGTTGCGGCGGCTCGGCCTGCGGCCGGGCGATCGGGTGCTGATCGCGCTGGACAACCGGCCGGAGGTGCTCGCGCTGGAACACGCGCTGTGGCTGGGCGGATTCGTGCGCGTCGCGGTGAGCACCCGGCTGCACCCGGCCGAGATCGCCGCGATCGCCGACGACTGTGCCGCCGCCGCGATCGTGACCGAGCTCGACGTGCCGGGGCGCCGGGTGATCGCGCCGGGCGCGGGGCTGCTCTCCGGCCCGGCCGACGACGTCGAGCCGCGCCGCGACCCGGACGAGCTCGCCGCGCTGATGTACACCTCGGGCAGCACGGGGCGGCCCAAGGGCGCGCGGGTGACCAGCGGCGCGTGGGTCGCGATGGTGGAGGCGATGTGGCAGGAGCTGCCGACGATCGGGCCGGACGACGTCGTGCTGCACGTCGCGCCGATGAGCCACTTCAGCGGCTCCGTCGGCTCCGCCTACACCCTGGCGGGCGCGGCGGCGGTGCCGCTGACCAGGTTCGACGCCGTCGAGGCGGTCGCGGCGATCGGGCGGCACCGGGTGACCGCCGTGACGCTCGTGCCGACCATGCTCGAACGGCTCGCCGAGGTCGTCGACCGGCCGACGAGCCTGCGCGCCGTCGTCTACGGCGCGGCCCCGATCTCGGTCCCGGCGATGCGCTGCGCGCAGCAGGCGTTCGGGACGGTGCTGTACCAGTTCTACGGGCTGAGCGAAGCGCTCGCGCCGCTGACCGTGCTCTCCGCGGCCGACCACGCCACCGGCGACCCGCAGGTGCTCTCGTCCATCGGGCGACCGGTCGACTCGGTGCAACTGTCCATCGTGGATGGTGAGATCGCCGTTCGCGGGCCGCAGATCATGCCCGGCTACTGGGGCGGCGAGCCGCTGCGGGACGGCTGGTTCCGCACCGGCGACCTCGGCCACCTCGATGCCGCCGGACGCGTCCACCTGGCGGGGCGTCGCAGCGAGCTGATCGTGACCGGCGGATTCAACGTCCACCCGGGGGAGGTCGAGCAGGCCATCGCCGCGCTGGACGGCGTCGCCGAGGTCGCCGTGCTCGGCGTGCCGGACGCCCGCTGGGGCGAGGCAGTTTCCGCCGCCGTCGTCCGCAGGCCGGGCAGTGAAGTGTCCGAAGAGGACGTTCGGCGGGCCTGCGCGCGCCGCCTCGCCGGGTACAAGAAACCCCGGCGCGTCGTGTTCCTGCCCGAGCTGCCGCAGACCAGCACCGGCAAGCCCGACCGCAAGCGGCTCCGCGCCGCCTTCAGCTGACCCCGAAACCGAAAGGCAGGTGCGAAAGTCATGCCGGAGCAGGCATTGCAGGGGATCCGCGTCCTCGACTTCACCCAGATGATGCTCGGCCCCTACGGCACCCAGCTGCTGGCCGACCTCGGCGCCGACGTCATCAAGGTCGAGCGGCTCGACGGCGAATGGGAACGCGGCCTGCACCTGCAGGGCGAGCTCGTCGGCGGCGACTCGGCGGCGTTCCTGGCGATGAACCGCAACAAGCGGTCGGTGGCGGTGGACCTGCGCTCCGACGCGGTGCGCGACGCGCTGCTGGAGATCGGCAGGACCTGCGACGTGGTGGTGGAGAACTTCCGGCCCGGCGTGCTGGCTCGCCGGGGCCTCGGCTTCGAGCACTTCCGCCGGGTGAAGCCGGACATCATCTACTGCTCCGGTTCCGGCTGGGGCCAGGACACCCGCTACGCCAGGGAGAACCGGCCCGGCCAGGACCTGCTGATCCAGTCGATGTCCGGGCTCGCCGCCAACGGCGGCCGGGCGGGCGACCCGCCGACCCCGGCCGGCACCGCGATCGTGGACGCGGCCACCGCGCTGAACCTGGCCAACGGCATCCTCGCCGCCCTGGTGGCCCGGCTGCGCCACGGCGTCGGCCAGCGCGTCGAGGTGGACCTGTACTCGACGGCGATCTCCTTGCAGTGCCAGGAGATCTCGTCGATGGTCAACCAGGGCGCGGAGTTCTCCCGGTCGACCGAAGGCGTCGGCCAAGCGTGGCTGGACGCGCCGTTCGGGATCTACCGAACCGCGGACGGCTGGCTGGCCGTGGCGATGGCGCCGCTGGACGTGGTCGGCCCGCTGTTCGGCGCGCCGCAGGTCGCGGAGCTGGACGCCTGGGCGGACCGCGACGAGGTCAAGCGGATCCTGGAAGCCCGCACCGCGCAGCGGCCCACGCAGGACTGGCTGGACGCGCTGCTGCCCGCGGGCGTGTGGTGCGCGCGGGTGCGCAGCACGAAGGAAGCGGTGGACGAGCTGCGGGCGGACGCCTCGGACCTGATCGTGCGCACCCGGCACGCGAAGGCCGGGGACATCGAGCTGATCGGCTGCCCGATCCGGCTGTCGGAGACGCCGTGGCGGCTGCGCTACGCGCCGCCGGCGGTGGGGGAGCACACCAGCGACGTCCTCGGCGAGGTGCTCAGCGCCGAGCAGATCGAGCGGCTGCGCGCGGACGGAGCCGTGGCATGAACGTGCACGAGAACCTGGTGGAAACGCGGCAGGACGGCGTCGCCGTGCTGCGCATCGACCGGGAGAGCGCGCTCGGCGCGCTGTCGCGCGGCATGGTCGAGGCGCTGGGCGAGTACCTCGTGCGCCTGCGCTCGGACGACGAGGTGCGGGTGCTGGTGCTCACCGGCACCGGGCGCGGGTTCATCGCCGGGGCGGACATCAACGAGTACTCCGGCGTCGCCCGCACCGCCTTCGACGACTACCAGAAGCTCTCGCGCGGCGTGTTCGACCAGCTCGCCGCGCTCCCGCAGCCGACGATCGCGGCGGTCAACGGCTACGCGCTCGGCGGGGGCTTCGAGGTGGCGCTGTGCTGCGACTTCATCGTCGCGTCCACCGCGGCCCGGTTCGGGTTGCCGGAGGTGTCGCTCGGCCTGCTGCCCGGTGGTGGCGGCACGGTGCGGCTGGCCCGGGCGGTCGGGGCCCGCGTCACGAAGGAACTGGTGCTCACCGGTCGCCGGATGAAGCCCGACGAGGCGCAACGCCTCGGGTTGCTCACGGCGTTGGTGGAGCCGGACGAGCTGGCTCCGCGCGCGGTCGAGCTGGCGACGACGATCGCCGGGCAGGCGCCGCTGGCGGTGCGGGAGGGCAAGCGGCTGGTCGACGACGGGCTGGAAACCGGGCTGGCCGCCGCGCTGACCCGCGAGCAGCAGGCATTGTCCTGGCTCTACACCACCGATGATGCACGGGAAGGCGTAGCGGCGTTCCTGGAGAAGCGATCGGCGGTGTTCCGCGGCCGCTGACCGGGCGATGCGGAGCGGGCGTTCGAGGAGTGGGGCGCCCAGCACCTCATCGGCTGGGTGATCGAGCTGCCGGAGGTGGCCGCGGCGATCGCCTTCCTGACGCGGCGCAGTCCTACTGCGGACGTGCGGGGTGTCCGGTTCCGCAAGTTCCATTGAGGTTTTTCCAGCCTCGTTTTGCGTGGCGGTGCGGGTGGCGGAACCTCAGAGGCTCCCTGGTCTGTGGGTGCCCTGACTTATTGATGCGTAACTCAAATGTGGCGTGTTCGTTGGTTATGGTGTGAGGGTGGCGGTGACTAACGCTCGGCAGCTTTCCCCGGCGTCGCA
>NZ_JBWKKU010000006.1:0-218755 GCF_056431445.1 Saccharopolyspora sp. NPDC045941
GTCGACGCACCTCGCGGTCCAACTGGGGTTCACTCACCCGGATCTCCCTATGATCATCAGGCCCGGGTGTCAACCATCTCCGTCAGTTTTATAGGTCGTCCCAGCGACCACGAGCACTCACGAGCCGCGCACACCGTCGCGAGCGCAAGAAGCCCGATGGGATCGCCGCTTCAAAGCACGGCTTCGATCAGGTGGGGGCCCGGCTCGGCGTGCGCCTTGCGGAGCGCCGCGAGCAGTTCTTCGCCCGTGGTCGCCCGGCTGCTGGGCACGCCGAAACCGCTCGCCACCGCCGTCCAGTCCATCGCGGGCTCCGCGAGGCTGGTCATGCTCGCCGCCGCCGCACCGGGCTCGGCGACGCCCGCGCGCCGCAGCTCGGCTTCCAGGATCCCGTAGCGGGAATTCGCGCAGATCACCGTGGTGACGTCGAGGCCCTCGCGGGCTTGCGTCCACAGTGCCTGGACGGTGTAGGCGGCGCTGCCGTCCGCCTGGAAGTTGATCACCGCCCGGTCCGGGCAGGCCACCGCGGCGCCGGTGGCCACCGGCATGCCCATGCCGATCGCACCGCCGGTGTTGGTCAGCTCGGTGTGCGGCGGCGCGGCGGCGGCGATCGCCGGGTACGCCGCCCCGGAGGAAATGCCCTCGTTCACCACGATCGCGTGCTCGGGCTGGGTGAGCACGATCGCCGCCGCGATGCTCGCCGCCGTCAACGGCCCCTCCGGGGCCTGCACCTGCGGACGCTCGGCGCTCGGCACTTCGGCCGCCGCGCTGCCGGTCGCGTCGGCCAGCGCGCGCAGCGCCTCGACGGCGTCCTGGTCGGTGTCGGCCAGGGTGCGCACCTTGAGGTCGTTGGGCAGCGGGAAGCTCGGCATGCCCCGGTAGCCGAAGAACGCCATGGGGGTCCGCGCGCCGACCAGCACCAGGTGCGAAAACCCTTCGAGGGAACGGAGAACGTCTTCCGGGAAGTACGGCAGCGACCGCACGGCCGGGATGTCCGGGCCGCGCTCGATGCGCGCGGGCGAGCGCTCGACCAGGACTTCGCCGCCCGTGGTCGCCACGATCCGCGCGGCGGTGCGGATGCCTTCGGCGCTCAGCGCGTGCCCGCCCAGCAGCAGCGCGGTCCGGCGGCTCCCGCCGGCGAGCAGCTTCGCGATCGCGGCGATCTGCTGGTCGTCGACCGCGGGCCTCGCCGGTGCGGCCGGGACGGCGGCGGGCTCGCCCCCCTGGCTCCACATGTGGTCGGCGGCGGCGATGAGCGTGGCGGGCAGGCGCTGCCCGAGCGTCGCCCGGTAGGCCTCGGCGAACTCGGCGGCGGCCGAGGCCGGTGAGGTGGTGCGGCCGACCCAGCCCGACACCGGCCGGGCCAGCGACTCGATGTCGCTGGACAGCGGGGCGTCGGCGGGCTGGTGCCAGGAGGCGTGCTCGCCGATGATGTTGATCAGGGGCGTGCGGGCGCGGCGCGCGTTGTGCAGGTTCGCGATCCCGTTGGCGAACCCCGGTCCGAGGTGCAGCAGGGTCATCGCGGGAACGCCCGTCATGCGCGCGTAGCCGTCGGCGGCGCCGGTCACCACGCCCTCGGACAGCGCGAGCACCGCGCGCACGCCGGGGACCTGGTCGAACGCCTCGACGAGTGGGATCTCTGTGGTGCCGGGGTTGGCGAAGCAGACCTGGACGCCGGCCGCGGTCGCCGTGGCCAGCAGGCTCTCGGAACCCTTCACGTGCCACTCCTAAGGATCTCGCTGCCGTCCGCGTGGACGGATCTCGGCTGCCATGCTCTCCGTCACCCGCGGCCGGGGCAAGCGACGAACGCGGCTAGGCTGGTGAACCGGACCAACCGGACGGTGGAGGTGGCGTGGCTCGCGAACGGATCTCCCGGCGCTTGCTGATGTCGGTGCTGCTGGTCGCGGGTCTGTCCGGTTGTGCAGCGCCGCCGGTCGCGGACGCGCCGCCACCGGCGCCGGTCGTCGAGCCCGCACTGTCCGAACAGGACATGCCTGTCATCCGCACGGAGTCCGTGCACTCCGCGCACCGCGGCGTCCCGGTGGAGCTCTACCTCGCCTACCCGCGCGGCCTCGAATCCACTGAGGACCTGCCGATCGTGCTGTACCTGCACGGCCGCGACGGCATCCGGCCCACCCCGATCCCGTACGACACGCTGGCATCGCTCGAACGGCTGCACCGCGAAGGCACGATCCCGGCGTTCGGCTTCGCCGTCCTCGACGGCGGCTACAACCCGTACTGGAACGACGGATCGGCCAACGGCGACCTCGCCGCCATGCTCCAGGAGGAGCTGCCGCGCTGGCTGAGCGAGCGCGGCCTGGGCGACGCCGACGGCCGGCCGTTCGCCGTGGCGGGCATCTCCACCGGCGGCTTCGGCGCGCTGAACTACGCGGCGGACCGCAACCTGGCGGGTCACCCGGTGGCCGCGGTCGGGGAGGTCGCACCCGCGCTGCAGGTGAGCTGGGAGGGCATGCGGGAGAAGGAGGCCTTCGCCACCGAGCAGGAGTGGCTGGCAGCGGACCCGTTGCGCCGCCTCGACGACCTCGGCGGCGTGCCGGTCGGCGTGTGGACCGGCGACTCGGACCCGTTCCTGGACGGCATCGACCAGCTGATCGAGCGGTACCCGAACACCCCGGTGGTCACCTTCCTGCCCGGCGGCCACGAGGGCGCGGTGTTCGAGGCGGTCGGCACCGAGTTCGTCCAGTTCCTCGCCGACGCCCTGCCCGCCGCGGACTGAGCGTCCGCGGGCCCGTCACGCCTGGTGGGCCACCAGGTGCTGGAGGAGCAGGCGGGTGAGGGTGTCCGGGGCCTCCTCCGGGATCCAGTGCGAGACGTCCTCCAGCATCTCGAACCGGTAGGGCCCGGTGACGTGGTCGCCCGTGGCCAGCGCCGCCGTCGAACCGATCGCGGTGTCCTCGGTGCTCCAGACGTACAGCGTCGGCACGGTGATCGGGCCGATCTTGTGCTTTTCGAAGCGGTGCGCGCGATACCAGTTCAGCGCCGCCGTCAACGCGCCCGGTTCGGTGAACCGCTGCGCGTAGTCGTCGACGTGGTGCTGGGGCACGCCCGGGTAGTAGATCTGCCGCAGCTTCTTGGCGTTGTCGGCGAGCAGGGTCTTCTCGGCGGTGGAGGACCGGTACAGCTGCATGTAGGCCGACCGCTGGTGCTGGTCCTCGTCGGTGCGCATCGCCTCGCCGAACGGGTCCAGGTGCGGCACCGACACGGCCGTCAGGGTGCGGACGCGGTCCGGGTGCTCCGCCGCCGTCGCCCAGGCGACGATCGCGCCCCAGTCGTGGCCGACCAGGTCGAAGCGCTCCCAGCCGAAGTGCTCGGCGATGGCCAGCACGTCGCCGACGAGCTCCTCCAGCCGGTAGTCGGCGACCTTCTCGGGCCGCACGCCGGGGGAGTAGCCGCGCTGGTCCGGCGCGACCGCGAAGCACTCCGCGCCGCCGAGCACCGACAGCTGTTCGCTCCACTGCACCGCGGCCTCCGGGAAGCCGTGCAGCAGCAGCACCGGGCGGCCGTCCTCGGGACCGGCGGTCAGGGCGTCGAACTTCCCGGCAGGAGTCGGGATCTGGATGTACTCGGCCACCCGGTCACTCTACTGGTGCGCCGAACGGCGGATCATAGAGCAGTGGGACCGGAAACACATCCTCTTGATCAGGGAAGGCTTGCCTAATTAAAGTTCGTGCGGTTTCGCCGGTCGCGGGGGCGCGTCGGCGGTGTCGACGTTCAACCCCGATCGAGAGGAAACCCAGATGCGCCAACGACGATTCATGCGCACCGCGGGCGCATTGGTCGCCGCCGGGCTGGTCGCGCTGACCGCGGCCTGCGGCGGCGCCGCGCCGAACGGTGCCGCCCCGGCCGCCGAACCGGGAGCGGGCTTCCCGCGGACCATCGCCACCGCGAAGGGCGAGGTGACCATCCCGAAGAAGCCGGAGCGCGTGGTCGTGCTCGACACCGCCGAACTGGATTCGGTGACGCTGCTGGGGATCACGCCGGTCGCGGCGATCCCGCCGCACCTGTCCACCGGCGAGGCGTTCCCGGCCTACCTGCGGGACAAGCTCGGCGGCACCGCCCTGGTCGGCCCTTCGGACTCGCCGAAGCTGGAGCTGATCGCCTCGCTCAAGCCGGACCTGATCCTCACCAGCAGGGTCCGCCACGACGCCCTCTACGACCAGCTGTCCCGGATCGCGCCGACGGTGATGACCGAGACGACCGGCTTCCCCTGGAAGCAGAACCTCGCCGTGCACGCCGCGGCGCTCGGCAAGGAGGCCGAGGCGCAGGCCGCGCTGCAGGCCTACGAGGCCCGGGCGAAGCGGATCGGCGACGCCATCATCGCCAAGAACGGAGGCACCGCCCCGACGGTGTCGGTGACCCGGTTCATGGCGGGCAAGATCCGGCTCTACCAGAAGTCGAACTTCTCGGGCGTGGTCCTCGCCGACGCCGGGATGGCCCGGCCGCCGTCGCAGAACGCCGACGAGTTCGACAACGAGATCAGCCCCGAGCTCATCGACATGGCCGACGCGGACACCGTTTTCGTCACCACCGCGGTGTCGCCGGAGAAGACCCAGCAGAAGGCCGTGGAATCCAGCGCGCTGTGGACCCGGATGAACGCGGTCCGCAACGACCGGGTGTTCACGGTTCCCGACGAGACCTGGATGTCGGGCATCGGCGTGCAGGCCGCCAACCTGGTCCTCGACGACCTGGCCAAGGCCTACGGCGTGGACGCCTCGTGAGCGACCCGATCAGCCCGCGATGCGGTAGCCCCAGGTGCCGCGGTGGGTGGCGCCCGGCCGCAGGGTGATCAGGCCGTCGCCGGTGACGAACGCGTTCGGCGCGCACGTCATCGGCTCCACGGTGATCCCGGCCCGCCCCGGGCGGTCGGTCGCCGGGCTGTCGTCGGTGTAGACCTGCAGGTAGCCGTGCGTGCGGTCGACCCAGAGCTCGGCGGTCACGCCGTCCGGGCGGGCGAACCGCACCACCGCGCCGCCGTCGGCGCCGCGGCTCAGCCCGGTGAACGCGGTGTCCATTTCGGTCGTTCCGATCGGGCGCGGCGACCGGAAGTCGTAGTCGGTGCCCTCGACCGGGGCGGTGCCGGTGGGGATCAGCCGGTCGTCGACGACGTAGTAGGTGTCGGCGGGCAGCTCGAAGACGATGTCGTCGATGCGGGCCCCGCCGGCGCCGAGGTAGGTGTGGTTGGCGGTGCCGAACGGGGCGGCGGTGTCGCCGATGTTCTTGGCGCTCAACGTGCTTCGCACCCCGGTGGCGTCCACTTCGTACTCGATCCGGAACGCCAGCCGGAACGGGTAGCCGTAGTCCGGCGGCAGCACGTGCTCCAGGACGACTCCGTCGGCGCGGTGCCGCACGGGCTGCCACTCCACGAAGCTCATCAGCCCGTGCAGCGCCGTGTCCCGATCCGGCTCGTTGATCGGGACCTGCAGCTCCTCGCCGCCGAAGGTGTAGCGGCCGTGGTCGATCCGGTTGGGCCAGGGCAGGATCGTCTTGCCCTGGTAGCCCTCGCCGACGTCGTCGGCCGGGTGCGTCAGCAGCATTTCGACGCCGTCGACCTGCCACGACAGCAGCGTCGCCGACACCCCGGCGATCACGGCCCGCTGCCGCCCGGAGCGGATCTCGTACAGCCGCCCGTTCGCCGTCCACCGGCCTCCGCCCGGATCGGCCGGCTGCGCGGTGGCGCTGCCGCTGAGCGCGGCGGCGGTGGTCGCACCGGCAGCGGTGGCGAGCGCGGCCCGCCGGCTGAAACGTCGCATCCTGGACCTCCTGGGGAGTGCGCGATTCCGCGAGAATCGACGTTCACCCGGGTGACGGCCGATTTCTCGCGAAATCGCGCCGGCCCGGGTGATCGCCATCCACTGTGGCCGGTGGATGGCCGGGTCGCCAGTCGTCAGGGCGTGCCGGCGTCGATCACCGCCTGGTTGCGGGCGCGGACCACGTCCGGGTTGGGCTTGAGGATCCGGCGGTCGTAGGTGAAGAAGCCGTTCACCTCGTTCTCCACGTCCGTGGTCTGGGTGTAGATCGCCGCGGACAGGCCGTTGGCCGAGACGATGCGGGCCAGGTCGCCGCTGACCTCGGCGTAGCGGTCGGTCAGCTCGGCGCGGCTGTTGGTCATCTCGTACGCGCCGGGCTCCCCGGGCCACAGGTGGCCCTCCTCGACCAGCCCCAGCCCGCCGTACTCGCCATCCACCGACGCCCGCTCGCCGCGCACCTCCGGGCTGCCCGGGCCGACGTAGGTGTGGTCGTCGTAGATGTCGCCCGCGCCGCTGTCCGGCAGCGAGTAGCAGCAGTTCACCCCGCTGTTGGCGTTGACCAGCCGGGTCGGGTCGGTGCGGTGGACCAGCTCGGCGATCTCGGCCGTGTCGAACTCGCCCCAGCCCTCGTTGAACGGCACCCAGGCCACGATGGACGGGACGCTGCGCAGCTGGTCGATCATGGCGGTGAGCTCGTCGCGGTAGTGCGCGCGGGCCTCCTCGCCGGGCGGCGGGTTGCTGCCGGGCGGGTCGGCGAGGTCGATCGGCAGCGACGGCATGTCCTGCCACACCAGCAGGCCCAGCCGGTCCGTCCAGTGGTACCAGCGGGCCGGCTCGACCTTCACGTGCTTGCGCACCATGTTGAACCCGAGCCGCTTGGTCTCGGCGAGGTCGAACCGCAGCGCCTCGTCGGTGGGCGCGGTGTAGATCCCGTCCGGCCAGTAGCCCTGGTCCAGCGGACCGTGCTGGAACAGGATCCGGCCGTTGAGCGCCATCCGCGGCCGCCCCTGCGAGTCGTCGACCAGCTCGATGGTGCGCAACCCGGCGTAGCTGCCGACCGTGTCGACGGTGCGTCCGTCGGCGCCGACCAGCCGGACCACGAGGTCGTAGAGGTAGGGGTCGTCGGGCGTCCACAGGTGCGGATCGGCCGGTGCCAGCCGCAGCGCCGTGTCGGCCGGGCCGTCGGCGCGCCCCACCTCGCGGCCCTCGGCGTCGAAGGCGACCGCCTCGATCCGTTGCCCGGCGCGCGCGGAGGTGCGCGCAGTCAGGTCGAAACCGCGCAGATCCGAGGTGATGTCGAGCTTGGCGATGTGCGCCTCGGGCACCGGTTCGAGCCAGACGGTCTGCCAGATCCCGGACGCGCCGGTGTAGAGGATCCCGCCCGCCTTGTTGCGCTGCTTGCCCACCGGGTACGGGTTGGCGTCGTTGCGGTCCTCGACGGCCACCGCGAGTTCCTGCTTCGCGCCGGGGCGCAGCGCGTCGGTGATGTCGGCGCTGAACCCGGTGTAGCCGCCCTCGTGCACCGCGACGGTCCGGCCGTTGACCGACACCTCGGCCTTCTGGTCCACCGCGCCGAAGTGCAGCAGCAGCCGCTGCCCCGACCAGTCCGGCGGCACCTCGAAGGTCCGCCGGTACAGCATGTGGTCGTCGTGGCGCTGGATGCCGGAGAGCCCGGATTCCGGTGGGAAGGGAACCAGGATCTGCTCGGTCGCGGCGGCCGGCGGGGTCGATCCGCCGCCGTAGGACCACAATCCGTTGAGGTTCAGCCAGCGTTCGCGGGTCAGCTGCGGGCGCGGGTACTCGGGGAGGGCGTTGTCCGGGCCGACTTCCTCGGTCCACGGTGTGGTCAGCGGCGGCGGTTTCGGGCGCCAGGGATCGGCGGCCACGGCGGCGGTCGCGGGAATCCCGGAGGCGGTGGCCAACAGCGTGGTGAGCAGCAGGGCGCGCAGCAGCACGATTGCCTCCAGACCGACTTGCCGAAGAAGGCGAAAAGCAATCACCATCAACCGACAACAATGACCATGAACGCACGCACAGTCAACGCGGCCGAAAGAGCGCCCGCAAATCGGAGCAAGCGCCGTGGATCGGTAGGGCTCATGAGGTTACGTTGTTGGCCCGCTCAAGTGATCGGGTGAATCAGCCGAGTCCAGGAGGGTGTGCACGTGACCGGTTATTCCTCAGCCCAGCAAGGCGCCGCGACGGAGGTGTTCCGCACCGCCCGGGACTTCTTGCTGCGGCACCGCGAGGACTACGACACCGCTCGCCGCGATTTCGAGTGGCCGAAGCCGGCCGAGTTCAACTGGGCGCTGGACTGGTTCGACACGATCGGCGAGCGCCGCGACGGCATCGCGCTGTGGATCGTCGACGCCGACGGCAGCGAGCACCAGGTGACCTTCCGCGCCATGACGCGCCGTTCGAACCAGGTCGCCAACTGGCTGCGCGGGCTCGGCGTGTCCCGCGGCGACCGGCTGGTGCTGATGCTCGGCAACCAGGTCGAGCTGTGGGAGACGATCCTGGCCGCGATGAAGCTGGGCGCGGTGATCATCCCGGCGACCCCGCTGCTCGGCCCGGCCGACCTGCGCGACCGGATCGACCGCGGCCGGGCCCGGCACGTGGTCACCACCGCGGCCGACGCGGCGAAGTTCGCCGACGTGCCCGGCGACTACACCCGCATCGCGGTCGGCGACCCGGTGCCGGGCTGGGAGTCCTATGCGGACAGTTCGGCGGCCGACGCGGAATTCGCCCCGGACGGGCCCACCCGCGCCGAGGACCCGATGCTGCTCTACTTCACCTCCGGCACCACGGCGAAGCCGAAGCTGGTCGAGCACACCCACGTGTCCTACCCGATCGGCCACCTCTCGACCATGTACTGGATCGGGCTGGAGCCGGGCGACGTGCACCTGAACATCTCCTCGCCGGGGTGGGCGAAGCACGCGTGGAGCAACGTCTTCGCGCCGTGGAACGCCGAGGCGACGGTGTTCATCTACAACTACACCCGGTTCGACGCGGCCGGGCTCATGGCGCAGATGCAGCGCTGCGGCATCACCAGCTTCTGCGCGCCGCCGACGGTCTGGCGGATGCTGATCCAGGCCGACCTCGCGACCCTGACCACGCCACCGTCCAAAGTGGTCGGTGCGGGCGAGCCGCTGAACCCGGAGATCATCGAGCAGGTGCGGCGCGCCTGGTCGGTGACCATCCGGGACGGCTTCGGCCAGACCGAGACCAGCGTGCAGGTCGCAAACACGCCCGGGCAGCCGGTCCGGCCGGGCTCGATGGGCCGCCCGCTGCCCGGCTTCGAGGTGACGCTGCTCGACCCGGTCACCGGGGAACCGGCCGAGGAGGGCGAGATCTGCCTGGCGCTGCAGCCGCGCCCGGTCGGGCTGATGACCGGCTACGCCGACGACACCGAACGCACCGCCGAGGTGACCCGCGGCGGGCACTACCACACCGGCGACGTCGGATCGCGGGACGCCGACGGCTACATCACCTACGTCGGGCGCACCGACGACGTGTTCAAGGCCTCCGACTACCGGATCTCGCCGTTCGAACTGGAGAGCGTCCTGCTGGAGCACGCGGCGGTGGCCGAGGCGGCCGTGGTGCCGTCGCCGGACCCGATCCGGCTCGCGGTGCCGAAGGCGTACGTCGTGCTGGCCGGGCAGCACGAGCCGACGCGGGAGACGGCGCTGTCGATCCTGCGCTTCGCGCGCGAGCACCTGGCCCCCTACAAGCGGGTGCGGCGGCTGGAGTTCTACGAGCTGCCGAAGACGATCTCCGGCAAGATCCGCCGCGTCGAACTGCGCGGCCGGGAGGATGAACTGCACCGGCCCGGCGGTGGATCTGGTGACGGACCCGGCGGTGAAAACCGCGAGTTCCGCGAAGAGGACTTCCCCGAACTGAAGGGCTGAGCCGGGCGCTGCTGCGGTGGCACGCGCCAGGGGTGCGTGCCACACTTCCCCAGGGCCGATGCGGCGAGGAACCCTTCCGCCGATCGTCCCTGCGGGGGGAGCGTGAGGCTTGACGGGGGAGGGCGGTGGCCGGCGGCCGATGGGCCGGATCCGGCGCGGAAAATGGCTCGCATGCGTGAGGTGGGCACCGTAACATCTGTGCTCCGCGCCGCGATGAACTCAATGAAAAGAGAAAAAGTCAACCGCCACGCTGCCCAGTCTTCATAATTTTGACGGGAATCGCGGTTGTGTAATTTGCAGTTGTTGTGGTAAGGCAAAGCGGGCGCCAGTATACACAGATCGCTGACATTCTGCACTCACGTGATCGTTGTGTCTCTCGAAAATGCGCCGAATCGGCGCAGGTGGCAGCGCATTTATTCACCCAGGGTGACAGTGGAAATCACGCATTCATCGTATTCCGGTGATTAGCGTCACACGTTCGTACGCTTGCTTTGCGATCTCCTTCGCCTAGGTTAGTTAACCGACGCAGGAATACCGCGTCAGGGCCGGTCGGCAAGGGTGCCGACCGGAAGTGATCGGCGTAGGTGTTGCGGCCTTGAGCGTTTCTCGGCTGCCCACGCCGGTGCGGGCGTTGCCTTTTTTCGCAGTGGCGACCCGACACGGCCACGAGACGAGCTCGGGGCACGGATTTGCGCGGCCTCGAGTTCTGCGGTGGCGCATGACCAACGTGAGTGGTGGGAGTGAAGAATGGCGAAGAGCGTGGACGATCTTGCTTCGAGTGAGCAGCCCGGATCTCAGGACACCGCTGATCTGGTGGCGCGCGAGGAGCAGGTGTTCGGCGAGAACCCGTTGGAAGTGCGCGAATCTGACCACTACACGTACGAGTACGTCGGCGGTTTCGTCGAGAAGTGGGACGAGCTGATCGACTGGAAGAAGCGCTACCAGAGCGAGGGCTCGTTCTTCATCGACCAGCTCAAGGCCCGTGGCGTCCGCTCGGTGCTCGACGTCGCCACCGGCACCGGATTCCACTCCGTGCGGCTGCTGGAGGAGGGCTTCGACGCGGTCAGCGCCGACGGCAGCCCGCAGATGCTCGCCAAGGCGTTCAGCAACGGACTGACCTACGGCGGCCACATCCTCCGCGTGGTGCACGCCGACTGGCGCTGGCTGAATCGTGACGTCCACGGCGAGTACGACGCGATCATCTGCCTCGGCAACTCCTTCACGCACCTGTTCTCCGAACGGGATCGGCGCAAAGCCCTCGCCGAGTTCTACGCGATGCTAAAGCACGACGGTGTGTTGATCATCGATCAGCGCAATTACGACTCGATTCTGGACAACGGATTCTCGTCGAAGCACACCTACTACTACGCCGGCGAGGACGTCTCCGCGGAGCCCGATTACGTCGACGAGGGCCTGGCGCGCTTCAAGTACACGTTCCCGGACAAATCTGAATTCTTCTTGAACATGTACCCGCTGCGGAAGAACTACACGCGGCGGCTCATGCGCGAAGTCGGCTTCCAGCGGATCGACACCTACGGCGATTTCCAGGAGACCTACCACGACGCCGAGCCCGACTTCTTCATCCACGTGGCGGAGAAGAAGTACCGGCCGGACGAAGAGCTCTCCGACGTGTACTCGACCGCGGTGCACACCGCGCGGGATTACTACAATTCCGAGGACGCGGACAACTTCTACTACCACGTCTGGGGCGGCAACGACATTCACATCGGTCTCTACCAGACCCCGGACGAGGACATCGACAGCGCCTCGCGGCGCACCGTGGAGCGGATGGCCGCCAAGGTCGAGATCACCCCGGACACCCGTATCCTGGACATCGGTTCCGGCTACGGCGGCGCGGCCCGCCACCTCGCCGCGACCTACGGCTGCAAGGTGTCCTGCCTGAACCTCAGCGAGGTCGAGAACGCCCGGAACCTCGAGTTCAACCGGGCCGCGGGGCTGGACGAGCTGATCGAGGTCAAGGACGGTTCCTTCGAGGACATCCCGTTCCAGGACAACGCCTTCGACATCGTCTGGTCGCAGGACGCGATCCTGCACAGCGGCGACCGGGAGCGGGTCCTGGAGGAGGTGTCCCGCGTGCTCAAGGGCGGCGGCTCCTTCATCTTCACCGACCCGATGGCCGTCGACGGCGCCAAGCAGAAGGACCTCGGGCCGATCCTGGACCGGCTGAACCTGGAGACGATGGGCTCGCCCGGCTTCTACCGCCGCGAGCTGGCCCGCCTCGGCCTGCAGAACTTCGACTTCGAGGACCTGACCGAGTTCCTAGCGGTGCACTACGGGCGCGTTCTGGAAGTACTCGAGAGCCGGGAAGCGGAGCTGGCGGACCGGATCAGCGACGAATACCGCACCAAGATGAAGACGGGTCTGAAGAACTGGGTCGCAGGTGGCAAGGCGGGCAACCTCTCCTGGGGCATCATCCACGCCCGCGCCTGAGAACGATGTCGGAGAGCGGGATTGGTCGTTGTCCTTGAAGCGGCGCAGCCGCTTGGCCCACGCACGCCACCGGCGCCGCCGCGCAAGGCGAGTCTGGAAACAGACAGCTGAGACCCCCTGTTTTTCGTCACTACCGTACGCAAGGATCATTGCTGCATCAGCTGTGAGGTGAGGAGCAGTCGTGAGTGAGATCAACCGCAGGTTGTTCACCAGTGAATCGGTGACCGAGGGGCACCCGGACAAGATCTGCGATGCGATCAGCGACGCCGTGCTGGACGCGTTGTTGGCCCAGGACCCGCGGTCGCGGGTCGCGGTGGAGACGCTGGTGACCACCGGTCAGGTGCACGTGGCCGGTGAGGTGACCACCGACGCTTACGCGGACATCCCGACGATCGTGCGGGAGAAGATCCTGGAGATCGGCTACGACTCCTCCGCCAAGGGCTTCGACGGTGCCTCCTGCGGTGTGAACGTCGCCATCGGCTCCCAGTCGCCGGACATCGCGCAGGGCGTCGACGACGCGCACGAGTCCCGCGTCGAGGGCGTCATCGACGAGATCGCCAAGCAGGGCGCCGGCGACCAGGGCCTGATGTTCGGCTACGCCTGCACCGAAACCGACGAGCTGATGCCGCTGCCGATCGCGCTGGCGCACCGGCTGTCGCGGCGGCTGACCCGGGTCCGCAAGGACGGGGTGCTGCCGTACCTGCGGCCGGACGGCAAGACGCAGGTGACCATCGAGTACGCCGGTGACCAGCCGGTTCGCCTGGACACCGTGGTGCTGTCCACGCAGCACGCCGCCGACATCGACCTCGAGGGCATGCTGGCGGGCGACATCAAGGCGAAGGTCATCGACCCGGAGATCGAGCGGGTCGGCCTGGACTCCGCCGACACCCGGCTGCTGGTGAACCCGACCGGCCGGTTCGTGGTGGGCGGCCCGATGGGCGACGCGGGCCTGACCGGCCGGAAGATCATCGTCGACACCTACGGCGGCATGGCCCGCCACGGCGGCGGCGCCTTCTCGGGCAAGGACCCGTCGAAGGTGGACCGCTCGGCCGCCTACGCGATGCGCTGGGTCGCCAAGAACGCCATCGCCGCGGGCCTGGCCGGCCGCATCGAGGTGCAGGTCGCCTACGCGATCGGCAAGGCCGCCCCGGTGGGCCTGTTCGTCGAGACCTTCGGCACCGAGAACGTCGACCCGGTGAAGATCCAGGCCGCGATCAACGAGGTCTTCGACCTGCGGCCCGCCGCCATCGTGCGTGACCTGGACCTCTTGCGGCCGATCTACGCGCAGACGGCAGCGTACGGTCACTTCGGGCGCAGTGACGTCGACCTGCCCTGGGAGCGCACCGACCGGGCTGAGGCGCTGAAGAGCGCCGCCGGTATCTGACGTCGACCTTCGGGAGCCGTGGCGGCAGGCTGCGGGGCGCGCCGATCGCGCCCCGCGGTCCGGCGTGAGCGGCGACGGGGTCCAATGGAGCTTCAAAGGTCGGCGCCGCAGCGGCGGCCGGCCCTGGTGAAGGAGTAGAGCAGTGCGGATTGCGGTGACCGGTTCGATCGCCACCGACCACCTGATGTCCTATCCCGGTAGGTTCACCGATCAGCTCGTCGCGGATCGGCTCCACCAGGTGTCGCTGTCGTTCCTGGTCGACGACCTGGAGGTGCGGCGCGGCGGCATCGCGGCCAACATCACCTTCGGTCTCGGCCAGCTGGGCGTCGGCTCGGCCCTCGTCGGCGCCGTCGGCCAGGACTTCGACGAGTACCGCGGGTGGCTGGAGCGGCACGGGGTGGACACCGCGTCGGTGTACGTCTCCGATACCAAGCACACCGCGCGGTTCATCTGCACCACCGACCTCGACCACAACCAGTTCGCCTCGTTCTACGCCGGGGCGATGGCCGAGGCCCGCGAGATCGAGCTCAAGCCGGTCGCCGACCGGCTGGGCGGCCTCGACGTGGTGGTGATCTCGCCCAACGACCCGGCGGCGATGGTGCGGCACACCGAGGAGTGCCGGGACCGCGGCTACCGGTTCGTCGCCGACCCGGGTCAGCAGCTGGCCCGGATGGAGGGCGAGGAGATCCGCCGGCTCGTCGAGGGCGCGGATTACCTCTTCACCAACGAGTACGAGCACGGCCTGCTGCTGCAGAGCACCGGCTGGACGCACGCCGACGTGCTGGAACGAGTCGGCCTGTGGGTGACCTCGCTGGGCCCGAAGGGCGTGCAGGTGGAGTCCAAGTCGGAGCCGACCGTCGAGGTCGCGCCGCCGAAGGAGAAGCAGAAGGGCGACCCGACCGGCGTCGGCGATGCGCTGCGCAGCGGGTTCCTCGCGGGGCTGTACCACGACCTCGACCTGGAGCGTTCGCTGCAGCTGGGCTGCACGCTGGCGACCGTCTCGCTGGAGACCGACGGTCCGCAGGAGTACCAGGTGGAGCGCGACTCGTTCGTCGCGCGCATCGCCGAGGCGTACGGTGACGCCGCCGCGGCCGAGGTCCAGTCGAAGCTCGGCTGAGAACGGGGAGTAGCAGGGGATGGCAGACCGGCAGAACGATCCGAGCGGGTTCCTGAGCGCCCTCGGCGAGCGGGTCCTCGTCGCCGATGGCGGCATGGGTACCGCGCTGCAGGCGTTCGACCTGACGTTGGACGACTTCGCCAACCTGGAGGGCTGCAACGAGATCCTGAACGTCACGCGGCCCGACGTGGTGTCCTCGATCTACCGGGGCTACCTGGAGGCGGGCTCGGACGCGATCGAGACCAACACCTTCGGCGCGAACCTGGCGAACCTCGGCGAGTACGACATCCCCGAGCGGATCCGGGAGCTGGCGGAGACGGGCTCGGCGCTGGCCCGCGAGGCCGCCGACGAGTACTCGACGCCGGAGCGGCCGCGGTTCGTGCTCGGTTCGGTCGGCCCGGGCACGAAGCTGCCGACGCTGGGCCACGCGCCTTACCCCGTGCTGCGCGACGCCTACGTCGAGCAGGTGCTGGGCATGCTCGACGGCGGCATCGACGTGGTGCTGGTGGAGACCTCCCAGGACCTGTTGCAGACCAAGGCCGCGATCGTGGCGGCGAAGCGGGCGATGGCCCAGACCGGCCGGTGGCTGCCGATCATCGCGCAGGTCACGGTGGAGACCACCGGCACGATGCTGGTCGGCTCGGAGATCGGTGCGGCGCTGACCGCGCTGGAGCCGCTGGGCATCGACCTGATCGGGATGAACTGCGCGACCGGCCCGGCGGAGATGAGCGAGCACCTGCGGGTGCTGGCGCAGAACTCCCGGATCCCGATCTCGGTGATGCCCAACGCCGGCCTGCCCCAGCTCGGCCCCAACGGCGCGGTGTACCCGCTGCAGCCCGACGAGCTGGCCGAGGCGCTGGTCGGGTTCGTCAACGACTTCGGCGCCCGGCTGGTCGGCGGCTGCTGCGGCACCACCACCGACCACGTGCGCGCCGTGGCCGAGGCGGTCGGCTCGCTGGCGCCGAAGGTGCGCGAGCCGGAGTACATCCCGTCGATCTCGTCGATGTACCAGGCGGTGCCGTTCGAACAGGACGCGTCGATCCTCAACATCGGCGAGCGCACGAACACCAACGGTTCCAAGGCGTTCCGCGAGGCGATGCTGGAAGGCCGTTACGACGACTGCGTGGAGATCGCCAAGTCCCAGACGCGCGAAGGCGCCCACATGCTGGACCTGTGCGTGGACTACGTCGGCCGCGATGGCACGGTCGACATGCGGGAGCTGGCGTCGCGCCTGGCCACCTCCTCGACCCTGCCGATCATGGTGGACTCCACGGAGCCGGACGTGATCGAGGCCGGGCTGGATCACCTGGGCGGCCGGTGCGCGGTCAACTCGGTGAACTACGAGGACGGTCACGAGCCGGGCTCGCGGTACGAGCGCGTGATGAAGCTCGTCGTCGAGCACGGTGCCACCGTGGTGGTGACCTGCATCGACGAGGAAGGCCAGGCGCGCACTGCCGAGTGGAAGCTGCGGGTCGCCGAACGGCTGATCGAGGACATGACCACCAACTGGGGTCTGGAGAAGTCCGCGATCATCATCGACTGCCTGGTCTTCCCGATCACCACCGGTCAGGAAGAGGTCCGCAAGGACGCCATCGAGACGATCAACGCGATCCGGGAGCTCAAGAAGCGCCATCCGGACGTCCAGACCACGCTCGGCCTGTCCAACGTCTCGTTCGGGCTCAACCCGGCGGCACGTCAGGTGCTGAACTCGGTGTTCCTCAACGAATGCCGGGAAGCCGGCCTGGACACCGCGATCCTGAACGCTTCGAAGATCCTGCCGATGAACAAGATCCAGGACGAGCAGCGGGAGGTCGCGCTCGACCTGGTCTACGACCGGCGCCGCGAGGGCTACGACCCGCTGCAGAAGCTGATGGAGCTCTTCGAAGGCAAGACCGCGAAGTCCAGCAGCGCTTCGCGGGCCGAGGAGCTGGCCAAGCTGCCGCTGTTCGAGCGGCTGGAGCGGCGGATCATCGATGGCGAGCGCAACGGCCTGGAGGCGGACCTCGACGAGGCGATGAAGGAGAAGAAGCCGCTCGACATCGTCAACGAGAACCTGCTGGCCGGCATGAAGGTCGTCGGCGAGCTGTTCGGCTCCGGGCAGATGCAGCTGCCGTTCGTGCTGCAGTCCGCCGAGGTCATGAAGGCCGCCGTCGCCTGCCTCGAACCGCACATGGAGAAGGACGACTCCGGCGGCAAGGGCAAGCTGCTGCTGGCCACCGTCAAGGGCGATGTGCACGACATCGGCAAGAACCTCGTCGACATCATCGTGTCCAACAACGGCTACGACGTGGTCAACATCGGCATCAAGCAGCCGATCAACGCCATCCTGGACGCCGCCGAGGAGCACGAGGTCGACGCCATCGGCATGTCCGGGCTGCTGGTGAAGTCGACCGTGATCATGAAGGAGAACCTGGAGGAGCTCAACTCCAGGGGAATGTCCGGGAAGTACCCGGTGATGCTGGGTGGCGCGGCGCTCACCAGGTCCTATGTGGAGAACGACCTGGACGACGTCTACCAGGGCGATGTGCGCTATGCGAAGGACGCCTTCGAGGGCCTGCACCTGATGGACCGCATCATGTCCGTCAAGCGCGGTGACGCGCCTGCCGAAGACGCGGCCGAGCAGGAGAAGAAGGCCGAGCGCAAGGCCCGCCGCGAGCGGTCGATGCGCATCGCCGAGAAGCGCAAAGCGGAGCAGGGACCCGAGCCGGAGTACACCGACACCACGCGGTCCGATGTGGACGCCGAAGCGCCGGTGCCGACGCCGCCGTTCTGGGGCTCGAAGGTGGTCAAGGGCGTCGCGGTCGCCGACTACCTGGCGCTGCTGGACGAGCGGGCCACGTTCTTCGGCCAGTGGGGCCTGCGCGGCGCGAAGAAGGGCGAGGGGCCGTCCTACGAGGAACTCGTCGAGTCCGAGGGCCGGCCGCGGCTGCGCCACTGGATCGACGAGCTGTCGACCGCGGGCATCCTGCAGCACGCCGCCGTCGTCTACGGCTACTTCCCTTGCGTGACCGAGGGAAACCACCTCGTGGTGCTGGACAAGGATGAGCCGGACGCCCAGGAGCGGCACCGGTTCTTCTTCCCGCGGCAGAAGCGCGACCGGCGGCTGTGCCTGGCGGACTTCTTCCGGACGCGCGAGCAGGCCGAGCGGACCGGCCAGGTGGACGTGCTGCCGGTGCAGCTGGTCACCATGGGCCAGCCGATCGCCGACTACGCCAACGAGCTGTTCGCCAAGAACGCCTACCGGGACTACCTGGAGGTGCACGGCATGGGCGTGCAGCTCACCGAGGCGCTGGCCGAGTACTGGCACCGCCGCGTCCGGCGGGAGCTCCTGTGGGCCGCCGGCGGTTCGGTGGCCGAGGAGGACCCGGCCGACGTGCAGGAGTTCTTCAAGCTCGGCTACCGCGGCGCGCGCTACTCCTTCGGCTACGGCGCCTGCCCGGACATCGAGGACCGGGCCAAGATCGTCGACCTGCTGGAGGCCGAGCGCATCGGCGTGGTGCTCTCGGAGGAGTTCCAGCTGCACCCCGAGCAGTCCACCGACGCGATCATCGCCCACCACCCCGAGGCGAAGTACTTCAACACCTGATCCACCCCGCAACCGCATGGGAAATCGAGAAAGGAAACCATGAGCGTCAAGTTGCAGAAGGTCGGCGGCCTGGAGTTCGCTGTCCGGGATTTGTCGTTGGCCGAGGCTGGTCGGCATCAGATCCGGTTGGCCGAGCACGAGATGCCGGGCCTGATGGCGACTCGCGAGGAGTACGCGGATTCGCAGCCGTTGAAGGGTGCGCGGGTTGCGGGTTCGTTGCACATGACGGTGCAGACGGCGGTGCTGATCGAGACCTTGGTCGCGTTGGGTGCCGAGGTCCGGTGGGTGTCGTGCAACATCTTCTCGACGCAGGACGAGGCTGCGGCGGCGGTCGTCGTCGGCCCGAACGGCACCGTGGAAAAGCCCGAGGGTGTGCCGGTGTTCGCGTGGAAGGGCGAGTCGCTGGAGGAGTACTGGTGGTGCACCGACCAGCTGTTCCAGTTCGGTGACGGCCAGGGTCCGAACATGATCCTCGACGACGGTGGCGACGCCACGTTGCTGGTCCACAAGGGTGTCGAGTTCGAGGCCGCGGGCGCGGTGCCGCAGCCGACCGAGGACGACCCGGAGGAGTACAAGGTCATCCTGGAGACCCTGCGCGCCAGCATCGCCCGGGACGGCCAGCGGTTCACCAAGATCGCCGGTGAGATCAAGGGCGTCACCGAGGAGACCACCACCGGCGTGCACCGCCTGTACGAGCTGGCGAAGACCGGGGACCTGCTGTTCCCCGCGATCAACGTCAACGACTCGGTCACCAAGTCGAAGTTCGACAACAAGTACGGCTGCCGCCACTCCCTGGTCGACGGCATCAACCGGGCCACGGACGTGCTCATCGGCGGCAAGGTCGCGGTCGTCTGCGGCTACGGCGACGTCGGCAAGGGCTCGGCGGAATCGCTGCGCGGCCAGGGCGCCCGGGTGATCGTCACCGAGGTCGACCCGATCTGCGCGCTGCAGGCGGTGATGGACGGCTACCAGGTCACCACCCTGGAAGACGTCGTGGAGACCGCGGACATCTTCGTCACCACCACCGGCAACTTCAACATCATCACCGCCGAGCACATGACGCGGATGAAGCACCAGGCGATCGTGGGCAACATCGGTCACTTCGACAACGAGATCGACATGGCGGGCCTGGAGAAGGTGCCGGGGATCCGCAAGCAGGAGATCAAGCCCCAGGTCCACGAGTACGTCTTCGGGGACGGGCACTCGATCATCGTGCTGTCCGAGGGTCGTCTGCTGAACCTGGGCAACGCCACCGGTCACCCGAGCTTCGTGATGTCGAACTCGTTCACCAACCAGACGATCGCGCAGATCGAGCTGTTCACCAAGCCGGGCGAGTACGAGAAGCAGGTCTACGTCCTGCCGAAGCACCTGGACGAGAAGGTCGCGCGCCTGCACCTGGACGCGCTGGGCGTGAAGCTGACCAAGCTGACCAAGGAGCAGGCCGCCTACATCGGCGTCGACGTCAACGGCCCGTACAAGCCGGACCACTACCGCTACTGATCGATTTCTCGGCTGAGGAGGAGACCAGGCCATGACTCGGGTCATAGACCGGCTGCGCCCCGGCAAGACGGTGTTCTCGGTGGAGTTCTTCCCCGCGAAGACCGACGAGGAGGAACGCCAGCTGTGGCGGGCCATCCGGGAGCTGGAGCCGCTGGACCCCGCGTACGTGTCGGTGACCTACGGTGCCGGCGGATCCAGCCGGGACCGCACCGTGCGCACCACCGGCCGGATCGCCAGCGACACCACCCTGGTGCCGGTGGCGCACCTGACCGGCGTGAACCACTCGATCGCCGAACTGCGGCACGTCATCGGCTCGTACGCGGCCGAGGGCATCACCAACGTGCTGGCGATCCGCGGCGACCCGCCGGGCGACCCGATGGGCGAGTGGACCCCGCACCCGGAGGGCATCACCTACGCCGACGAGCTCGTGCGGCTGGTGCGCGAGTGCGGTGACTTCAGCGTGGGTGTCGCGGCGTTCCCGCACCTGCACCCGCGCTCGGTGGACCTGGAGTCCGACACCCGGCACATGGTCAACAAGCTGCGGGCCGGGGCGGACTTCTCGGTGGCGCAGATGTTCCTGGAGCCGGAGTACTTCCTGCGGCTGCGGGACCGGCTGGCGCAGCACGGCTGCGACCAGCCGCTGCTGCCGGGGGTCATGCCGATCACCACGCCGCGGGTGCTGGGCATGACCACGCAGCTGAGCAACATGACGATCCCGGACGAGGTGTCGGCGGTGCTGGACCCGCTGCGCGACGATGCGGCCGGCTTCCGGGCGGCCGGGCTGGAGATCACCACCCGGCTGTGCGAGAAGCTGATCGCCGAAGGCGTGCCGGCGCTGCACTTCTACAGCCTCAACCGGGCCAAGGCCACTCGCGAGGTGGTGGCCAACCTCGGACTGGCCGACGGCGTGCTGAAAGCCGCCTGACGCCCGAGCCGTCGAAGCCCGCCGTCCCTCCGGGGCGGCGGGCTTCTGCTCGTCGGGGTGGGATTCCGGGTGAGGTCGGTCACGGCCCCGGGACGCGCATCCGGGCCGACCGGTGCGCGGTGTCATCGAAGCCCATCGGCGGGCCGTCGCGCGCGGTCTTCGTGCCCGCATTCGGGTGACCGGCGGCGGGCACTCGGCACGCAGCGGAGCGATCAACGGCGGTGCCGGGGGCGCCGGACCCGGTGGCTTCCTTTTTGATCCGGTCCCGCGCTTCGCTTGAGTTGACGCATTCGCGGTCCGCTCGGCCGGATTCGGCCGGGACCGGAAATCGATCAGTCCAATTCGGACAGAAGTGCAATGGTGCGCTGTAAGCGGTGTCCCGGGGCGGGGGTCGCGAACGCCGGGATGGGGGTTCGTCCAGTGCTGTCCGCGGGACGGGGGAGAAGCAGGTCAGTGCCGTTGTCGCCGGTGTGTTCGGGTCGCGGTCCCGAGCCGTTTGAGGGCGAATCTTCTCCGCGAATTCCGAAAGATCAATTGTTGCGGATCGGCTCGCCCAGTGGATTCGCCGCCCGCTGTTTCAGGAACGGAAACGGTTCGGTAACCCGGCCGGTCGATTTGCCGAGTTCGAATGGTTCGCGGAAACGACTTCTCGAATTGCGCGGTGAGGTGCGGCGATGATGACGACGAGCGAGGTCAGCGCGCTGGACTGGGCGTTCCTCTGCCTGGAGCAGGAAACCGCGCCGATGCACCTCGGCGCGGTCGCGGTGTTCCGGCCGCCGGAACCGGCGGACCGGTTGCGCTTGCTGGCGCTGCTCGCGGAGCGGGCGCAGCGGATCGCGCGGCTGCGGCTGCGGATCGGCCAGTCCTGGCTGCCCGGCCAGGCCCACTGGGCGGAAGCCCCGGAATTCGACGCGTCCGAACACGTGCACAGCCACCAGCTGCCCACCCCCGGCGGGCGGGCGGAGCTGGCCGGGCTGGTCGCGGAGCTCCTCGCGGATCCGCTGGACCGGCGCCGTCCGCTGTGGGAACTGCACCTGATCACCGGCCTGGACGGGGACCGGTTCGCGGTGCTGGTGAAGTTCCACCACGCCCTGGCCGATGGCCGCGAGGCCGTCGAAACGGGATTGGCGCTGCTGGACGGCTTCGCGCCCGCCGAGCAGGAACCGGCCTGCCCCGTCGGCGGTCCGCTGCAGCTCCTCCGGCGCCCGCGGAAGCTGATCGGGGCGGTGCGCGGAACCCTGTCGAAATCCGGCGAGACGCTGGGCATCGCCTCGTCGGTGGTGCGCAACATGCGGGTGCCGGTCCCGGATTCGCCGTTGCGCGCCTCGTCCTCGACGGCGCGGCGGGTGGCGCTGGTCCCGATCGACCTCGCCGACCTGCGGCGCATCCGCGCGAAGCACGGCGGCACCACCAACGACGTGGTGCTCGCGGTGCTCGCCGGGGCGTTCCGCCGGTGGCTGGCCACGCGCGGGCATCCGGTCGGCGAGCTGCCGGTGCGGGCGCTGATCCCGGTCTGCCGCCGGCGTGGCAACGACGTGAGCGGCAACAACCGGCTCTCCGGCTACCTGTGCGATCTGCCGGTGGACGAGCCGGATCCGGTGGCGAGGCTGCAGGCGATCCGGGCCGCGATGAGGCGCAACAAGAGCGCGGGTCCGCTGCGCGGGCCGGGCGCGTTCCCGGTGCTGGCCGGGCGGGTGCCGCAGATCGTGCACCAGGTGGCCGCCCCGCTGGCCGGGCAGAGCGCCGCGCTGCTGTTCGACACCGTGATCACCAACGTGCCGCTGCCGGACTTCCCGGCGGCCCTGGGTGGGGCGGCGTTGGCGGAGCTGTACCCGGTGGCCCCGCTGGCGGCAGGGCAGGCGCTGGCCATCGCGGTTTCGCAGTACCGCGACACCGTGCACGTCGGCGTGCACGCCAACCGCGCCGCGCTGCCGGACCTGGAGAAGTTCAGCGGTGCGCTGCCGCTCGCTGTTGCCGAACTCGGCGACCTGTCGTGACCGATTCGCCCGCGCCGCCACGGTTTTCCTGGTTATATGAGGGTATGGATCTTGTGGTGCGGACCGAGCACGGAGCGGTGCGCGGCACCGTCGATGGGGAGATCAGCGCGTTCAAGGGGATCCCGTACGCTGCGCCGCTGGACGGCCCGCGCCGGTTCCAGGCTCCGGTCGCGCCCGAGCGCTGGGACGGCGTGCGCGACGCCTCGGCGTTCAGCGCATCGGTGCCGCAGCCCATGATCATGCCGGGCGTGCCGTCGCTGTGGAATCCCGGCGACGGCACCGATTCCCTCAGCTTGAACGTTTGGACCTCGGACCTCGGCGGCGGGCTACCGGTGATGGTCTGGATCCACGGCGGCGCGTTCCTGGGCGGCACGACCGACAGCCCGGCGTACGACGCGGCGCGGCTGGCGAGCGGTGGCGTGGTCGTGGTGACGGTGAACTACCGGGTGGGCTACGAGGGTTTCGGCTGGGTCGCCGATGCTCCGGCCAACCGCGGCATCCTGGATCAGCTCGCGGCGTTGCGCTGGGTGCGGGAGAACATCGCGGCGTTCGGCGGCGATCCCGGCAACGTGACGATCTTCGGCGAGTCGGCCGGGGCGACCTCGGTGGCGGCGCTGATCGCCGGTTCGGCCGGGCAGGGCCTCTTCCACCGCGCCATCGCGCAGAGCCTGGGCAACCTCTACTCCGACGAGGACGAGGCCCGCAAGATCGGCGAGCTGATCGCCGGCCGGCTGGACGTTCCCGCCACCGCCGAGGCGCTGGGCTCGGTGCCGTCCGAGGCGATCCACGCGGCCCAGTCCCCGGTGATGCAGGAGATGAACGCCGACCGCGCGGCCTGGACGAACTCGACGGCGTACGCGGTGGTCCTGGACGGGGAGGTGCTGTCGGAGCTGCCGTGGGCGGCGCTGGGCTCCGGTGCGCCCCGCGGTGTGGACCTGATCAGCGGCTACAACACCGACGAGGCCAGGATGTTCACGGTCGGGCTCCCGGCGGAGGCGAAGGACCCGGCCGCGATGGCGCAGGGCCTGCGGCTGGCGCCGTCGGTGGTCGACGAGTACCGCGCGGGGTATCCGGGCGTCGACGACGCGGAACTGTTCAGCGTGATGCTCAGCGACCAGCTGTTCCGCATGCCGTCGACGTGGCTCGCCGAGGGCCACGCCGCCGGCGGCGGGCGGAGCTACCTGTACGAGTTCTCCTGGCCCGTCCCGGGGCTCGGCGGTGCGCTCGGCGCCTGCCACGGGCTGGACGTGCCGTTCACCTTCGGCGTCTCGGAAAGCGAGCTCACCGCGGCGTGGTTCGAGGGCACGGTGCCGCCGGACTTCGAGGAGCTCTCCGGCGAGCTGCGCGGGGCGTGGGTCTCCTTCGCCACCACCGGCGACCCCGGCTGGCCCGCCTACACCGCCGCCGACCGCTCGGCCCGGATCTGGAACGTGCCGCCGACGGTGGTGGCCGACCCGGCCAAGCCGTCCCGCGAGATCTGGCGGCACCGCTTCCCGGCGTGATCGCTGATGGCCGGGATGGCGATTTCCCGCCATTCCGGCCGTTGCCGCGGGAGGCACGGGATTCTCTTGCGCATGCCCGGAAGACCGGCTCGTGCGGCAGCGGTTCTCACGATGGCGCTGGCCGTCGCGGTCCTACCGGGGACCGCGGCCGCGGCGCCGTACTGCCAGAGCATCACGGAGACCTCGAACCCGGACTGGATGGCGGGCCTACCGGACGACGCCAGCCTCGCGAAGCTGTCGATCCCGGGCACCCACCAAACCCTGTCGCTGCACGGCGGTTCCTTGACGCAGACGCAGGAGAACCACGGCGACAGCGCGGAAACGCTGGGCGTGCAGCTGCAGTCTGGAATCCGGGCCATCGACATCAGGGTGCGGCGCTACGACGACCGGTTCACCCTGCACCACGGGCCGTTCTACCAGAACGCCAACTTCTCCGACGTGCTGCGCGAGGCGGGCGAGTTCCTGGCCGCGCACCCCGGCGAAGCGGTGCTCATGCGGCTGAAGGCCGAGTGCACCGGCGAGATGACCTCGTGCACCGACGAGAACAGCCGGCTCGACACCGCGCAGATCCTCGACTGGTACCGGGAGAACGATCCCAACGGCGAGTACCTGCTCGACCCGGCGGGCGGTGACATGCCGACGCTGGGGCGGGCGCGCGGCAAGATCGTGCTGGCCACCCTGCAGGGCGCGGGTGGCGGGCTCTACGAGGGGCGCGGGCTCGGCCAGTTCAACAACGACACCTGGGGCGAGTACGTCCAGGACGCCTACGACGTGCCGACGCTGTTCGACATCGACGACAAGTGGTTCAAGGTCCGCGACCACCTGGACAAGACGGCGGCCGCCGACGCCGGCCGGATGTTCCTGAACTTCTCCAGCGGGTCCAGCCCGGCGGCGTTCCCGGACGCGGTGGCCTGCGGCGCGGCCGGCTTCCGCGGCGTCAACGACTACGCTCTGGAGCACCTCAACGGCAACGACCTGCCGAGGACCGGGGTGATCATGATGGACTTCCCGGGAGCGGACCTGGTGAACGCCATCATCGCGGCCAACCGCTGACCGGACGGGCCCGCCCGGAGTCCAGGGGAAACCGGGAACCGCCGGCGAACCACGTCCCGGCGCTGAAGCTCCTCGGTGAGGTGCGGTTCTGGGGTTTCCGGTTTCAGGCGAAACCGGGGCACGCCCGGGTTCACCGGCCTTGGGGGACACCGGTCGGCCTGCGGGGGAGAATCGCGGCGGATGGTCTTCTCGGGGCAGCGGAGGCGCTTCCGGCCCCTGTTCGTGGGAACCGTGGTGAGTACGAGGTGAGTGGGAAGTTGGGACGCTGGATCGACGTCGCCGATGGCGTGCTGGTTCGTCGGTACGAGGAGCTGGACCTCTCGGTCGGCCTCGTCGTGGGCGGCGAGCGCTGCCTCGTCATCGACACCGGCGGCGACGCCGGGCAGGGGGCCGAGCTCGCCGCGGCGGTCCGCGAGATCACGCCGCTGCCCTGGTCGGTGGTCCTGACGCACGCGCACTTCGACCACAGCTTCGGCACCGAGGCGTTCCTGCCGTGCCAGGTCTGGGCGCACGACCGGTGCCGCGCCGAGCTCGTGGCCACGGGGGCGGATCAGCGCGAGAAGTGGGCTCGGAACTACCGCGAGCGGGGCGAGAACGAGGTCGCCGATCGCATCGAGGCGGTGCGGATCGCGTTGCCCGACAACCTGGTCGGCGACCGGCAGGTGCTCGACCTCGGCGGGCGCGATGTGGCGCTGCTCCACTTCGGGCCGGCGCACTCCGACCACGACGTGGTCGTGCACGTGCCGGATGCGGGTGTCGTGTTCGCGGGCGATCTGGTCGAGCAGGGCGCGCCGCCGCAGTTCGGTGACGCGTATCCGCAGGGGTGGCCCGCCGCGCTGGACGGCATCCTCGCGCTGGACGCGCCGGTGGTGCTGCCCGGGCACGGCGAGCCGGTGGACCGGGAGTTCGTGCGGCGCCAGCGCGCCGAGCTGGCGACCGTGGCCGAGCTGTGCCGGGCGGTGGCGGCGGGGGAGCTCACCGCGGCGCAGGCGGTGGAGCGCTCGCCCTTCCCCGAGAAGTTCACCCGGGACGCCCTGGCACGCTGACGACCTCGCCGCGAGCGTCGGCGGCCGCGTTGGTTAACGTGAGTAAGTATCGCGGCGGACGGAGGACGGCATGTCAGGCACGGCGGAGAAGGCGCTCGCGGCGCTGCGCGCGGAACTGCCCGAGCCGGTGCTGCTGACCGACCCCGATTCCGTCGCCCGCTTCGCCCACGACGAGGCCGAGTGGGCCCCGCACGGCGAACCGCTGGTGGTGGTGCGCGCGACCAGCACCGATGATGTCGTCGCCGCGGTGCGGATCTGCGCTGAGCTGGGGGTTCCGGTGGTGCCGCGAGGCGCCGGGACCGGCCTGTCGGGCGGTGCGAACGCCATCGACGGATGCGTGCTGATCTCCTTCGAGGGCATGAACGAGATCCTGGAGATCAACCCGCGGGAGCAGCTCGCCGTGGTGCAGCCCGGCGTGGTCAACGACGATCTGCGCGCAGCCTGCCGCGAGCAGGGCGCCTGGTACCCGCCGGACCCGGCCAGCTCGCCGTGGTCGACCATCGGCGGCAACGTCGCCACCAACGCGGGCGGCGTGTGCTGCGTGAAGTACGGCGTGACCCGCGATTACGTGCTGGGCCTGGAAGCCGTCGTCGGCAACGGCGAGGTGGTGCGGCTGGGGCGGCGCACCGCCAAGGGCGTCGCCGGCTACGACCTGTGCGGGCTGTTCGTCGGCTCGGAAGGCACGCTCGGCGTGATCACCGAGATCACCGTCAAGCTGCTGCCCGGCTTGCGAGCGCCCGAGCGCACCGTGGTCGGGTACTTCGATTCCCTCGTGGCGGCGGGCGAAGCGGTGGCCGCGGTCGCCGCGGCCGGGATCGTGCCGTCGGCGCTGGAACTGCTCGACCAGCACTGCCTGAAGGCCGTCGACGAGTGGAAGAACATGGGCCTCAGCGCCGAGGCGAACGTGCTGCTGCTCGGCCGTTCCGATACTCCGGGCGCGGCGGGGGAGCAGGAGGTCGACGGGCTGCTGCGCTGCTTCGACGAGGCCGGCGCGACCTGGAGCGCCCGCTCCACCGACGAGCACGAGGCGGACGCGTTGTTCGCCGCGCGCCGGCTGGCGTATCCGGCGCTGGAGCGCCTCGGTCCGGTGCTGACCGAGGACGTCTGCGTGCCGCGGGCGAAGGTGCCGGAGATGCTGGGCCGCATCGAGGCGGCGGCGCAGCGGCACGACACGCAGATCGCCAACATCGCGCACGCCGGCGACGGCAACCTGCACCCGCTGATCATCACGCCGCCCGGTGACGACGCGTCGCGGCTGCGCGCGCAGCGGGCCTTCGACGACATCGTCGCCGACGCCATCGCGATGGGCGGCACGGTGACCGGCGAGCACGGCGTGGGCCTGCTCAAGCGCAAGGGCCTGCACGCGGAGCTCAGCCCGGCGGTGATCGGCATGCACCACGCGGTCAAGAACGCCCTCGATCCGGCCGGGATCTTCAACCCAGGCAAGGTCTTCGGCGACCCGGACAGCTGAGAGCCCGCGCGCGAGCACGCCGGAGAACACCCGCGCTAGGCCCGTTTCCCCATTGCTGCGGGAACAGCGGGGCCCGCCGCGCTTGACGGCTGCGCGGATCGGTGTCTCGGCACCAGGAAGCACTGGTTTCGCGCGGAAACGCCAACCGCTCCCATCGCGGATTGCTACTCCGAACGGGTTCGCGTGCGCTCGTTCCCGATGGCGGCGGCGCGAGATGGCTAGCCTTCTCGGCGAATCAGCCTGCGGGAGGGTCGATGGCAACCATCGCTGGGGCGCTCGCGACGAGCGCTCGACGCTGCCCGGATCGCGTCGCGTTGATCTTCGGCGAGCGCTGCTTCACCTACGGTGAGCTCGACCGCGCCGTGAACCGGGCCGCGCACGCGCTCGCGGGCGCCGGGCTCGGCAAGGGTGATCGCGTCGCGCTGATGTCCGGCAACAGCGACGGATTCGTCATCGCCTGCTACGCCGCGCTGCGGCTCGGGGCGCTGGTGGTGCCGGTCAAACCGGCTTCGGCGGCGCCGGAGGTCGAGCACGTGCTGGCGGATTCCGGGGCCGCGCTGCTGTTGTTCGGCTCGGCAGCGGAGGAGGTCGCCGCGAAGCTGGGCGAACGGCCGTCGCTGGTCGGCGCGCCGATCGCGCTGGGCCCCGTCGCGGGCCACCCGGACCTGTTCGAGATGGCGGAATCCCACCCCGACACCCCGCCGGCGGTGGAGGTCGGCGAATCCGACGATGCGCTGATCCTCTACACCTCGGGGACCACCGGTCGCCCCAAGGGCGCGCTGTTCGACCACCACCGCACGATGTGGGTGGGCGTCACCACCGGTCTCATGCTGGGCTTGCGCGAGGGGGACCGGATCCTGCACGTCGCGCCCATGTACCACGGCGTGGAGCTGGCGCTGATGCTCAACGGCGGCACCATGGTCGGTGCCACGCACGTCGTGCTGCCGCGATTCGAACCCGCCGCGGTGCTCGATGCGGTGGAGCAGCACCGGATCAGCGTCTTCAACGGCGTGCCCACGATGTACCAGCGCCTGCTGAGCAGCCCGGACCTCGCGAGGCGCGACCTGTCCGCCTGGCGCGTGGGCCTTTTCGGCGCGGCACCCATGCCGGCCTCGGCGGTCGAGGCCGTGTTCGAGGCGCTGCCGGACGTCGAGCTGATCCAGGCCTGCGGCCAGACCGAGGCGGGGCCGGGCGGCATCTACTGCACGGCGGAGGAGGTCCGGTCCCGCCCGGACGCCAGCGGTCGCCGCGCCGCACCCAACACCGAGGCCCGCGTCGTCGACCCGGCCGGGGACGAGGTCGAGCCCGGCGGCACCGGAGAACTGATCATCCGCGGCGAGACGGTCATGAAGGGCTACTGGCGCAATCCCGGCGCGACCGCGGAGGCCCTGCGCGACGGCTGGCTGCACACCGGCGACGTCGCCCGGGTCGACGCGGACGGCTACATCACGCTGGTAGACCGGCTCAAGGACGTGATCATCTCCGGCGGCCGCAACGTCTACTCCGTCGAGGTGGAGAACGCGCTCGCCGCGCACCCTGCGGTCGCCGAGATCGCGGTGGTCTCCCGCAAGCACGAGGACCTGGGCGAGGCGGTGGTGGCGGTGGTGAAGCCGGCGCCGGGACGGCCGCCGACCCTGCAAGCCCTGCGGGCCTTCGGCGCCGAGCGGCTGAGCTCCTACAAGCTCCCGCGCGAGCTGGTCATCCGGGAGGCGATTCCCCGGAACCCCACGGGGAAGGCCCTCAAGCACGTCCTCCGCGCAGACCTCGAACAGCCGTAGTCCGGGCCGTTTTCACGAGAAACCGCCGCGCAGAGCAAGTTCCCGAGCCGCCTCGTCGCCGTCGATGCACCCATGGCCGGTCAGCGCTTCGCGAGTTCCAGGGCCGCCGTTTCGATGGTGTCCTCGTCGAGCAGGACGTGGTAGGCCGCCGCGCCGAGCGGGATGAAGCTGTCCTCGCTGGTGACCCGGGCGATCGGCCCGGCGAAGCCGCCGTCGACGAGCGCCGTCACCACCGGCTCGGAAACGCCGCCGCTGCGGCGGGTTTCGTCCACCACCAGCACCCTGCCGGTCGCGCGCGCCGCGGCCAGCAGGTCCTCGACCGGCAGCGGCGCCAGCCAGCGCAGGTCCAGCACCCGCGCCCCGATGCCGCGCTCCCGCAGCCGCTTCGCGACCCGCAGGCTCATCGGCACGCCGTTGCCGAAGCTGACCAGCGTCAGTTCGTCGCCGTCGCCGTACTCGCGGGCCCGCCCGATCGGCACGTGGTGTTCACCGGGCGCGGGATACCGCGCCAGCCACTCGCCGTCGCCGGGTTCGTGCAGGTCGCGCGTGTGGTACAGCGCGATGGGCTCCAGGAACATGCACACCCGGCCGTCCTCGTGCGCGGCGGCGACGCAGGTGCGCAGCATCGCGGCGGCGTCGTCGGGCCGCGACGGCGAGGCGACCACGACGCCCGGCAGGTCGCGCAGCGCGGCGACGCTGTCGTCGTTGTGGAAGTGGCCGCCGAAACCCTTCTGGTAGCCGTAACCGGCGATGCGCACGACCATCGGGTTCCGGTACTGGCCGTTGGAGAAGAAGCTCAGCGTGCTTCCCTCACCGCGCAACTGGTCGGCCGCGTTGTGCACGTATGCGAGGTACTGGATCTCGGGGATCGGCAGCAGCCCGGCGAGTCCCGCACCGAGCGCGGTGCCCAGGATGCTCTGCTCGTCAAGCAGCGTGTCGAACACCTTGGTGCCGCCGAACTTCTTGCGCAGCCCGCGCGTCACCCCGTACACGCCGCCCTTGCGCGAGACGTCCTCGCCGAAGACCACGACGCCCGGGTCGCGGCCCAGCTCCTCGGTCAGCGACCGGTTGATCGCCTGCGCCAGGGTCAGCGGCCCCTCGGCTTCGGGCAGCTGATCGGCGAAGACCTCCGCGCGCCGCGGCGGGACCTCACCCGCCCGGCGCGCGACGACGTCGGGCCGGTCCTGGTAGATCGACGCCATCACCTCGGCGGCGCTGCCCAGTTTGCGGCGGCCGAGCGCGTCCTCCGCGATGCGCGCGACCTCGGCCCGCTTGTCCTCGTAGCGCGCGAGCACCTCGCCTGGTTCCAGGATCCCGTTGTCCACCAGTGCTTTCGCCGTGCCGAGCAGCGGGTCGCGCTGGTAGTCGGTGGTGATCTCGGTGCGCGACCGGTAGCCGGATTCCACGTCGGACCCGGCGTGCCCCATCAACCGCACCGTCCGCAGGTGCAGGAATGCCGGGGCGCGGTGCTCGCGAACCCAGTCGGCGGCCTCCCGCGCGACCGCCAGGCACCGCACCGGATCGGCGCCGTCGACCGTGAAGTACCGCAGGCCGGCGCGGTTGCCGTAGGTGGATTCGATCCAGCCCTGCGGGGTGCGCACGCTGATCCCGATGCCGTTGTCCTCGCACACCAGCAGCAGCGGCATCGGCAGGCCCTGGAAGGCGCAGTGCAGCGCCGAGTTGATCGCGCCGGTAGCGGTCGAGTGGTTCGCCGAGGCATCGCCGAAGCTGCACACCACCACCGAATCCGCCGGCCACGTGGTCGGGACGCCCAGCTTCGCGGCCCGTCCCAGGGAGAACGCCAGGCCGACCGCGCGGGGCAGGTGCGAGGCGATGGTCGAGGTCTGCGGGATGACGGACAGCTCGGCGTTGCCGAACACCTTGTGCCGCCCGGCGGAGATCGGTTCGTCGGACGAGGCGACGATGCCCAGCAGCACGTCGCGCAGCGGGTGCTGCCCCGGCACCTGCCGGCCGCGGTGGACGTAGAAGCCACCGGAGCGGTAGTGCAGCAGCGCCGGATCGGTCGGCCGCAGCGCGGCGGCTACCGCGGCGTTGGACTCGTGCCCGGACGAGCCGATGCTGTAGAAGCCCTTGCCCTGCGAGCCCAGCTGCCGCGCCTGGAAGTCCAGGTGCCGGCTGCCGGCCTGCGAGTCGAACAGCTCAAGCAACTCGTCGCCCGGCCCCGACCCGGTCGACGGCCGTGCGGACCAACCGGCCACGGCGGCCCGGAAGAACTCGTCAACGGGCTCGGTCTTGTCGCTCATCGATCCTCCGTGTTGCAAGTGAGCGGGTCGGGCGCTGGGTCACGGCTCGCGCGGTTCGGCGTGCCAGCCGTTGGCCACCTGGGCGCACGACTTGGCCAGGCACTCCAGCGCGATCGGCAGCAGCGGGTTGGTGTTCTGCTTCCGGTACAGGGCCTTCACCCGGCGGTGCGGCTGCCAGCCGGAGATCCGGGAGATGCGCACGTGGTCGTCGGGGATCGCCAGCCCGGGCAGCACCGCGACCCCGAGGTCGCGGGCCACCAGGTCCCGGATCACCGAGTAGTCGTTGCTGCGGAAGGTGATCCGCGGCACGAACCCGGCCGCGGCGGCCAGCCGCACCAGCGCCCGCGCGCCCGCGGTGTCCTGCCGGGTGCAGATCCAGGCGTCGTCGGCGAGCTCGCGCAGCTCCACCTCCGGGGCGCCGGCCAGCCGGTGCGTCTCGGGCAGCGCCAGCCGCAGCGGCTCGGCCATCAGCTCCTCCACGCACAGCTCGATCGGCCACTGCCTGGGATCGAGGTCGTACTCGAAGACCACCGCCGCGTCCAGGACGCCTTCGAGCACGTCGCCGAGCACTTCGTCCGGTTCGCCCTCGTCGAGCTGCACCTCGGCGCTGGGCCGCTCGGCGACCACGGCGGCCAGCACGTCGGGCAGCACCCGCGCGTTGGCGGTGGCGAAGCTGGCCAGCCGCAGGCTGCCTTCCTCGCCGGCGACCATCGCCCGCACCTCGCGCTCCAGCGAGTCGAGCGCGCCGAGCGCGTCGCGGCTGCGGTCGGCGAGCCGGACCGCCAGCGCGGTGCTGCGGGCGGAGCGGGCGGAGCGTTCGAACAGCGGTGCGCCGACCGCGCGTTCCAGCAGCACCATCTGCTGCGACACCGCCGATGCGGTGTAGCCGAGCACCCTGCCGGCCTCGGCGAACGAGCCGGTGCGGACGCATTCCTGCAGGGTTCTCAGGTGGATCGGGTTGAGCACGCCTGCCCCCTCAACTCTCGTCTTCCAGACCGCGCACCCGGTGCCGGCTCGCCCCGGATGTCGACCGCAATTTCCATTGAAATCGAAGGTTCGATTTCAATGGAAATTGCGGAGCCACGCGATGTGGGTTCAGGTTCAAAGCGGCCCTCACGCGGTTGCGGTGCTGGGCAACCGGCCGCGCAGCTGCATCGCCGTCCGCACCCGCTGCTTCGCCAGGTCCAACGCCGCCTGGTGCGGCAGCACGCCGTCGGCCTGCGAGGTGTCCAGCACCAGCACGGTGTTGCTGCGGGTCCGCTCCGCGACCGCCCGCAGGATCGCGGTCGGCTCCGGCCGGAACGCGGAATACCGCGCATCCATCGCGAAACCGGCCGCGATGGCGCCGCCGGCGTTGGCGATGAAGTCCGGCACCACGGTGATCTCGCGGGTGGCCAGCAGCCGGCGGGCCTCCGGCGTCGTCGGCAGGTTCGCCCCCTCCACGACCAGCCCGGCCCGGATGCCGGCGGCGACGGCGTCGTCGATGACGTCCTGCCCGGCGGCCGGGATCAGCACGTCGCAGTCCACCAGCAGTTCCTCGCCGCGCGGAATCCGTTGCTGCGCCGAGGCCTTGGCCACGCACGCGTCGCCGAACTCGGCGCGGCCGTCCAGCCACCGCGGCACGTCGAGCCCGTCCGGGTCGTGCACCGACCCGTCGATCGTGGACAACGCCACCAGCTGCGCGCCGAGCTCGTGCAGCCGCTTCGCCGCAGCCGCCCCGACGGCGCCGAAGCCCTGCACCGCCACCCGCGCGCCGGCCACGCTGCGGCCCTGCCGGGCCAGCGCCGCGTCCACGGCCTCGGCGACGCCATGGCCTGTCACGCCCAGCTGGTCGTAGGGCACGCCGCCCAGCGATTCGGGCACCCCGACGGCCGCGCCGCGATCGCCGAGCTCGTCCTGGATGATCGCCGCGTCGTGCTCGGTCATGCCCATGTCCAGCCCGGCGACGTAGCTGGCCGGGATCTGGTCGGCCAGCCGCCGCGCGAAGGCCCGCACGATCCGCTCCTTGTCCGGCGAGTCCGGGTCGGCGAAGATGCCGGCCTTCGCGCCGCCGTGGAACAGGTCGACCGCGGCCCACTTCCAGGTCATCACGCGGGCCAGCCGGGCGACCTCGCCGACGGTGACGGTCGGGCTCATCCGGGTGCCGCCCTTGCCGGTGCCGCGGGCGGTGTTGTCGATGACCAGCACGCCCCGCATGCCGGTGCGCGCGTCGGAGACGCACACGACCTTCTCCGGGCCCCACTCGTCGATCTCCTGCAACAGATCACGCACGGTTCGCGCTCCTTCGTCGGCTGCGCCGCGCGCAGCCCGGATCGGGGATTCAGTTCTCGTTTTTGAAGCGGCGAAGCCGCTCAGCCCACCCTCGCAACTTGCACCGCCGGGACATACATGAGTCGGGGGTCCCGGAGCGAGACGGCGCCTGAGGTTCCGCTACCCGCACCGCTACGCAGAAAGAGTCCAAAACAGCCTTTCAGACGCAGTTGTGCTCGGGGCGGACCTCGGCCCCGGCGAAGCGGCGGGCGTCGAGGCCGGAGACGTCGACGACCGGTCGGCGGCCGAGCACGAGGTCGCGCATCACCTCGCCGATCGCCGGCCCCTGCAGGAAGCCGTGGCCGGAGAAGCCGGTGGCGTACAGGAACCGGCTCGCTCCCGCCGCCTCGCCGATCAGCGCGTTGTGGTCGGGCGTCATCTCGTAGAGCCCGGCCCAGCCGTGCGCCACGCCGATGTCTGCCAGCCGCGGCGCGCGCCGCGCCACCGCGTCGGCGAGCCGCCCGAGCCAGCGGTCGTCGGTGTTGAGCCGGAAGCCGAACTCCTCGTCGGGGTCGGACATGCCGATGAGCAGGCCTGGGCCCTCGTCGTGGAAGTAGAAGCTGGTGCCGAAGTCGATGGTGAACGGCAGCCGCGGCGGCAGATCGGGCACCGGCTCGGTGACCAGGATCTGCCGGCGCAGCGGGCGAACGGGCAGCTCGACGCCGGCGAACTCGCCGACGGCCGCCGACCAGGCGCCCGCCGCGCAGACCACTGTGGACGTTTCGACGGAGCCGAAGTCGGTGTGCACCGCGGTTATCTCGCCGCGGCTGACCTCGATGCCGGTGACCGGGCAGTTCCGCCGCAGCAGCGCGCCGTGGTGCCGGGCGCCCTGCGCGTATCCCTGCACCACCGCCTCGGGCGTGCAGTGCCCGTCGGTGGGGGAGAAGGCCGCCGCGCGCAGCCCGTCCGGCACGACGTACGGGGAGAGCTCGCAGGCCTCCCGGACGGTCAGCATCCGGCTGGGCACGCCGAACTCGTTCTGCAGCCGCACGCCGCGCTCGAAGGCCGCGACGTCCGCGTGATCGGACAGCAGGAACAGGTAGCCGTGCTGCTTGAGGTCGATCTCGCCGCCGGGCCGCCGCGCGAAGTCCTCGAACGCCCGCAGGCTGCGCTGCCCGAGCTCGATGTTGACCGGGTCGGAGAACTGCGCCCGCACGCCGCCGGCGGCCTTGCTGGTGCTACCCGCGCCGAGCTCGTCGCGCTCCAGCAGCAGCACGTCCACGCCGGCCTCGGCGAGGTGGAAGGCGGTGCTGACGCCCACCACCCCGCCGCCGATCACGACGACATCGGCCCGGTGCGGCAGCATCACCGCGAACCGCCGAGTTCCGGTGGCAGCCGGAAGTCCAGCTCCGGCTCGACGGTGTCGACGTCCATCTGCGCCTTCTGCAGCTTGCCGGAGAAGTCCCAGTTCAACGACTGCCAGCGGGTGAACTGGTCGAGCACCCAGACGCCGGACTGGCGGCTGCCGTTGCCGGACTTGCCGTTGCCGCCGAAGGGCAGGTGCGCCTCCGCGCCCGAGGTCGAGTTGTTCACGCTGACCATGCCCGCGCCGATGCCCTCCCGGAACCGGAACGCGGTGGCCGGGTCGGTGGTGTAGATCGCCGCGGACAGCCCGTAGCCCGGAGCGTTGCCCAGCTCGATGGCCTCGTCAAGCGTGTCGTAGGTGGTGACGCCGACGATCGGGCCGAAGGTCTCGTTGCGGAACACGTGGTCGTCCGGCCGCAGCCCGTCCAGCAGCACCGGGTGGTAGTACAGCCCGGTCGACGGATCGCCCTGGAACCCCTTGCGCGGCGCCGAATCGGTGATCCGGCCGACCGACTCCGAACCGAGCACGGTGTGGTGCTCGGCGATGTTGCCCAGGATGGATTCGAAGTTGTCGGCGAACTTCTGGTCCAGCATCGGGCCGTAGAGCACGTCACCGGCCGGGTCGCCGATGGTGGCCGCGCGCAGCGACGCGTCCAGCCGCTGGACGAACTCGTCGTGCACGTCGCGGTGCACGATCAGGTTGCCCAGCGAGGTGCAGCGCTGCCCGGCGGTGCCCCACCCGGAGAACAGCGCGCCCTCCACGGCCAGGTCGAGCTCCGCGTCCGGGGCCACGATCATCGGGTTCTTGCCGCCCAGCTCCAGGCACGGGCTCTGCAGGTAGCGGCCGCACAGCTCGCCGACCCGCGCGCCGACCGCGCTGGAGCCGGTGAAGCCGACCTTGTTGACGGTGCCCGCAGCCAGCGCGGACTCCAGGCCCTTGAAGGTCGCCTCGCCGTCGGTGTAGACGAGGTTGAGCACGCCCTTGGGCACCCCGGCGCGCCAGGCCAGCTCGGCCAGCGCTCGCGCCGCGCCCGCGGCGTACTCGGCGGGCTTCCACACCACGGCGTTGCCGCACAGCAGCGCGGGAACCATGTACCAGGACGGCACTGCGACCGGGAAGTTGCCCGCGGTGATCACCACCGCGACGCCCACCGGCACGCGGAAGGTGAACAGCTGCTTGTCCGGCATCTCCGAGGGCACGGTCTGCCCGTAGAGCCTGCGGCCCTCGCCGAGGAAGAAGTCGCAGGTGTCGATGATCTCCTGCACCTCGCCGAGCGCCTCTGCGTAGGGCTTGCCGATCTCCCGGGTCACCAGCCGCGCCAGCGACTCCTTGTTCGCCTCGACCAGCCGGCCCAGTCCGGCCACCACCCGCCCGCGCACCGGCGCGGGCACCTTCGCCCACTCGCGCTGCGCCCGCTGCGCCTGCTCGGTCGCGGCCAGCAGCGTCTCGGGTCCGCCGAGGGAGACCTCGGCGACGACGTCATCCAGGTTCGCCGGGTTGCGCGAGAGGTACTCGCCTCCGCCGTCGACCCGGGCGGGGGCGTCCGGACCGATCACGGAGCTCAACGTCGACTGCACCGACATGCACCTCTTCCAGCTCGTTGGGTACTCGCGCGCAGGTGTGCCGCGTGACACCTCCGCCGTCGGGATCACCGTAAATCCCCGGAGGCGTCTTCGCGGAGAATCAGAAGAGTGATTTCTTCTCCCCCTGAGCGATAGCACGGCTTCTGCTCGCGATGATCTCCACGAGCCGAGATGTCGATCTCTACCGCTGCGGCCGGAGGTGTGGCAGCGTGCCGCGCATGGACGTGTGGAGCGACGCCGACGTGGCCGCGGCGCTGGACCTGGACACCGCCATCGCCTCGCAGCGGCTGGCGTTCGAATCGCTCGGCCGGGGCGAGGCGCAGCTCGCCGAGAAGGTCGCCATCCGAACGGGCGACGACACGACGCTGTGCTACCTCAGCCGCCTGTCGCCGAAGCACGGAGCCGTCAGCAAGCTGGTCGCGGTCCACCCCGGCAATGCCGACCGGGGCCTGCCCGCGATCTCGGCGACGGTGCTGGTCCTGGACGCGGCCACCGGCCGGCCGGTGGCGACCATGCAGGCCACCGCGCTCACCGAGATCCGCACGGCCGCGGGCAGCGCCGTCGCCGCCGACGCGCTCGCGGTGCCCGACGCCGACGAACTCGCGATCCTCGGCTCCGGAGTGCAGGCGAGGGCGCACGCCCGCGCGATCGCGCGCGTGCGCGAACTGCGCGAAATCCGGATCTACAGCCGCGACGCGGCGCGCCGCGAGGCCGCGGCCGCGGAACTGGCGGCCGAGCTGGGCATCGCGGTGCGAGCCGTGGCGAGCGCCGGGGAAGCGGTCCGCGAAGCGCCGCTGATCGCGGCCTGCACCCTCAGCGCGGAACCCGTCGTCCCGACCGCCGCGGTCGCGGCGGGAGCGACGGTGATCAGCGTCGGCAGCTTCGAGCACCACCGGTGCGAGGTGGACGCGGAGCTGATCCGGCGCGCCGGAGCGGTCGTGGTCGACGAAGTCGGCACGGCCGCGACGCACGCGGGACCGATCGTGCGCGCCTTGGAGCGCGGCGACATCGAGCGCGCGCAGCTGCGAGCGCTCGGCGCGGTGCTGCTGGGCGAAGCCCCGGGGCGCGCCAGCGCGGGGGAGGTGGTGTTCTACAACAGCGTCGGCCTGGGCGTGCAGGACGCCGCCGCGGCCCACGCCGTGCTCGGCACCATCTAAGGGGTCTTTGAGGATGCGGCTTCAGCCGCATGCGGTGTGGGACTCAGCTTGCACCGCCGCGGGTTCTCAGGCGGCGTCTGGCGAGGACAGCCCCGATGCCGCGTATTGGTCTGGTCATACGTAAGTCGGGGCTCCCACAGTCCAGGCGTCGTGTGAGGTTCCGCTACCCGCACCGCCACGCAAGCCCATTCTGAAATGTCTTCTGAAGCGGATCCCGGGTCGTCGCGGGAAAGGCGAAGGGCTGCTTGGGGTCAGGGGAAGGCATCCGCGTGCTTCGCCGTCTTTCCCGGATGATCCCCATCGACGAACATCCCCGCATCGCGTGATCGCCAACCGGCGTTGCCAGCGGGGAGGTACTCGGTGCGAGACGAGACAGCCGCGACCGGTGGGTCGCTGTTCGGGACCGGGCCGAACGGGATCTTCCGCCGCACCGTGCCGAAGCCCGAGGCGCAGGGCGACCGGCGGATGCTCCGCGTGCTCGGGTTGCCGCAGCTGACCATGATCGGCGTCGGCGCCATCATCGGCGCCGGGATCTTCAGCCTCGCCGGGGCCGTCGCCCGCGACGTCGCCGGTCCCGCCGTGCTGATGTCGTTCCTCATCGCCGGCGCCGCTTCGCTGTGCGCCGCCTTCGCCTACGCCGAGTTCGCCGGGATGGTGCCGCGCGCCGGGTCGTCCTACACCTACGCCGCCGCCGTGCTCGGCGAGGTCGTCGGCTGGATCATCGGCTGGGACCTGCTGCTGGAGTACACCGCGATCGTCGCGACCGTCTCCATCGGCATGTCCGGCTACGCCGGGTTCCTGCTGGACGCCATCGGCGTCGACCTGCCCGCGTGGATGCTCGGCGCGCCCGGTACCGGCGAGGGGCACCGGGTGGACCTGATCGCGATGCTGATCTGCCTCGGCGTGGCCTGGCTGCTCAACCGCGGCACGAAGACCTCGGCGAAGGTCGATGTGGCGCTCACCGTCGTGAAGATCGCCGTGGTGCTGCTCGTCGTGGTCGTCGGACTGTCCCAAGTGGACTTCGCGAACCTGACGCCGTTCGCGCCCTTCGGCTGGGGCGGGGCGGTCACCGGGGCGGCCACGGTGTTCTTCGCGGTCTTCGGCTACGACGCGCTGTCCACCGCCGCCGAGGAATCCGTGGAGGCCCGCAAGCTGATGCCGAAAGCGATGGTCTGGTCGCTGGCCATCTCGATGGTGCTCTACGTCGGCGCCTGCATCGTGCTCACCGGCATGGTGCCGTACCACGAGGTCAACCCGGACAGCGGTTTCTCCAGCGCGTTCGCCAGCGTCGGCATGCCGGGCGTGGCGACCGTGATCGCGGTCGGCGCGATCCTCGGCATCGTCACGGTGAGCTTCTCGTTCATGATGGGCGCCTCCCGGCTGTGGTACGCGCTCAGCCGCGACGGGCTGATGCCGAAGTGGTTCGGCGAACTGCACCCGGTCCGCCGGGTGCCGCACCGCGCGACGTGGATCCTCGGCATCGTCTCCGCGGTGCTGGCCGGCCTGCTGCCGGTGCAGGAGGCCGCGGAGCTGACCAACATCGGCGTGCTGTTCGCGTTCGTCCTGGTCTGCGCCGCGGTCGTGGTGCTGCGCTACCGCAGGCCCGACCTGCCCCGCAGCTTCCGCTGCCCGGGCATGCCGGTGGTGCCGGTCCTCGGCGTGCTGTTCTCCGCCTGGCTGATGTCGTTCCTGGCCGGCGAGACCTGGCTGCGCTTCGCCGGTTGGCTGGTGGTCGGCCTGCTCGTCTACGGCCTGTACAGCTACCGGAACACGCGGCGGGTGATGCCGGGCGGTTCGGTCGACCTGAGCGCGCTGGACGAGGAGAAGCAGTGACCACCGCAGCGATCTCGATCTGGAAACCACGCGCCGCCGCAGGCGTTTTCGGCGCCGCGATCGCCACCGGCGCGGCGATCCTCGCCACCGGCGGCGCGGGCACCCTGTGGGGCCTGACGCCGATCGTGGTGTACGCGATCCTCGTCCTGCTCGACGTGGACGTCGTGCTCGCCACCCTCGCCGCGCTGGTCGTCGCGGCGCTGGAGACCGGCACCGCGCCGCTGGAGCTGGGCACGCTGATGGGCAAGTCCCTGGGCTCCTTCATCGCCGTGGTCGGCATGATCATTCTGCTCGGCGGCGGCCTCGGCCGGGTCGTCACCGAGACGGGCGCGGCCGCGACGATGGTGCGGATGGTGTTGCACGGCATCGGGATCAGCACCCGGCTGCGGTTCCGGATCGGCGTGATGCTGTCGGCGACGCTGCTGGGCGCGGCGCTGGGCACGCTGTCGGGCGCGAGCGCCCTGCTGGTGCCGATCGTGCTGCCGATCGCCGCCGCGATGCGGCTGACCCCGCCGTCGATGGCCGCGATGTTCCACGCGGGCACCGCCGCGGGCCTGGTCACCGGCCCGTTCACGCCGCCGGTGGTCACGATCATGGGCACCGCGCAGATCGGCTACGGCGAGTACCTGCTCAGCGCCGGGATCCCGATGGCCGCCACCGTCTGGCTCACCGGGCTGGGCATGTCGCACTGGATCCAGCGGCGCACCGAGGGCATCGACTCCTATCCGGACGACGTCGCCGAGGAGGCCGAGCACGACCCGGCGACCGCCAGGCGGGCGACCATCGGCTTCCTCGGCAGCATGGTGGTCCTGGTGGCGCTGGGCATCGCGTTCCACGCGAGCTACACCTACGTGCTGATCGTGATGCCCGTCAGCGCCGTGGTCACCGCCCTGTGCGGCCGCATGTCGCCGACGGCGGCGCTGCACGCGATGTACCGGGGTGCGCAGCCGCTGCTGTGGTTGTTCCTGCTGTTCTGGCTGCTCAACCCGATGCTGGAGCTGCTGGAGCGCTCGGGCGCCTACGACGCGATGCAGCGGCTGGTGGCGCCGACGCTGGGCGATGTCGGGCCGTGGCTGTTCTGCATGATCGTGCTGGTCGTCGGCTGGCTCGGGGTCTCCGGCGCGGCGGTCGCGCAGGTGGTGCTGCTGCAGAAGCTGTTCGGCCCGGCGCTGGCCGGGCTGGGCATTCCGCCCGGCGCGTGGGCCGCGGTGCTGCTGGGCTCCTCGCAGATCGACTGGTTCGGGCCGTTCCCGGGGCCGGACATGATCGGGCAGATGGGCCTCGCGCTTTCCCGGAACCTGCGGATGATGATGTTCAACGGCTGGGCGATCATGGTCGCCAACCTGGCCTTGTTCGCGGTCCTGTTCCTCGTCCTGGTCTGACCCGGGCAGGCCGCCCGAGGAATCAGTTGGGGAGGCGCGAGGTGGGGTTTGCGGAGCGGTTGCGGGCCGAGGCGGCGTTCGGGGGTCTGCCCGGGCGGATCGGGTTCGCCGCCTGGGATCTCGACGAACGGGAACCGGTGCTGGTCGACGCCGAACGGGTCGTGCACGCCGCCAGCACGATCAAGGTCCTGATCATGATCACCGCGCTGCGCGCCGTGCACGAGGGGCGGCTCCGGCTGGACGCCGAGGTCGAGTTGCCCGCGGAGCGGGCCGGCGGGTTCGGGGTGCTGCGGGAGCTTCCCAGCGTGACGGCGATCTCGCTGCGCGACCTGATCACGCTGATGATCGTGATCAGCGACAACGCAGCCACGAACGCGGTGATCGACGCGGTCGGGTTCGAGGCGATCCGGGCCTGCGCCGCCGACCTGGGCTGCACGGCGACCCGGGTCCAGCGGCGGCTGATGGACGTCAACGCCCCGGGTCGCAACGAGACCACGGCGCTGGACCAGGCGCGCGTGCTCGCCGCGCTGGCCGGGGGATCGGCGCTGCCGCCGGAACTGACCGAGCGCGCGCTCGACGTCCTGTCGCGGCAGCAGGTCCGCGACCGGCTGCCCTCGTTGCTGCCGGACGGCGCGAAGTGCTGGAACAAGACCGGAGAGCTGCTCGGCCTGCGCCACGACGTGGGGCTGATCGGCGACGACCGGCCGCGAGCGGTGGTGGCGGTGCTGGTCGACGAGCTCACCGACGAGTGTTCCGTCGCGGGCTACCGCGGCGGACCGGCCTGCGATGCGATCGCGACCCTCGGGCGGGCCGTGCACCGCGCTCTCGGCTGAGCACGGCCCACCCAGAGCGGCGAAACGGCTGGTCCTGCGACGGGATCGCCGCAGACGCCGCTCGTCAGCGACTCCAGCCGGCCGGGTCGGTGACCGGGCGGGCGTCGGTTGGCGGGGGCTCGACCGGTCGACCCTCGTACTGGGTGGACAGCACGACGTACGAGTGCATCTCGCCGTGCTCGCCGAGCCGCTCGAACAGGCCCTCCAAGTGCCGCATCGATGTCACCCGGACCTTGAGCATGCTGCACGAGCTGCCGCTGAGCTTGTGCACCTCGGCGACTTCGGGAAGTTCGGCCGCGGTGGTGGTCTTCAACAGGCAGCGGCCGAGCTGGCAGCGCATCTGCACGAACGCAGTCAGCGGCAGGCCCGCCTTCGCCGGGTCCACCCGGGCCTGGTAGCCGGTGATCACCCCGGTTTCCTCCAGTCTGCGCACCCGTTCGGCCACTGCGGGCGATGACAGGTTGACCCGGCGGCCCAGCTGGTTGTACGACAGCCGGCCGTTCTCCTGGAGTTCGGCGAGGATGCGCCAGTCGGTCTGATCGAGCGGCTTCTCCATTCGGAAAGTATCAGGGCATCGTCGCTTTGCGATCAACAACCGAACGACATCGATCGCCGCTGTTCGAGCATTCAAGTCGCCGAACCGGTTTTCTACTGTGATGACCATGCTTCGAGCTGGGACGATCGATCGGCGGGGACGCGCGACCCGGGCTCTGTGCGCGGGCACCGTGGTGATGAACGCGGCGATGGGCATTGCGAGCGCGGTGAGCACGATCGTCGCAGGAGCTCAGCTGGGCACGACGTGGGCCGCGGTGCCCAACACCGCCGGTGTCATCGGCACCGGCCTGGGCGCGTTGCTGCTCAGCCGCGGGATGAACCGGTGGGGCCGGCGAGCCGGGTTGCTGCTCGGCTACGGCCTCGCCGCCGCAGGTGGTTTGGCCGCCGCCCTGGCCTCGATCCATCGGGACGCGGTCGGACTGTGCGCGGGATTGCTGCTGCTCGGGATCGGCAACGCCGGCGCGCAGTTGTCCCGGTACGCGGCTGCGGAGATGTACCCGTCGCACCGGCGAGGGCAGGCGATCGGCGTGGTCGTCTGGGCGGCCACCCTCGGCGCCGTGGGCGGGCCGCTGCTGATCGCGCCCACGGCGGCGCTCGGCGGGCCGCTCGGCTGGCCCGGGCCGGTCTGCGCCTTCCTCGCCGCTGCGACTTGTTGTGCGTTGGGTGTGGTCGCTGGGTTCGGCGCGCCTGCCGGAGCGGGCGTGCGGGACGGGGCGCCGGGAGTGCGACCCGGGCGTCTGCTGCGGGTACCAGCTGCCCGCAGTGCGTTGCTGGTGATGGCGAGCGCCCAGGTGGTGATGGTCGGGATCATGACGGCGGCGCCGCTTGACATGCACCACCACGGTGCGGGGTTGGGCATGGTCGGTGCGGTGTTGTCGGCGCACACGCTCGGCATGTTCGTGCTCTCCCCGGTCACCGGGCGATTGGTGGACCGGTTCGGCGCCCGGCCGGTGATGGCGTCCGGCCTGGCCGTGCTCGTCCTGTCCAGTGCGGTCGCCGCGTTCGGCGAGGGCGATCCGCTGCGCATGGTGGCGCTGTTCCTGCTGGGCTACGGGTGGAACCTGTGCTTCGTCGGCGGCAGCGGACAGATCACCCGGCAGTTGCCGGCAGCGGACCGGATGCAGATCGAGGGCGCCGTGGACGCGGCGGTGTGGGGCGCGGCCGCGGTCGCGAGCCTCGCCTCCACGGCGATCCTCGCGGCAGGTGGATTCGCGGCGCTGGGGGTGGTGGGCGCAGTGCTGGCCGTGCTGCCGCTGGCGCTGCTGGTGCGGCGGAGACGATCGGTGGAGCCATCGCATCCCGAGCATCGGCGAGCCGGTTGACGATGCCGGCGGCACCACCGGGTGGTGCCGCCGCGAGGCGCCTGGTCGGGCGTCGCGAACCCCCGAAAAGATGACGAACAAATGTTCTAAAACCAGTGTCGAAGTGCTAGAATGATGTTGTCGGGCAGGGGGTTCGGGCACATTTGGACCACTGTGGACCGTCGCCTTCGGGGGCGGATCGCAGTGGCGCTGAATGCTGCCCTCGACCGCGGGAAGGGGCACTCGTGGACGGTGTGCAGATCAGTCTCGGTTCGTTCCTCGACTACATGCGCAGCACGCCGCGCGGTTGCGCGGGCATCGTGCGGGACCAGCGGGAGATCTACCTCGATGAGACGAGCATGGCCTGGGCGTTCTACGGGCCGTTCCGGCTGGCGCTGCGGCAGGCGGTGAGCTCGCCGGACGCGGTGGAGATCGTCGCGGCGGCGGTGCGGCAGGCGCGTCCGGTGCAGCAGCCCCACTTCCAGGAGCTGCACGCGGGATTCCAGCGCTGGTGGGGCAGGGCGAAGGCGGTCGGCGTGCCGATGACCTCCGCGCGGTGGAACATCGGCGGCCTCGCAGTCACCATCTCGGACCGGAGTTCGCTGGCGCTGCGGCGCCAGGACGGCCGCACCGAGGTCGTGGTGCCGTACCTGAAGGAACCCGAGCTGGGCACGGATTCCGCGAGCCTGGCGCTGCGGCTCCTGGAGCACGCGATGCCGGCCCTGCGGCCGGGCGCGACGCCGATGGTGCTCGACGTGCGTCGCGGAAAACCGTTGCGGCTGCGCAAGAACGCCAACCGGGTGGAGCTGGACGCGTTGCTGGCGGCCGAGGCGGCCAAGTACCTCGCGCACTGGACCGCGGTGGTGGGAGCGCCGGCGTCGTCGACCGCGTCGAGCGACGTGGGGTTCCGGCCGAGGCTGGTGCCGGAGATCCCGCTCCCGCGGGTGGGCGGTATCTAGCGTCGACCGCTCGCTCGTCGGGGCATGACCCGGATTTCCCGGGTTATGCCCCGGCTTCGCACCGGTTCGCCGTTTCGGCGCGGTGAATCAGCCGCGCCGGGGCTGGCGGTGCATCAGTCCGAAGCGGGACCACTGGGACTCGGCCGCTTCGATGGACTTGCGGGTCCGCTCGGGGTCCACTGTGGATAGCTGGGCGACGATGGCCTGCGCGACCGCCAGTCCTGGCGCGAGGGACGGGAAGAACGCCACGCCTTCGGCGGGGATCAGCAGCACCTCTTCCGCCGCGGCGACCAGGTCCGGGCTGGCCGCATCGGAGAGCACGAAGACCCGGGCGCCGCGGCTGTGCGCTTCCTCGGCCGCGGTCACGGTGTGCTGGTACAGCCGCCAGAAGCTGATCGCCACCAGCACGTCGCCGGGTTCGATCCGGGACACCGCGTTGGCCAGGTCGGCGTCGTACGTCAGGGTCGCGTCGTACCCGGCCAGCCGCACGTTGTGGCTCAGCGCCGCGCCGATCGAGGCGTAGCTGCCGTGGGCGACGATCAGCACTCGCCGCGCCTGCGCGATCGCCTCGGCGATGGTGCGGATCTGCTGCTCGTCGAGCCGCCGGTTGAGCATGGCCAGCGACTCCAGGTCTCGGCGCAGCGATGCGGCGCCGAGCTCGCCCTCGGTGTGCTGCGCCGCGGCGACCTCAGGCGCGCTCAGCGAGGACAGGAACCGCGCGCGCAACTCCTGTTGCAGGTCTGACCAGCCGCTGAAGCCGAGCGCCTGCGCCGTGCGGCTGACCGTCGCGACGTTGACGCCGGCCAGCTCGGCGGCCTCGGCGGCGGAGCTGTAGGACACCCGCCGGGGCTGCGTGAGCAGCACCTCCAGCACCGACGCGCCCTTGCTGCGCAGCCCGCGATCGGGCACGCGCCCGCGCAGCCAGGTCTCGAATCCGTCGGATTCCCCGGCCGCGCTGGTGGTGGCGCTGTCGGTCATCGCGTTCCTCTCGTCGGGCCGATCGCTGCGCATCGGTGCACGTCGATGCGCCGACACACACTGTAACGAGCCTAAAACGCAACAGGTATTGCGTTTCTGTTCATCTGCACTATATGTTGCCGGTCACTTCGTTCGGTGCTGCAACTCTCCTGGAGGCACCTCGTGTCCCTGTTGGCCCGGTTGGACCGGCTCCCGCTGAGCCGGCCGCACTACCTGCTTCTGCTGCTCGGCGGGCTCGGCTACACCTTCGACGGGATGGACTCCGCCGTGGTGGCCTTCCTGCTGCCCAGCGTGCAAGACGAATGGGGGCTGACCAACGCCCAGCTCGGCCTGATCGGCTCGGCCACCCCGTTCGGCTTCCTGTTCGGCGCCACCTGCGCCGGCATCCTCGGCGACCGCATCGGGCGCCGCAAGGTGATGATGTGGGCGCTGGCCGTCTACGCGCTGTTCTCGATCGTCGGCGCGATGTCCCCGAACTACGAGATCTTCCTCGGCGCCCGGGTGCTGGCCGGTTTCGGCGCCGGCGCCGAGAGCGCGATCATCGCGCCGTTCCTGTCCGAGTTCGTCCCCGCCGCCCGGCGCGGCTGGTTCGTCGGCGCCCTGGCCGGCTTCTTCTCGTTCGGCTTCGTCGCGGCCGCGCTGCTGGGCCGGTTCGTGGTGCAGCCGCTGCCCGAGGGCTGGCGCTGGGCCCAGGTGATCACCGCGGTGCCGATCGTGATGCTGCTGTGGTGGCGGCGTTCGCTGCCGGAATCGCCGCGCTACCTGCTGGCCAACGGCCGGACCGCCGAAGCCGAGAAGGTCGTGCTGGACCTGGAGCGCAAGGTGCAGGCCGTGACGAAGGCGCCGCTGCCACCGGTGCCGGAGACCGCGGTGGACAAGCCCGCCGAGGCCCGCAAGATCGGCTTGGCCTCCGCGCTGAAGTACCTGTGGAGCGGCCGGATGGCGCGGCGCACCGCGATCACCTGGCTGATCTGGTTCGTGATCACCTTCTCCTACTACGGCTTCTTCACCTGGATCCCGACGCTGCTGGTGCAGCAGGGCATCACGGTCACCAAGAGCTTCGAGTTCTCGATCATCATCTACCTGGCGCAGGTGCCGGGCTACTTCTCGGCGGCGTGGCTGGGCGAGTTCCTGGACCGCAAGAACACCATCGCGCTGTACCTGGCGGGCGCGGCGGCCAGCGCGTTCTGGATGTCGCAGATGACCGACCCGGTGATGATCACGACCTCGGCGGCGGTGCTGTCGTTCTTCCTCAACGGCACCTACGCGGCGGTGTACTCCTACACCCCGGAGGTGTTCCCGACCTGGATCCGCGCGTCGGGCACCGGGCTGTCCAGCGCGTTCGGCCGCGTCGGCAGCATCATCGCGCCGTCGGTGATCGGCATGTCCGCCGCGTCGCTGGGCTTCGCGGGCGTGTTCGGCATGACCACCGCAGTGCTCGCGGTCGGCGTGGTGTGCACGCTGCTGTTCGGCTTGTCCACCGCAGGCCGGTCGCTGGAGGACCTGACCGAAACCGACGCACCGAAGGCGGCCACCCGATGAACCTGTCCACAGTGGAAGACCGGATCCGGCGGGAGATCGGCGTCCGGCTGTTCACCGTGCTGGCGTGGCTGCCCGGCCGCCGCGTGCTGCACCGGGCGCACACCAGCCACCCCGAGCAGTACCCGGTGGGCGGCGAGAAGTCCGTCGAGGTCGCCGCCGACTGGCTGGACCGCTGCATCCGGCAGCAGAAGCCGTTCTTCGGGCCCGACGCGGACTCGGTCCGCCAGGTCTTCGCCGACCACGCGCTGATCGCGGAACTCGGCTGCGGCTCGGTGATCAACGTGCCGGTCATCGGCGCCGACGGCACCACCCTGGGCACCCTCGCCCTGCTCGACGCCGAGCACGCCTACGGCCAGGCCCAGGTGGACCGGGCCGCCGAGCTGGCGGCGCTGGCCGTTCCCGCGCTGGCCGAACTCGTCCAGCGCCTCGACAACACCACGGAGGAGTCGAACTCGTGACCGCCCTGCTGCTGCGTTCCGGCAAGCTGCTCGACGTAGAGACCGGCAAGTACGCCGAAGGCGACCTGCTGTGCGTCGACGGCCGGATCGCCGAGACCGGCCCCGGCCTCACCGCCCCGGACGGCGCGCAGAACGTGGACCTGGCCGGCGCCACCGTCCTGCCCGGGCTGATCGACGCGCACGTGCACGTCACCGCCGCCACCGCCGATCTCGGTGCGCTGCCCGCGTGGTCGCCGTCCTACGCCACCGCGCACGCCGCGCAGATCATGGGGAAGATGCTCGACCGCGGCTTCACCACGGTCCGCGACGCCTCCGGCGCCGACTTCGGGCTGGCCGACGCGCAGGCCGAGGGCCTCATCCGCGGGCCGCGGCTGGCGTTCTGCGGCAAGGCGCTCAGCCAGACCGGCGGGCACGGGGACAGCCGTCCGCGCGGCACCCGGGTGCACGACGGGCACCAGTGCTGCGCCGGGCTCGGCCGGATCGCCGACGGCGTGGACGCGGTGCGCGCCGCGGCGCGCGACGAGCTCCGCAAGGGCGCGCACCACATCAAGGTGATGGCCGGCGGCGGCGTGGCCTCGCCGACCGACCGCATCGACTCCACCCAGTACTCGATGGAGGAGCTGCGGGCCATCGTCGAGGAGGCGGACGCCGCCAACCGCTACGTCGCCGCGCACGCTTACACGGCTCGCTCGGTCAGCCGGGCGCTGAAGGCGGGCATCCGGTCGATCGAGCACGGCAACCTCATCGACGAGTCCAACGTGGCCGAATTCCTCGAACACGACGCGTTCCTGGTGCCGACGCTGGTGACGTACTGGGCGCTGAAGACAGAGGGCCGCGAGTTCGGGCTGCCGGAGGACAGCTGGCGGAAGGTCGACGACGTGCTGGGCGCCGGGCTGGCGGCGCTGGAGATGGCGCACCGCGGCGGCGTCAAGATCGTCTACGGCAGCGACCTGCTCGGCGGCATGCACCGCCACCAGAACGAGGAGTTCCGGATCCGCGGCGAGGTCCTCCCGCCGCTGGAGGTCATCCGCTCGGCGACGACCACGGCGGCGGACCTGCTCGGCATGACCGGCGAGATCGGCACGCTGCGGGTGGGTGCCCTGGCGGACCTGGTGGTCCTCGACGGCGACCCGCTGGAGGACATCGCGAACCTCGCGAACCCCGATCACATCCGCCACGTCGTCCAGCACGGCGCCGTGGCGTGAAGCGAACGGACCGTTCACCTCGTCTATTGGGGTGAACGGTCCGTTCGCTCCGGCTCGGCGGTGAGGTGAACGGACCGTTCGCCCCGCCTATTGGGGTGAGCGGTCCGTTCACCCCCGGCTCAGCCGAGCACCGGGTCCCAGCCGGAGGACAGCCGGGCCAGGGACGTGCCGAGGCCGGTGGGGCCGGGAAGCACGCTCCTGGTCAGGCCGACCGGGATGTTGTGGCGCAGCTCCGAGTCGAAGTACCGGCGGCATTCCCGGTGCCAGTTCAGGATTCCCGCCATCCAGTCCTGCAGTTCCGAGGCGTAGCGGTTGAGCATCGCCCGCGCCTCGGCGTCCAGTTCCCGCTCCTCGAACAGCGCAGGCAGCTCGACCTCCACGGTGTGCTCGAACTGCTTCATCCGTGCGGTCATCAGGTCGTGCACGATGTCGAAGGCCCGGTCCTGCCCGCAGTCCAAGAAGTTCTGCACGACCAGCACCGCGTTGTGCACCTCGCCCTCGTACTCGATCTCCTTGCGATACGAGAAGACGTCGTTGACCATCGTCGCGTAGTCGATCGCCGAGTTCTCCATGTTGCGGATCGTGCGCGTCCGGTAGATCTCCGGTGGCACCGACTGCCCGTGCGAGAAGCGGGACAGGCTCAACGTGAGGTCCGAACCGAACGTCCGGCGCCGCATCTCGACGTAGTCGATCGGGTCCGGGATGTGGTTCTGGTGCTGGTTGTCCAGTTCCCACAGCCAGCTGTCGATCATGACCTCCACGGACTTCCGGAACGCCCGGCGGGCTTCGGGCGGCATCGGGCCGATCGTGCGCTCCCACAGGTCGGCCAGACCGCGTTCCAGCATGTTCACCGGGACGACCGGACTCGCGCCTTCGAGGGGGAGCAGTTCCTTCAGGCGGGCGTTCTGCGCCTTCGCGCCCGCCATGTTCCGCCCGTGGCCGAAGACCGACGGGTAGTAGTCGTCGCCGTAGGTGCCCCACGTCAGCCACGCCGCCGACAGGTCCAGCTCCTCGACGGTCGCATCGGGGTCGAGCCCGGCGGAGCAGTGCGGGAGGTCGTTGTTCCGCAGCATCTGCTCGGTCCACACCAGCGGCACGTCGTCGAACATGCCCATGGCGCGGGCCCATTCGACGTTGTGCTCCCGCGAGGTGTCGAGGTGCGGGGACATCGACACCTCGTAGGGCATGTAGATCTCCCGGCGTGAGATCTCGCCGACGGGCTGGAAGGGGACCCGGGTGAAGCTGCGCATCCGTTGCGGCGCGGTCGAAAGCAGCGACGAGACGATGTGCGCCGCCGCGGTCCCGAACCCGTTCGGCCCGGCCAGCACGGTCGGCGTGCTCGACCCGTCCGGGTAACGCCCGGACTGCATGTGCCACTCGTGGCCGCCGGACTGCCAGTCCTGCAGGCCCTTCACGTAGCCGAGGACGGCCAGCCGACCGACCGGGTCGATGCCGTGCTCGTCGAGCAGGCGTGGCACCTCCGTCAGCGCGGTGTGCTCGAACTGGTGCAGCCGGGAGGTGAGCAGGTCGTTGACCGCGTTCGCGGCCTCCTGCGTCGTGCAGCCGAGGAACTTCTCGAAGACCAGCACGCCATTGCTCAACTCGCCCTCGTCCTGCACCTCGCGCTCGTAGGAGAACAGGTCGTTGCGCAGGTGCACGGCGTCGGAGAACGTGTCGCGCAGCACCTCCATCGGGCGGGTCGCCGCGATCTCGGCCGGCACCTCCGCGCCGACGGCGTGCTCCACCAGGTTCGCCGACCACGGCGCGCCGCCCACCTTGCGGCGCATCTCCACGTACTCGATGGGATTGGACAGCCGGTTCTCGGAGATGTTGGCCAGTTCCCACAGCGATTCGTCCAGCAGGTGCTTGGTGTTCTCGGCGAACCGCTGCCGCCAGTCCGAGCTCATGGCAGGCACCGTGCGGGTCCACAGGTCGGCCAGGCCGCGTTCCACCGGGTTCGCCGGCTCCGCCGTGATCGGGCCCTCCACCGGCATGAACGCGGCCAGCCCGTCGAGGTACTCGCGGGCCCCGGCGAGGTCCGGATTCCGCTTGTACAGCTCGACGAAGTGGTCGTCGAAGTAGAACACCCACACGTACCAGTCGGTGATCAGGTCCAGCTCCGGTCCGTCCGCATCCGGGTGCGTGTAGGCGCACAGCAGCGCGTAGTCGTGCCGGTCGAGGTCCGCCTCGTCCCAGATCGGCACGCCGTCCTGCGGCACGTCGATCATGTCCATCCGGTAAGCCCACGCCTTGCTGTGCTCTCGTGCCCGCTCCAGGTTCGGGTTCAGCCGAGCCGGGTAGGACAGGTAGAAGTCCGGCAGTCGGAAGGGCTGCATGGTTTCGCGCACCTGACCTCTCTGCGATGGTCGTCGACCCTGCGCACGAAACCAGCGTTGGCGGTGGCCGCCAATGCCTTCGGTGGGGTTACACACGATCGAGAATCAGTGTCGCCCGACCAGCCCAGCCCGACGCTGCGTTGGGTCACGTCTTCCGCTCGTGCACGACCACGCCGTCGACCATCGTGAGGTCTACCCGGCACTGCCCGATCTCTCCCGGTGGCAAGGAGAACGGGTCGCGGTCGAGCACGACGAGGTCCGCGGCCTTGCCGACTTCCACGGTGCCGGTTTCGCCGTCCACGTGGTTCACCCAGGCGCTGCCCGCGGTGTAGGCGGCGAGCGCATCCACGAGATCGAGCGCTTGTTCCGGCAGGAACGGCGCGTCGTCGGTGTCCGGTTCGCGCCGGTTGACCGCCACGTGCACCGCCTGCACCGGATCGGCGTCGGACACCGGCCAGTCGCTGCCCGCGGCCAGCACCGCGCCCGCGGCGCGCAGCGACCGGAACGGGTACTGCCAGCCGGCGCGCCGATGTCCCAGGTGCGGCACGGTCAACTCGGTCATCGCGGCGTCGTTGACCGCCCACCGGGGCTGGATCGTCGCGACGACCCCGAGTTCGTGGAACCGCGGGATGTCGCTGGGGTGCACCACCTGCACGTGGGCGATCTGGTGCCGCAGGTGCCGCCCGGTGGTGGCGGCGAGCGCGTCCAGCACGTCGCGCACCGCGCGGTCGCCGATCGCGTGGAAGTGCAGCTGGAACCCGTCGGCGGCGAGCTCGGGAACCACCTCGGCGAGGACGTCGCGATCCACGAAGGACATTCCGCGGCCGTGGCCGCCCAGGTACGGGAGTTGCAGCGCGGCGGTGAAGTTCTCGCACACGCCGTCCTGCATGATCTTCACCGCGTCGGCGCGGAACCGCCGCCCCCGCGCCCGCTCGCGCCGCTGCCGCAGCTCCTCGATCTGCTCCCGGCCGCGCCCGCGGTCCCACCACAGAGCGCCGCGGGCCTTGCCGGTCAGCAAGCCCTGCCGGTCGGCGGCCAGGTAGGTCTCCAGCGTGTCGTCGTAGCCGAGGTACGGGCCGATGATCGCGTCGTGCCAGGACGTCACGCCGCACGAGTGCAGGTGGCGCTGACCCTCCAGCAAGCCCGCGAGGTACTCCTGCGCGTTGGTCGGCGGCAGCACCCGCTCGACCAGGCGGGTGGCGCCCTCGTGCAAGGTCCCGGCCGGTTCGCCGTCGGCGTCGCGCTCGATCCGGCCGTCCGGCGGGTCCTGAGTGTCGCGGTCGACGCCCGCCAGCCGCAGCGCCGCCGAGTTCACCCACGCCCCGTGGTGATCGCGGTTGAGCAGGTACGCCGGCCGGCTGCCGGTCACCGAGTCCAGGGCGGCGCGGTCGGGTGTGCCGCCCGGGAACTGGCCCATGTCCCAGCCGCCGCCGAGCACCCAGCCCGCGTCCGGCCGGAACTCGGCGATGCGCCGCAGGCATTCGGCCGCGTCGAGGCAGTCGGAGAGGTCGCAGCGAAGCCGCTCGATGCCGCCGTACACCGGGTGCACGTGCGCGTCGTGGAAGCCGGGCAGCAGCAACCGGCCGTCGAGGTCGATCACCTCGGTCGCCGGGGTCAGCCGGGCTCGCACGGCGGCGTCGCCAATGGCCGCGATCCGGCCGTCGCGCACGGCGACGGCATCGGTGAACGAGCGGGCGGCGTCCATTGTGGCCACCGGCCCGTCCGCGAAGACGACTTCGCGCATGCCCGGATTGTCGCAGGGCCGCGCCCCGGCGCGGTCGAAGCGAGCGGAGGATCGTGAGTGGTTTTGGTCGTCCTGGCGACCGTTGCCACTCACGACCCGTTGTCAGATGCGCTGTTCGCCGGTGATGACCGCGACCGCCTGCTCGCGGGTGGGCTCGCCGACGTCCGGGACCTGGAAGCGGCGGCTGCGGATGTGCGCCACCAGCTCCGCCTCGGGGGCGACGCCGTGCTGCCGGAGGTAGTAGCCGACCGCGCCGGGCCAGATCCAGCTGCCGTCGGTGTGGAAGGTCATCGGCACCGCCGGGCTGCGGTGCGGGTCCAGCCGGTCGGTGTCGTAGCTGCGCGCGGCCAGCACGATCGGCGCCCCCTCCAGGTATTCGGCCACCTGGTCGCGCTCCGCCGGGTCCAGCTCCGGCCGCTCGGTGATCGGCCGCCCGCCGTCGTCGAAGACCTCGGCGGTGCGCAGGCCGGCCGGCCCGGTGCTCGGCGGGGCCAGCCAGTCCGGCGTGGCGGCGGCGGGCCGCGGGTAGCGGCGCAGTTCCTCGGCGAAGGCCCCCGGCGGAGGAGCGGTGCGCCAGCTGGGCTGGTAGTCGCCGTTGAAGTCGACGGTGTAGCTGCCGGGCCGCTGCAGCCGGTAGAGCGCGCTGACCCAGGTGCCGCGGTCGGGCTGGTACATGCCGCTGCGCAGCCGCAGGAACAGCTCGGTGACGTCGATGGGGACGGCGAGCGGGACGGCCGTGCCGTTGGGGGCGAGCAGCTGCGCGACGAGTTCGCGGTGGTCGCCGAGTTCGCGGTATTCGACGGTGGCTTCCTGCCAGCCCGGAGGCAGGGCGCGCACGACAACCCGGCCGATCTCCTGGATCAGCTGCTGCTGTGCGACCTCGTCCAGCGATCCCGGTCGGTCATGGGGTCCCGGTTGGCTCATGCCTGCATCCTCCCAGTCGCGCGGGAACCGTGGGAGTCGTTTCGGCCAAGATCGCACACCGGTTCGCGCGACGCAGTCGTACGTCGTGCCCGGAAGCTTAGAACCCCACCGGGTGGGCGGTCGCGGCCGAGTTGATCACGTTTTCGCACCTCCCGGCGGCGTCCCGAACCCGCAGGTAACCGGGGGATACGCACCCGTTCCGGCGACGTGACCGCAGATTGTTGACAATCCGACGACGTGGCGTTTAATTTCGAGCCATTCCGGCCGTATGTGGGAGGTGGGCTATGCGAACCGAGTCCTTCCGCAACCCCCGCCCGGCCCGATGGTTGTCTTCTTCCTCGCTCTGGCTGCGACATCACTGACCGACTCCTTCGGCAGTGGCCGGTGACCGTCGCGGGTGCCCCGCGGGTCGCCTGAACATCGTTTCCCGATGAAATCCGGGCGTGCGCGCCCGCGTCAGGTATGCGCTCTGAGAGGAGGTTCGGCCCGTGGTATTCGTCGACCGCGACCCGCTGATGAGGGTGATCTGGACGGACTCGGTAACCGGCTGCAACGGTTACCTGGTCGTGCACAGCCTAGTGTCCGGTCTCGCCACCGGCGGGACTCGGATGCGTGCCGGTTGCACGTTGTCCGAGGTGGAGGCGCTGGCCCGTGGCATGGCGCGCAAGACTGCCGTGTTCGACCTGCCGGTCGGCGGCGCCAAGGGCGGGATCGACTGCGATCCGAAGGATCCCGCCGCCCGCGGCGTGCTGAGCCGCTTCCTGCAGGCGATGCGGCCGTGGGTGGACGCGCACTGGGTGACGGCCGAGGACCTCGGGGTGCCGCAGCACCTGATCGACGATGTGTTCGCCGAGCTCGGGCTGCACCAGTCGTACCACGCGGCGATCCGCCGGGCGCCCGACGCGGAGCGCACGCTGCGCCGCGTCCGCGCCGGGCTCAACGCGCCGGTGCCGGGCGGCCTTCTGCTCGGCGACGTGGTCGGCGGCTACGGCGTCGCGCAGAGCTGTCTGGGTGTCGTGCACGCCCGCGGCTGGGCGGAGGCGGAGACCACTGTGGCCGTGCAGGGCGTCGGCACGATGGGCGGCGGCGCGGCCTACTACCTGCACGAGGCGGGGCTGAAGGTCGTCGCGCTGGCCGACGCGGCGGGCACGCTGCGGCATCCCGACGGGCTCGATGTCCCGGCATTGCTGGAAACCCGCGACCGGTTCGGCGAGATCGACCGCGCCCAGGTGCCCCCGGACGTCGAGCAGCTGCCGCGCGAAGCCGTCCTCTCCGCCGAGGTCGACGTGCTGATCCCGGCGGCGGTCTCGTTCACCATCAAGGCGCCGCAGGTGCCGGAGGTCAACGCGAAGGTGATCATCGAGGCGGCGAACACCCCGGTCACCGAGGACGCCGAGGAAATGCTCGCTACGCGCGGGATTCCGGTGATCCCGGACTTCGTGGCCAACGCCGGCGCCGTGGCCTGGGCGTGGTGGCTGCTGCTCGGCCGGGTCGACGCCGACCCGGTGCTGTCCTTCCAGGTGTTGCGGGAGGAAATGCTGGCCAAGATCCCGCCGCTGCTGGCGGCTTGGGAGACCGAAGGCCTCACGCCGCGCGCCGCGGCGTTGCGGCTCGCGGAGTTCCGCAGCGAGCAGAACCGCGCGGCCGAGGAGAGCGGGCAGGGGCTGCTCAGCATCCCCTGACACACCTGCGGTTTTCGGCCCGCAGCGGCTGCGGGTTGCACACGCCGTTCACGCACTGCGATCGATGTGTGACAACCCGCAGTCCGAGTGCTAGCGTTTGCGATGGTTGCAGTTTTGGTCCTAGCAGTACTGGAAAAGTGCCTGCCAGAACGCAGGCGCTTTTTTTTGTGCCGTGGTGTTCCGGCCGCGCCGGGCACCGGGTGATCAGCTCGGCGACCGGGGGTCTGCGAAGTGTTGACCCTGGCCAGCAGAATCAGGAGAAACAGGGAATGGCTACCGGTACGGTGAAGTGGTTCAACGCGGAGAAGGGCTACGGGTTCATCACCCCCGACGGCGGTGGCGCTGACGTCTTCGCCCACTACTCCGCGATCCAGTCCACCGGTTTCCGCACGCTGGAGGAACAGCAGCGGGTGGAGTTCGAGATCGCTCAGGGGCCGAAGGGGCCGCAGGCCGCGGACATCCGCGCGGTCTGAACCGGATCGTGCCCTACGGGCATGACGACGCATCGGAGATAGCTCTGATGCCGCCTCCGATGGGGCGGCAGTACCGGGCCGCCTGCGGTGCCGGTCTGCCGCCGAGGAGGACAGCTTTTTCACCCGTTGAGGGGTACGTCGTCGGGGTAGGCTTCCAGCCCGCTGACGTTTAACCCGGTGCGAGGTCGATGTGCCCCTGCGTGTGGTTGTCGCCGGTGCGACCGGCGTTGTCGGGAGAACCCTGCTGCCGTTGTTGCGGGATCGCGGTCATCACGTGACCGCGCTCGTCCGGCACGCGGACCGACTCGATGGTGCGGTTGCGGTCGACGACGTCGCCGTCGCCGATGTGCTGGATCCGCCGCGGTTGCGCCGGGAGCTGGCCCGCGTGGAGCCGGAAGTGGTCATCGACCAGACGTCCGGTTTCGGTGGTGCGGACCCGGACGAGGGCCTGCGCCGGACCGCGCTGCTGCGCGAGAACGGGGCCAGGAACCTGGTCGACGCCGCCGTGGCGGTCGGCGCGCGGCGCATCATCGGGCAGAGCATGACCGCCGCCTACCGCCCGCACGGGCACGACGTGCTGGACGAAGAATCTCCACTGTGGACAGAAGCTCCAGGATGCTGGGGTGACGCGGTGCGCGCTCTGGCGGCGATGGAAGAAGCGGTGCTGACCCGCCCGGACATCGAGGGCATCGCGCTGCGCTACGGCGCGCTCTACGGCCCGGACACCCAGTACGCGCCGGGCGGCGCGATCCACGCGCGGGTGTGCGGCAGCGAACTGCCGCTGGTGGACGACGGCGTGGGCCTGACGTCGTTCACCCACGTCGACGACGCGGCCGGGGCGGTGCTCGAACTGCTCACCAACGGCGAGCCCGGCACCTACAACGTGGTGGACAACGAGCCGGCCGAATCGGCGGAATGGCTCCCGGCCTACGCGCGGATGGCGGGCGGCCCGGCCCCGGTGTCGCTGACCATGGACCAGGCCCGGACCCAGCTGGACTGGCTGACCGTGCACCAGCTGACCGAGCAGCGCGGCGCCACCAACTTCCGGTTGCGCGAGACGCTGGGCTGGCGGCCGGCGTGGCCGAGCTGGCGGGAGGGCTTCGCCTCGTTGTTCGGCCTCTGGGCGGCCTGAGACTGGGATCCCCGACTCATGTGCGTCGCGGGGCTGGGAGATCCGGGGTGGCACGGGTTAGGTTCAGAGGTAAGACCATGCCCCCCGAGGTCGGAGACGAGAGCAACCGATGACCGCCACTGACGTGCACCCGCTGCGAGAACTGCTGCCCGACGGCAGCGTTTTCGACGACGCCGACGTGCTGGAGGCCCACTGCAGGGACCGGGCCACCTTCTGCCCGGCCGGGACGCCGTCGGTGCTGGTCCGCGCCCGGTCCACTGAGGACGTTGCGACGACTTTGAGGTGGGCGCACGAGAACCGGGTCCCGGTGGTGCCGCAGGGCGCCCGATCCGGGCTCTCCGGCGCGGCCAACGCCATCGACGGCTGCATCCTGCTGTCGCTGGAGAAGATGGACGCCATCCTCGAGATCGACACCGAGGAGCAGATCGCGGTCGTGCAGCCCGGCGTGGTCAACGGCGTGTTCGCGGCGAAGGCGGCCGAGCACGGGCTGTTCTACCCACCCGACCCCGGCTCCCGCAGCATCTCGACCATCGGCGGCAACGTGGCCACCAACGCCGGCGGCATGTGCTGCGTGAAGTACGGCGTGACCGGCGACTTCGTGCGCGGCCTGGAGGTGGTGCTCGCCGACGGCCGGGTGATGCGCACCGGCCGCCGCACCGCCAAGGGCGTCGCCGGCTACGACCTGACGCGGCTGCTCGTCGGCTCCGAGGGAACCCTCGGCGTGGTCACCGAGGTCACCGTCGCGCTGCGGCCCGCCACCGCGCAACCGCTGACCGCGGTCGCGTTCTTCCCGACCATCGCCGACGCGGCCCGCACCGTGGCCGGGTACCTCGGGGAGGGCTACCGGCCGTCGGTGCTGGAGTTCATGGACGCCCCGACGGTGCACGCGGTGCAGCGCATCGCCGACCTCGGTTTCCCCGACGGCGTGGCGGGCATGCTGCTCGTGCAGTCCGATCGCGGCGACGCCGCGCCGGGCGACCTGGCGGCCTTCGAGCGGGTGGCCCGGTCCTTCGCCGCCACCGAGGTGGTCGTCGCCGACGACCCGGCCGAGGGCGAACTGCTGATGCAGGCCCGGCGGCTGGTCGGGGACGCGCACGAGAAGCTCGGCCTGGCGACGCTGGTCGACGACGTGTGCGTGCCCCGGCGGCGCCTGGTGGACCTGGTCGAGGGGCTGACCCCGATTGCCGAGCGGTACCGGGTGCAGGTGCTGTGCGCCGGGCACGCCGGGGACGGCAACATGCACCCGGTGGTGGCCTTCGACTCCAGCGACCCGGAGGAGTCGGCCCGCGCCCAGCAGGCGTTCGACGCGATCATGGCCCTGGGCCTGGAGCTCGGCGGCACCATCACCGGCGAGCACGGCGTCGGCCACCTGAAGCGGCGCTGGCTGGGCGAGGAACTTGACGAGGCGGGCCTGTGGACCCAGCAGGCGATCAAGAACGCCCTGGACCCGCGCAACATCCTCAACCCCGGCCGGGTCCTCCCCGACGCGGGGTGACCGCCGGTTTCGCGCGAAATCGCCTCTCGGCAGCCGTGGCTGCGACGATTTCGCGCGAAACCGGCGCATCTCCGGGCCTGACGTGAAGCACGCGCCTCCTGCTGGGAGGCGTCGCTCACGTCTCGGCCGGACGGAGGTCAGTCGTGGTCGTACGAGTCGTCGACCGGGACCGGGCGGTGCTGGTCGGCGAGGTCGGCCGGGTCGGCGTCGAGCGGAACCTCCAACGGCTCCGGCTCCTCCTCTTCGGGGATCTCCTCGGCTTGCCGGGCCTGCTCGGCGGCGTCGGCTTCCGGGGTTTCCGCGTTCATCGAGTCCTCCCGTCGATAGCTGGTCGGATCAACCGCCACGGTAACGAGCCCGGCCGCGCGGCGCGCGGCTCACGCCGACAGCCGGGCCAGCCGGTCGCCCAGGTCGTGCAGCCGGGTGAGCCCCTCGATCCGGCGCAGCCACGACTGCGGCCAACCGGCGGCGCCGCGCAGCGCCCCGGCGAGCGCCGCCGCCATGCTGGCGATGGTGCCGGTGTCGCCGCCGGCCCGGATGCACTGCCGCACGACGTCGACCGGGGCTTCGGCGTGGGCCAGGAACGCCCACAGCGCCAGCGGCACCGAATGCGTGGCCCGCACGTCGTTGCCGAGCTGCTCGGCGGCGCGGTGCGGGTCCCGGTGCCCGAGTTGCGCGGCGACCGCGTGCAGCCGCCGCACCCATTCCGGTTCGTGGATCTCGTGGGCCAGCTTGTCCAGGAACGATTCCGGGTCGAGCTGCCCGGCGTGGTGCAGGGCCAGGTATGCGCCGCACGCCTGCACCGCGGCGCCTTCCTGACCGTCGGGATGGGTGTGGGTCACCGACGCCGTGCGCCGGCCCAGCTCCGCGGCGTGGTGGACGCTTTGCGCGGCCAGCGCCACCGGCGCGCAGCGCATCGCTCCGCCGTTGCCGAACGAACCCTGCCCGTGGAACAGCGACACGGCCGCGTCCCGCCATGGCATGCCGGAATTGTGCCGCTCGAACATCTCCGCCGCCGAGCTGGTGAACCCGCGCCACGGTTCTCGGGTCCAGGCGCAGGTCAGTGCGGCGGCCAGCTCGCCCTCGTCGAGCAGGTGCCCGCCGCGCCGGGCCCGTTCCAGCAGGTGTTCGGCCACGGCGATGGTCAGGACGGTGTCGTCGGTGTAGCGCAGCTGGTGGTGGGCGCGTTCGAACTCCAGCAGCGCCAGCTCGGTGACCGACGGTTGGCCTTCGAACGCGGCGCCCATCGCGTCGCCGAGCCCGACTCCCGTGAACAGCCCGCGGGCGCGGTCGTGCGCCGGCGGGGGACCGGTCCAGTTCACCCGGGCCTCCCGAGGACACAGGCGGTTGGTGTCAACGGTACGCCCGGCGCGGGCCGGCGAACGTGGTCAACTTCGCCCGCCGACCGGCCGCCGCCGGATAGTCTCTGCCGCGAAAGCGCTTTTCAACCCGGGAGTTCATGGTGGCGGTCGTCCTCGGCGCCTTGATCGTCTTGTCCGCGGCGGTCGCCCTCGTCGGCTGGCGGTGGCCGCGGCGGCAACGCGGCTCGCACCCAACCCTGTTGCGGCACCCCGGTTTCTGGCTGCTGGTGGTCACCGGCGCGATCTACCTGAACCAGGTGTTGTGCACGATCTACCTGATGCGCGTGTGGCACGGCGACCCGGCGTTCATCGCGCGCTACCTGCCGACCGGCTGGTTCGCGCTGGCCGACGACGACCCGGTGATCGCCTGGCTGGCCGAGGTGTGGCCGCGCCCGGAACTGCTGTCGTGGAGCCTGTTGCGGGTGCCGGCGCTGCTGGAACTGCCGTTCGTGCTGCTGGCGTACCTGACGATCTGCCGGTGGTTCGGGGCCGAGGTGTTCCGGCGGGTTCTGGTGTGGCCGGTGGCGGCGTCCTACACCGCGACGTTCTGCTTGATCGAGTGGTCGCTGGCCAACCCCTACACGGCCGAGGACATCGCGCTCCGCGTCGTGTCCGGGCTGGTGGCGCCGTGGTTCCTGGCGCGGTTGACCGCGGGCCGCCGGGAGCGGGTCGGCTCGGTGGCGGAGCTGGTGGCGTTCGTGGTTTCGGCTGCGGCGCTGGGCGTCCTGGTGCTGACCGTTTACGACACCGTGTTGCTCTACAACCTCGGGCACCTCGCGGCCGCAGCGCCGGTGATGGCGGCGGCGGCCGGTGTGCTCGTCGTGGCGCGGTTGGTCGCGCGCCGGTTGCCGACCGCACAGGCAGGGCCGGGCATCACGGCGGTCAGCGCGTCGCTCGGTTGGTTCCTGGTGTTCTTCTTCGCGCCCGCGCTGCCGATCCGCTACGGGATCTCCTTCGGCACTCCGATGCTGTCGGCGGCGGTCGGCTTGATCATCATCGCCGCCGCGGTGGTCTGCGGCGTGCACGAAGCGGCCCGCGGCTCGGCGATGTCGTGGCGGGTCCGGGCCGTCGAGCTGGTCTTGGCGGCGGCGGTGGGCGCGGCGGCGGCGGGCGCCGGATTCCTCGCCACGGGCGGTTATCCCGAGGCCCGGCTGCTCGCCGCCGCCGGCGCGTTCTTCGTCGTGGCCATCGCGGTGTGCGCGGCGCTGGACCGGGTCGTCGGCGCCAGGTGAGCGGGACTCCGGGGAGTCCCGCTCACGCTCAACCGATGGACCGCCCCGCGTACTCCGGAGGCTGCTCGGCCAGCGCGGCGAACCGCTCGGCGATCGCCGCCGGGAACGGCGTGGTGCCGCCCTGCGCGCCGTCGACGTGCAGCGCCATGATCTCCTCGGTCGCCACCACCGTGCCGCCGACCGTCATCTCGTGGCAGATGCGAACCTTCTTCGCGCCGGTGCCCACGATGCGGCTGGTGACCACGAGCTCCGAATCGGGCCCGACTTCGCGCAGGTAGCGCACGTGCGCCTCGACCGTGTACAGCGAGCATCCGGTGTCGGCGCGGTACGCCGCGTCGAGCCCGACCTGGTCCATGACCGCGTCGGTGGCGAAGCCGAACACCAGCACGTAGTACGCCTCGCTGAGGTGACCGTTGTAGTCGATCCACTCTGGACGGACGCGCTCCCGGTGCTCCCGAAGCCCGGTCACGGCTTGCCGTTCCGCACGCCGTCGATCGCGCGCATCACCGCGATCACCGCCCGGTCGCGGTCGGCGACGAGCTCGGCGATGCTGCGGCCGTCGGCGGCTTCTTCGCAGCCCTGGACCATGGCGTCGCGCAGCTCGTCGGTGAGCTCCGGCGCCTCCAGCCGGGTCCACGGCGACTTCAGCGACGGGCCGAAGTGGTCGAGCATGTGCGCCATGCCGCCTTCGCCGCCGGCGAGGTGGAAGGTCAGGCACGGACCGAGCAGCGGCCAGCGCAGGCCGGGCCCCTCGGTGATCGACGCGTCGATCTGCGCGGGCGTGGCCTCGCCGTTGGCGACCATGTGCAGCGCCTCGCGCCAGATCGCCTCCTGCAGCCGGTTGGCGATGAAGCCCGGCACCTCGCGGTCCATGGTGATCACGGACTTGCCGGCGACCTCGAAGAACTCCGAGGCCCACTGCACCGCCCACGGCTCGGTCCGCTCGCCGCCGACGACCTCGACCAGCGGGATGAGGTAAGGCGGGTTGAACGGGTGCCCGACCACGAGCCGCTGCGGCGTCGGGCAGTCCACCTGCATCTCGGTCATGCCGTAGCCGGACGTGGACGACGAGATCACGACGCCCGCCGGGGTCGCGGCATCGATGCGGGCCAGCAGATCTCGCTTGAGGGCAAGGTCTTCCGGCGCGCTCTCCTGCACGAACTCGGCCTCGGCGACGGCCTCTTCCAGCGTCGGGGCGATGACGAGGTTGTCGCGGGAGGCGCGGTCGGCGAGCCCGAGCTCCATGAGGGCGGGCCACGCGGCGTCGACCAGGCGGCGCAGCTTGGCCTCGAAGCCGGGCGCGGGGTCCCACGCGGTCACCTGGTAGCCGCGCGCCAGGAAGTGCGCGACCCAACCGCCGCCGATGACACCGGCACCGATGCACGCGACCCGCCGCACCGCCGCGGGGGAGGGGGTGTTCTCGTCCAACTGAGGATTCCTTTTCGAGGTCGTCTTCGATGCGCGGCCGCAGCCGCTCGCGTCTGCGGAACGTCCGGCGTCAACGCTTCTGGAGGCCGAGTTGCTCGCGGGCCTGATCGGGGGTGGCGACCTTCATGCCCATTCCCTCGACGATCGTCACCGCGCGCTCGACCAGCTGTCCGTTGGTGGCCTTGACCCCGCGGCTCAGGTAGAGGTTGTCCTCCAGGCCGACGCGGACGTTGCCGCCCAGCGCGGCGGTCAGGCCGACCCAGCGCAGCTGGTCGCGGCCGATGGCGAAGCTCGCCCAGTTCGCGCCGGCGGGCAGCATGTTCACCATCGCCTGCAGCAGGCCCGGTTCCGGCGGGGCGCCCCACGGGATGCCCGCGCACAGCTGGAACAGCGGCGGGGCGTCGATCAGCCCCTCCTCGATCAGCTTGGTGGCGAACCACAGGTTGCCGGTGTCGAAGATCTCCAGCTCCGGCTTGACGCCCAGCTCCTGGATCCGCTTGGCGCCGGCGCGCAGCATGTCCGGGGTGGAGATGTAGAGCTGGCTGCCCTCGCCGAAGTTCAGCGAACCGCAGTCCAGCGTGCAGATGTCCGGCAGCAGCTCCTCGACGTGCGGCAGCCGGTCCAGGCCGTTGACGAGGTCGGTGCCGTCCACCGGCTTGAGCGGGTCGTCGGCGTCGATGACCAGGTCGCCGCCCATCCCGGCGGTCAGGTTGATGACCACGTCGATGCCGGTTTCCCTGATCCGCTCCACCACCTCGCGGTAGAGCGAGACCTCGCGGGAGCCCTGCCAGGTCTCGATGTTGCGGACGTGGATGTGCACCACGGCCGCGCCGGCCTCGGCGGCCTCGACCGCGGACTTCGCGATCTGCTCCGGGGTGACCGGGACGAACTCGCTCTTGCCGGTGGTGTCACCGGCGCCGGTGAGCGCTGCGGTGATGATCACTTCGTTGCCCATGGGGCTCTCCCTTCAGTGGGTGCGGCTGATCGCCCGGCGCGCCGTGATCCGCGCCCGGGTGGGTTCTTCGGGTGTCAGTGGCGGACGATCTCGCGCTCGACGAACTCGCGGAGCACGCGGCGCATCCGCTCCACCGACCGGCCGGGCCGCCCGGCGAGGACCTGGATGCCCAGCCCGTCGATGAGGGCGGTGAGCGTCACGGTGAGCTCTTCGGCGTCGGTGTCGGTGAACACGCCCTGCTGCTGGCCCTGCCGGATGGTGCGGGCGATCGTGTCGTGCCAGCGGGTGTAGGAATCGTTGTGCAGCACCTGGAGGTCCGGGTTCAGGGCGCTCTCGGTCCACACCTGGAGCCAGATCGACCACTCCGCGCGCAGCAGGCCCGGGGTGGGCAGCTGGAGCTCGACCAGCTGCAGCAGGCGTTCGTGCGCGTCCTCGATGCTGTGCAGCTCGGCGACCTGCCGGTCGAAGGCCAGCCGCACCGAGTACCGCAGGGTCTCGGTGAGCAGGTCGTTGCGGCCGGGGAAGTAGTAGTGGATCGTCGCGGCGCTGGTGCCGCAGGCCTTGGCGACATCCGCGATCCGCACCGAGTGGTAGCCGCGCTCGGCGACCAGCGTCCAGGCGGCGTCGAGGATCTGCTGGTACCGGCCCGCCTCGCGGAGGTCGCCGGGCTCGCGCTCGCGCCGCGCGGTGCGCTGCGGCGCGGCGGCCACCGTCTCGACGTCGGCGCCGCCGTAGATCAGCCAGTTCACCGTGACGCCGGTGAGCTCGGCGATGCGGGTGAGCTCGATCGGCGTGAACCGGCGGGTGCCGGTCAGCGACTTGGACAGCTTGGTCGGGTCGAGCCCGATCTGCTCGGCGAAGGCACGCTGGCTCCCCGGGTACTTGCGCAACGCGTCGCGCACTCGCTGGCGCAACGCCGCCGTCGTGTCCTGCACGGGACGGAACGCTAACAGTCCATTGCGAGAATCGCAATTAGTCGGTGGTGTTGCGATCCGGTCGGGCTGCCGCTGATCGGGTCAACGTGCCTAGCCAGTCGCCTGAATCGGTATCCCGGCGACGATCGGCGGGGGTCGGACTGTGATTGATACGTCAGTCGGTCGCAATGTCGGCCCGAACCGGATGGTGCGAGGGTAGTACGAACGTGCTGAGCTGGACCCGTGAACCACATCGAGCCGGCGGCGAAGACGACGGAGCGGGGGGAGAGCGCGCGGCGCTGGCGGGTGCTAGCCATCTGCCTGGTCGCCGGGTTCATGACCTTGCTCGACGTCAGCATCGTCAACGTCGCCTTGCCGTCGATCCAGCAGGGCCTGGACGCACCGGCGGCGGCGCTGTCGTGGGTGGTCTCCGGCTACGCCCTGACCTTCGGGCTGGTCCTGGTGCCCGCCGGGAGGCTCGGCGACGACCGGGGCCGCAGCCGGATGTTCTTGCTGGCGCTGGGGGCGTTCACGCTGGCCAGCGCGCTGGCCGGGTTCGCCCTGACGCCGCTGTGGCTCGTCATCGCCCGGTTGCTGCAGGGCGTTGCGGGCGGGCTGCTCAACCCGCAGGTGCTCGGCCTGATGCAGCAGCTGTTCCACGGCCGCGAGCGCGGCAAGGCGTTCGGCCTCTTCGGCGCGGTGGTGGGCATTTCGACGGCGATCGGCCCGCTGCTGGGCGGCCTGATCATCCAGCTCGCCGGGCAGGAGCACGGCTGGCGCTGGGTGTTCTTCGTGAACCTGCCGATCGGTGTCGCGGCGGTGCTGTACGGGCTGAAGGTGCTGCCTCGCGACGGCGCGCGCGAGCAGTCCCGCAGCCTCGACCTCGTCGGCGTGCTGCTGCTCGGCGGTGGCCTGCTGTGCCTGCTGCTGCCGCTGGTCGAGCAGGGGGGCGGCGCGCTGTGGTTCCTGCTGATCGTCGCCGTCGTGCTGCTGGTGCTGTTCGTGGCGTGGGAGCACTGGTACCGGGTGCGGGGTCACTCGCCGCTGGTGAACCTGCGGCTGCTGAAGATCCGCAGCTACTCGTTCGGCGCCACACTGGGGCTGCTGTACTTCGCAGGGTTCACCAGCATCTTCTTCGTGCTGGCGGTGTACTTCCAGCGCGGGCTGGGCTACTCGGCGCTGCAAGCGGGACTCGCGCTGACGCCGTTCGCAGTGGGGTCGGCGGTGGCGTCGGCGCTCGGCGGCCGGATCGTGTACCGGATGGGCCGCCGCCTGGTGATCATCGGCCTGGCGGCGGCGCTGCTCGGCCTGCTGGCGACGGATCTGCTGCTGGCCATGCACCCGGGTGAGGCGGCGGGGCTGGTGACGGCGCTGCCGCTGCTGGTCGCCGGAACGGGCAGCGGCCTGGTGATCTCGCCGAACCAGACGGTGACGCTCAGCGAGATCGACGCGGCCCACGGCGGAACCGCGGCGGGCGTCCAGCAGACGGGCCAGCGCATCGGCTCGGCAGTAGGCACGGCGGCGGCCTCTGGCCTGTTCTTCGGCACCCTGATGACGAGCGGCTTCGACGCGGCGATCTCGGACGGCCTGATCGTCTCGGTCGGCTTCGTCACGGCCGCCCTGGTCGTGGCCCTGGCTGAGGTTTTCCTGTCACGCCGCCTCGCTGATCCGTCGGGCGGGCGCTGACGCCGAGAGCGGCCGATCACGGGGCGAGCGTGCCAGAATCGCGGGATGCGGTGGGCGCCGGATCGAGAAGCGCTGCGCGGGCGCGTCGCTCTGGTCGCGGGAGCGACCCGGGGTGCCGGGCGGGGTATCGCGGCTGCGCTGGGGGAGGCCGGCGCGACCGTCATCTGCACGGGACGCAGCAGCTCGACCGGCCGTGGTGGGTCGGACTACGACCGCGCTGAGACGATCGAGGAGACCGCCGAGGTCGTAACCCGTCTCGGCGGGACCGGGATCGCGATGCAGGTCGATCATCTCGTCGCGGAGCAGGTGCGCGGCTTGGCCGGGCGCGTCCGGGCCGAGCACGGCCACCTCGACGTGCTGGTCAACGACATCTGGGGCGCCGAGCGGCTCAAAGGCGGGCCCGCCGACTGGAACACCCCGATCTGGGAGCACGATCTGGCGGCCGGCCTGCGAATCCTCCGGCTCGGCGTCGAGACGCACCTGATCACCTCGCACCACTTGTTGCCGCTGCTGATCACCAAGCCCGGCGGCCTGCTCGTCGAAGTCACCGACGGCACCACCGCCCACAACGCTTCGAGGTACCGCATTTCGGTGTTCTACGACCTGGCCAAGGTCGCGGTGAACCGCCTGGCGTTCTCCCAGGGGCACGAACTCGCGCCGCACGGCGCAACGGCCGTCGCGATCACACCGGGCTGGCTGCGCTCGGAGATGATGCTCGACAACTACGGGGTCACCGAAGCGGACTGGCGCGCCGCATTGGAACCCGACCGGGCCGACGGACGCCCGACTGCTCCGGGTGGATTCGCCGCGTCGGAATCACCGCGCTACGTCGGCCGCGCGGTCGCGGCACTGGCCGCAGACCCGAACCGAGCGAGGTGGAACCAAAGCTCGGTGACCTCCGCCGAACTCGCCGGCGAGTACGGCTTCACCGACACCGACGGAACCCAACCGGACAGCTGGGCCCAACAGTTCAGGACATGATCGCCATTTCGGCTGCTGGAGACCCGCGTGTACTTTGTGTTGGTATAGCGACCAAAAGTACACACGGCCCGTGACCAGCTGAAACGCTACGCCTTTAAGGAGGTCAGGAAAGTACGCCAAGCGGCGGGGCCGAAGCTCAGCACGCCGTCCTCGGGAGCCTTCGAGTCCCGGACCCGGACGGAGCGGCTGAGTAGCCGGACCTCGACGCAGTTGTCGCTGCTGCCAATGCTTCGGGAGCTCTTGAACCAGCCGGTGTCGACAGGAGTTCGCGACATGATCAGCCACCTTTCGAGATCTGCTCTACCAATCGTCGTGACCTGTCGCGATCGAGCGCAAGGCTTTGAATCTCACGGAACGCGTGGAGCATGATCGTCGTGTCGGCCTCGTCGCTGTGGTAGGTCGAGGGGCTGAACACCGTGCTGGAGAAGCCGACAGGGGATCCCTTGTCGCCGAATCCGAAGACGGTGAAACCACCACCTCGGGCGGGATTCCGGCTCGCGTCCTGCTTCAAGATCTGCACAACGAGGTCGTCGCAGGTGTCGATGGCAGCTGCTAGGTGTTGAAGCTGCTCGCGCATCACTTCCGGGCTGCCGACAACTGCTCGTAGTGAATCCTCGGTGAGCACGAATCGAAAGGATCGCGGCTCGGCTGGGCTCAAACTCCGCTCCTGCCGTTCGAGTCGGAACGCGATGCGCTGCTCCAGCTCCGCGTCGGTGGTCGCGTCCCACCACACCCCGTCGCATTCTTCGATGACTGCACGCACGTAGCCCGGCGACTGCAACAAACCTGGGATGACGCCGGATTCGTAGCTGCTGATCTCCGTGGCGCTGGCTTCGAGGTCGGCGAAGCGTTGGAAGGCTCCGGGTAGCAGGTCCGTGTAGGTACGGCCGCGCTGGCGTCTCCGTGCGTGCGCGCCGAGTGCGAGCACCGTGTCGCGCTCGTCGCCGGATATGCCGTAGAAGTCCAGAAGATTGACAAGATCTTCTTGGCTCAGCGTGCCCTTGCCGTCTTCTAGTTCGACGATGCGCGAGCGGACACGGCCGATCGCTTCGGCCGCCGCCTGCTGGGTCTTGCCGGAGCCTTCGCGGATTCGACGCAGGGCGAGGCCGAGTTGCCGTCGCTCCAAGGTTTGGCGGGCTCGCGCCATCGACGACCTCCACGATCTCGAAACACCCGATCAGGGACCTGACCTTAACGCGACAGTCGCCCTAAGCTTAAACGCGACGGTCGCGCTTGGCGACGGTCTGGTTGCAAGCAGTCACCCTAGTCGTCCACTGAGGAAGGTCGGGAACATGGCCCTGCTGCACTACTCCGGGATATCCATCGACTCGTTCGTGGAGATGGAGGACGAGGTGCCGATGCGGTACGAGATCGATCGGCACAACGATCTCGTGATCCTCTACTGTGGACGGAACGGCGAGTACGTCCTCAGCATCGGCCGGGAAAACCTCGCCGCGCTGATCTTGCTCGGCGCGAAGGCGATCGAAGAGCTCACCGCGGCCTGAAGCACGCCGTTCGAAGTGGTGAAGGGCATCTTGATCGGCTGTCCAGGCCGAAGGCGCCCTTCACTTCGAACGGGACCGGTCGGCGAGGCGGGCGTGGCGGTGGCCGTAGCCGAAGTAGATCACCAGGCCCAGGACCAGCCAGGCCCCGAAGCGGATCCAGGTGATGACGTCCAGGTTGGACATCAGGTACAGGCACGCCAGGGCCGAGATGATCGGCAGCACCGGCGACAGCGGCATCTTGAACGGGCGGTGCAGGTCCGGCTTGCGGCTGCGCAGCACCGGCACCGCGATCGAGACGATGACGAAGCCCGACAGCGCGCCGATGCTCACCATGTCGGCCAGCTCCGAGATCGGGATGAACCCCGCCAGCAGCATGATCACCACCGCTCCGCCGATGGTCATCCGGTGCGGCGTGCCCCACTTCGGGTGCACCTGCGAGAGCTTCGGCGGCAGCAGGCCGTCGCGGCTCATCGCGAAGCCGATGCGGCCGATGGTGACCAGCTCGACCATCATCACCGACGTCAGCCCGGTCACCGCGCCCAGCGCGATCAGTGCCGCCACCCACGGCTGGCCGACGGACTGGAACGCCGCCGCCAGCGGGGCGGCCTCGTCGATCTGCCGGTAGTCGACCATCGCGGTGAGCACGATCGCGACCGCCACGTACAGCACGGTGCACACGATCAGGCTGCCCAGCAGCCCGACGGGCAGGTCGCGCTTGGGGTGCTTGGTCTCCTCGCCGAGGTTGGCCAGCGCCTCGAAGCCGGTGTAGGCGAAGAACACGATCGCCGCCGCGGTGAACATGCCGCCGATGCCGTACATCGACTGCTCCATGCCCAGCGCCGCCTGCAGCAGCGGCTGCTCCAACCCGCTCGCGGTTTCCGGCGCCGGCTGGGCCGGCGGGATGAACGGGGTGAGGTTGGCGCCGTTGATGAAGAACAGCCCCGCGACGATCACCAGCACGCACACCGCGACCTTGACCACGACCAGCGCGTTGGTGACCCACGACGATTCGCGTATGCCGATCACCGCGATGACGGTGAGGATCGCGATGATCAGGATCGCGCCGACGTTGACCGTGGCGTCCTCGCCGAACCACTGCGGCGGCAGGCCGAGCAGGTTCGAGACGTAGCCCGACCAGCTGCGCGAGACCACCGCCGCGCCGAGCGCGAACTCCAGCAGCAGGTCCCAGCCGATGATCCAGGCGAACAGCTCGCCCAGCGTGGCGTACCCGTAGGTGTAGGCGCTGCCGGCGGTCGGCACCGCCGACGCGAGCTCGGCGTACGCGAGCGCGGCGAGCGCCGCGACGATGCCGCCGACCACGAACGACAGCACCACCGAGGGTCCGGCGTGCTCCTTTGCCTCGATCCCGGCCAAGGTGAAGACGCCGGTGCCGATGATGATGCCGATGCCGAATCCGACCAGGTCGCGCCCGGTGAGCCGGCGGATCAGGCCGCTGCGCTCGCCGCGGGTCAGGACGTCCTCGACGGGCATTGTTCGAAAGACGCTCACAGGCAGGCACGGTAGATGACTCCCGCGCCAACGCCCAGTGAACAATCGCTATGAGTGTCGATGAGGGCACGAAAAGTTATCAACACCCGGTGTGAAAACGGCACGAACCGGGAGGAACCGGACAGCGATTTCGCGCGAAATCGCCATCCCTCACGCGTGCCGAATGTCGTTTTCGCGCGAAAACGGCACCCGACGCGGTGCCGATCAGGCGGGCACCGCCGAGGTGTCCCGATCCCACGCGCGGTGCTTGCCGAGAGCCGCGGCGAACTCCGCGATGAACCCCTCCGGCAGCGCGCCCCCGGTGTGCGCGGCGGTGACCACGCCGAGCTCCGTCACCACGCCGTCGGTGCCGGTGGGCTTGCGGGCCTCCGCGACCCCGGCCCGTTGCAGCAGTTCCATGCCCTCGTCGCTGGCCGCCACCGGCTTGTTGTGCTTGTACGCCTCGGCCACGAAGTGCACGGCGAACCCGTCGCCGGAAAGCGCCCGGACGCTTTCCGCGCCGCCCGGCACGATCACGCCGTCGTAGAGCACCGAGCCCATCGTGTTCATGGCGCGGTCGACAGGGACCTCGTCGCCGTCGGCGCTGCGGACGTCGCCGTCGCGCAGGCCGAGGACCTCCGCCATCGCTCCGCGCTCGGACAGCTCGCGCCGGATCTGCGAGACCTCGGTACCGTCCACGCCGTCGGCGACCAGCACCGCGACGCGGCGGGTCGCGATCGTGTCGGCACCCTGGTTCACCAGGCTCAGCGCGGGGGAGCTGCGGCCGTGGTTGGGCGTGCCGCCGCTCGGGGCCGCCACCCCGACGCCTTCGGCCACCGCCACGGCCAGCTCGTGGTCGATCTGCTCGATCTGCTGCACCACGGTCTCGCGGACGTGCTGGTGGTCGACCTTGCCGAGCTCGAAGCGGAACGCCGCGACGATGTGCTCCTTCTCCCAGGGCGCCATGCTGTTCCAGAACAGCGTGGCCTGGCCGTAGAAGTCTTTGAAGCTCTCGCTGCGCTTGCGGATCTTGTGCCCCTCGACCTTCTCCTGGTAGTGCGTGAAGGCGCCCTCGTCGGCCAGCGCCGGGCAGCCGCCGCCGAGGCTGTTCTTGAAGTAGCTGGTCCGTCCTCTGTGGATGCGCTGCTGGCCGTAGCCGTCCCGCTGGTTGTTGGCGACCTCGGCCACCGGGCGGTTCACCGGCAGCTGCGCGAAGTTCGGGCCGCCCAGCCGGATCAGCTGGGTGTCCAGGTACGAGAAGTTGCGGGCCTGCAGCAGCGGGTCGTTGGTGAAGTCGATGCCCGGCACGACGTTGGCGGTGTGGAAGGCGACCTGCTCGGTCTCGGCGAAGAAGTTGTCCGGGTTGCGGTCCAGCACCATCCGGCCCACCGGCCGCACCGGCACGACCTCCTCCGGGATGATCTTGGTGGCGTCGAGCAGGTCGAAGTCGAAGTCGAACTCCCGGGACTCCTCGACCAGCTGCACGCCCAGCTCGTACTCCGGGAACTGCCCGGCCTCGATCGACTCCCACAGATCGCGGCGGTTGTAGTCGGGGTCCTTGCCGGCGATCTTCTGGCACTCGTCCCACACCAGCGAATGGCTGCCCAGCAGCGGCTTCCAGTGGAACTTCACGAACGTCCCGCGGCCCTGCGCGTCGACCAGCCGGAAGGTGTGCACCCCGAAGCCCTGCATCATCCGGTAGCTGCGCGGCAGCGCCCGATCGGACATCAGCCACATGACCATGTGCAGGGTTTCCGGCTGCAGCCCGACGAAGTCCCAGAACGTGTCGTGCGCCGAGGCCGCCTGCGGCATCTCGTTGTCCGGCTCGGGTTTCACCGCGTGCACGAAATCGGGGAACTTGATGCCGTCCTGGATGAAGAACACCGGCATGTTGTTGCCGACGAGGTCGTAGTTGCCCTCGTCGGTGTAGAACTTCGTGGCGAATCCGCGCACGTCCCGCACCGTGTCGGCGGAGCCGCGCGAGCCCGCGACGGTGGAGAACCGCACGAAGACCGGGGTGCGCCGGCCCGGATCGGTCAGGAACTGCGCGGTGGTGAGGTCGGCGAGGCCGTTGTCGTCGTAGGGCTGGAAGTGCCCGTAGGCGCCCGCTCCGCGCGCGTGCACCACGCGCTCCGGGATCCGCTCGTGGTCGAAGTGGGTGATCTTCTCGCGGGCCTGGAAGTCCTCCAGCAGCGTCGGGCCGCGTTCACCGGCGCTCAGCGCATCGTCGGTGTGGTCGACGCGCACGCCCTGCTGGGTGGTCAGTTCGGTCTCGGTCAGATCCTGGCGGACCTGGTCGAGCTGTCGTTGCTTGGCATCGTGCCCATCCGTGCCCATTGCGGCTGGCTCCCCTCGATGTCGGCTAACCGCCCAGGGGTTCCCGGCCGCCCGGACCGGTATTCGCCGGCTACGAGCCCAGCGCGGCGGGCAGCCAGTGCAGCAGCTCCGGCGCGCCGGCGACGATCAGGAAGTGCGCCGACCGGCCGACGAGGCTCGCGAGCAGGAAACCCAGCAGCGGGATGCCGGCCGCGCCGGAGAGGAAGCACATCAGGCTGTACGGCGGGATGCCGGGCACGGCGCTGAGGCACAGCACGCCCAGGCCCCACCACGGGCGCTCCTCGGTCCGCTGGTGGAACTTCTCGAACCAGCCGGCCCATCGGCCCTTCCGCTTGGCCTCGACGCGCTTGCGCAACCGCTCGCCGAGCGCGAAGCCGCCCTTGCCCGCCAGGTAGAACAGCGTCTTCCCGGCGACTTGGCCGACGGCCGCGGCCAGCCCGAACGCCCACCAGCTGACGCTGTCCACGGTGGAGACCACGCCGAGCAGGTAGAGCTCGATGTTGACCAGCGGGAACACGCTGCCGAGCGCGGCGGTGCCCGCGGTGGCCAGCAGCCACCCGATCATCTGATCACCCGGCCGACGGCAGGACCGTGCTGCGAAACCGGGTGGTGGATCAAGTCGAATGCTCCGTAGCTGCGGAAACAGGCCCGCCCGAGCCTACCGGCCCGAACGGGTCACGCCCCAACCGGGAGGTTCGGCCGGAGGAGGCGCGCTTTTGCCGATCTCCGGGATTCGCGGTCCGGCGCCGTTGCCCGGGTGGCGGGGCGGCGTTTTCGCGCGAAAGCGGCGTTTTCCACGCCTGGCGGCGCTGTTTTCCCGCGAAAACGCCGGATCATCTGATCGGCGCGGGCTCCGCGTTCGGCAGGGGTGCCCCGTTCACGCCTCGTCGGTGCGGGTGGGGTCGGCGTCGGGGTCCCAGGAGAGGAGGCGGACCCGGCTCACCGTCTGGAGGTGGCGGCGCATGGCCGTGACCGCTGCGCGCGGGTTGCCCTCCCGGATCGCTTCGGCGATGCGTTCGTGCTGGGCCAGCGACTTGCCCGGCCGGTTGGGCTGGCGCAGCGACTCCTGGCGGCTCTCCGCGATCTCGGTCGCGATGGTGCGCATGAAGTCGGCCAGCAGCGAGCTGTGCGCGGCGGCGGTGATCGCGGCGTGGAACCGGCGGTCGCCCTCGTTGCCGAGCCCGCCTTCGGCGATCTCGCGGCGCATGTCCGCCAGCGCCGCCTCGATCTCCGCGAGGTCGGCGTCCGTGCGCCGCTGCGCGGCCAGCTCCGCGAGCTTGGTCTCCAGCGCTTCGCGCGCTTCCAGGACGTCCGGCAGGCGGCGCTTGCGCGCCACTAGCTCGGCGACGGGTTCCGCGTCCAGCGACTCGCGGCGCAGGTAGGTGCCTCCGCCGTGGCGCACCTCGACGAGGCCCTGCACCTCCAGCACCACGATCGCTTGCTTGACCGACGCGCGGCTGACGCCGAGGCGCTCCGCGAGCTCCCGCTCCGGCGGGAGCCGGTCGCCGACGCGCAGGCCGGAATCCGTCACGTGCTCCCGCAGCCGCTGCACCACCTGCTCGTACAGGCGCGGTCGGGCGAGCGGTCGCAGGGCTTCGGACACCGGGTTCCTCCAGGCCGGACGGATGGTGATCAGGCTAACACCGACCTTTTGGTCGAGTGGATGAGCCAATTTTGCCACATCCGCTTGACGCGATGTCCGAAACGGCGCAAAAGTGGTCGAGCCAGTGGACCAATGCCGGCTCGCCGGGCATCGCGGGTCCGCGGGCGGGACATTCAGGATCGTGGAGGTGGTCATGGCCGGCGCGGCGCAGGTGCTGTTCCCCAAGTTGCGGAAGCCCGATGAGAAGGAAGCGTTGCGCTTCGGCGAGAAGGCGCTGACCTACCGGGAGCTGGCGGCGGTGGCCGCCGGGATCGCGGAGCGCGTCGGGACGGCGAAGCGGATCGCGGTCTGGGCGACGGCGTCGCCGGAGACCTGCGCGGCGGTCATCGGCGGGCTGAGCGCGGGCGTCGCGGTGGTGCCGATCAACCCGAAGGTGGGGGAGCGCGAGCTCGCGCACATCCTCGGCGACAGCCGGCCGGAACTGCTGTTCGCACCGCCCGGCTTCCAGCGGCCGGAAGGCCTCGGCGACGTGCCGGTGCACGAGGTCGACCTGGCCGTGCGCGGCGGAGAACTGCCGCCGGAAGCGGACGAGGACGACCCCGCGCTGATCGTCTACACCTCGGGCACCACCGGGCCGCCGAAGGGCGTCGTGCTGCCGCGCCGCGCGATCCGCGCCAACCTCGACGCGCTGGCGGAGGCGTGGGAGTGGACCGAGCGCGACGTGCTGGTGCACGCCCTGCCGCTGTTCCACGTGCACGGCCTGATCCTCGGCACGCTCGGCCCGGTCCGGCTGGGCGGCACCGTCCACCACCTGGGCAAGTTCTCATCCGCCGCCGTGGCGGAGGAGCTCGCCGGGCCCGCGACGATGATGTTCGGCGTGCCGACCATGTACCACCGGCTGGCCGAGGACGCCGAGCTCGACCCGCAGATCGGGAAGTCGGTCGGCAAGGCCCGGCTGCTGGTCTCCGGTTCCGCGGCGCTGCCGGCGGTGGAGCACGAGCGCATCGAGCGGCTGACCGGCCAGCGGGTCGTGGAGCGCTACGGCATGAGCGAGACGATCATGAACTGCGGCGTGCGGGCGGACGGCGACCGGCGGCCCGGCTACGTGGGGCGCCCGTTCGCCGGGGTCGAGCTGAAGCTCGTCGACGAGCAGGGCGGCGAGATCACCGCCAGCGACGACGAGACCGTCGGCGAGATCCTGGTGCGCGGCTCGAACCTGTTCAGCGGCTACCTGAACCGGCCGGACGCCACCGAGGCGGCGTTCGCCGACGGCTGGTTCCGCACCGGCGACGTGGCCACCCGCGCGCCGGACGGCTACGTCCGGATCGTCGGCCGCAAGGCCACCGACATCATCAAGAGCGGCGGCTACAAGATCGGCGCGGGCGAGATCGAGAACTGCCTGCTGGAGCACCCGGCGGTCGCCGAGGTCGCGGTCACCGGCGAGCCCGACGCCGACCTGGGCGAGCGGATCATCGCCTGGATCGTGCGCGCGCCCGGTCAGGAGCCCGCCGAGCAGGAGCTGGTCGACCACGTGGCCCGCCTGCTCACCCCGCACAAGCGGCCGCGCGAGGTGCGGTTCCTGGACGCGTTGCCGCGCAACGAGATGGGCAAGGTGCAGAAGAAGGCGCTGCAGCATGGCTGAGCACACCGCTGCTCGCGCGATCGTCGAGTCGGTCAGCCGGGGGTTCGAGGAGTTCGAGCCCCCGGCCGGGCCACCGGCCGGGGACGGCCCGCTGGGCTGGCCCGGCTACGACGAGCAGCGCGCCCGCGCGACCGCGCGGACCGGCTCGGAGGAGTCGGTCCTGTGCGGTCGCGGCTGGGTAGGGCAGCGGCAGGCGGTGCTCATCGCCTTCGACTTCGCCTTCCTCGGCGGCTCGGTCGGGGAGGCGGCCGGGGCGCGCATCGTCGCGGCGTTCGAGCAGGCCCGGGAGCTGCGGCTGCCGGTGATCTCGCTGGTGGCCTCCGGCGGCAGCCGGATGCAGGAGGGGATCTGCGCCCTGCGCCAGCTGCAGGAGATCGCGCGGGCCTGCCTGCTGACCCGCCAGGACCGGATCCCGCACATCGCGGTGCTGCGCGATCCGACCACCGGCGGCATGTGGGTGGCGCTGGCGGCCGCGGCCGACGTCGTGCTGGCCTCGCCCGGCGCGGCGGTCGCCTTCGGCGGCAGCCGGGTGCGCGACGCGTCCGAAACCGGCGAGGCGTTCCACGCCGAGGGCAAGCTGGCCGATGGACAGGTGGACCAGGTCGTCGACGACGCGGAACTGCCTGCTGCGCTGGCGGACCTGGTGTCGCTGCTGCATCCGCAGCGCCTGGTGCGGCCGCCGGAACCGGCCCCGGTCCCGGCGTCGCTGGCCGGCGGCGAGCCTCCCGTCACGGGCTGGGAAGCCGTGCAGCGGGCGCGCTCGGCGGACCGGCCGCGCGCCGGGGCGTACCTGGACGCCTACTTCACCCGGCGCTTCGAGATCAGCGGCGACCGCGCCGGCGGCCGGGACGGCGGGATGATCTGCGGCTTCGGCGACCACGACGGGCGCACGGTCGCGTTCGCCGCCCAGACGGGCACCGCGAACACCCCGGCCGGGTTCCGCACCGCGGCCCGGCTGATCCGGCTCGCCGACCAGCTCGGCGTCCCGGTGCTGACCTTGGTGGACACCCCGGGCGCGGCAAACGACGCGGCGGCCGAGCACGGCGGCATCGGGCCGGCCATCGCGGAGGTGTTCGCCGCGGTCGCCGACGCCCGGGTGCCGGTGACCACGCTGGTCATCGGGGAGGGCGGTTCGGGCGGCGCGCTGGCGCTGGCCGCGCCGGAGCGGACCTGGATCACTTCGGACGCCTACTTCGCGGTCATCGCGCCCGAATCCAGCGCGGCCATCCTCAAGCGCGATCCGGCGGAGGCGCCGGACCTGGCCGACCACCTGCGGCTGCGCCCCCAGGACCTGCTGGACCTGGGCTTCGTCCAGGGCATCGCCCGCTGATGTCCACCGCGAACTCGCGGTGGACATCAGCTCGACTCCGGTGGCTACAGGGCTTCCACGGTGCAGGCGGCGGCCGTACTTCCCGCAGGGGCCGCTACCCGCACCGCCGCGCGAAACAGCCCCTACATGTGGGTGCCGCCGTCGATGCGCAGCTCGGTGCCGGTGACGAACGCGCCGTCGTCGGAGGCCAGCATCGCCACCACGCCCGCGACCGTCTCCGGCCCCGCCATGCCCTGCCCGATGGCGGGCATCAGCTTCGCGAACAGGCTCATGTCGGCGTCCTCCGGCAGGCCCGGGCCACGGCCGGTGGTCATGCCGCTGCTGATCGAGCCGGGTGCCACGGCGACCGCGCGCAGGCCCTGCTTGGCGTACTCGCCGGCCAGCGCGTGGGTGAACGACTGGATGCCGCCCTTGGAGGCCGCGTAGGCCGCCATGTAGGGGTGCGTGAAGCTCGCCGAGGTCGAGCTGAAGTTGACCACGACACCGCGTCCGGATTCCAGCAGCGCGGGCAGCGCCTCGCGGGTCATCAGGAACGTGCCGGTCAGGTTGACCGCCAGGATCGTGTTCCAGAACTCCAGCGTGGTCTCGTGCGTGTGCGCCGACCGCAGGATGCCCGCCGCGTTCACCAGCACGTCGAGCCCGCCCAGCGTTGCCACGGCGTCGGCCACGCCCGCGCGCACGGAGCTCTCGTCGGCGACGTCCACCACGGCGGTGGTCAGCCGCTCGGCGGTGCCCTTCTCGGCGGCGGTGGCGGTGGTGGCCGCCAGTCCCTGCTCGCTGCGGTCGAACCCGACGACCCGGCCGCCCTCGGCGAGGATCCGGTGCACCGTGGCCTGCCCGATGCCCGAACCGGCCCCGGTGATCAGGATGCGACGTCCTTCGAAGCGCTCCATGGGAGTTCCCTCTCTCTTGCACGGACTCGACACATCGTGTCTATGTGGCACAACATGCCACATTGCCGCCTTATTCCTAAACTGGGGGAGTGAACCTCACCGAACGCCGCAAGGCCGCCACCCAGCTGGAAATCGCCCGCATCGCCGCCGCGCTGTTCGCGGAGCGCGGCTCCGACGGCACGACAGCTGAGGTCATCGCGGAGCGCGCCGGGGTGAGCCTTCGCACCTTCTACCGCTACTTCCGCACCAAGCAGGACTCCGTCGCGCCGTTGCTGGCGTTCGGCGCCCGGCGCTGGCAGGACCTGCTGGCGGCCACGCCGCGCGACATTCCGCTGCCGGATGCGCTGGAACAGGCCGCCGAACGCGCCTTGGCCGTCCGCGACGAGGAGGACGTCGAGTCCTTCGGGTGGACGCGGGGTCTGCTGCGCGCGGCCGCCGGCGATCCCGCGCTGCTGGCGGTGTGGGCGAGGGTCAACCAGGAGTCGGAGCAGCAGCTCGTGCCGCTGCTCGCCGAGCGCGCCTCCGATGATCTGCAGATCCGCCTGCTGGCCGCGGCGGCCACGGCCGCGATCCGGGTGGCCGTCGAGGCGTGGGCGGTGAGTGATGCCCCGGCGGACGGCGCGGGGTCGGCGGCGGAGCTCGCCGTCCGCTGCATGCGCGAGCTCACTGCGGGTCTCGGCCGCTAGTTCGGCCGGGTTAGGGGGGCGCGGCAATCGTGGCGCGGCGGATCGCGCTCGGTGATCAATGCCACCTCGATGGAGGGAAGATCCGGACACGTCCGTGTTCTAAACTCAGGCTCGCCTGACAAAGGTTAGGCTTGCCTGAGTTTGCAGAAGGGCGCGATGAACCGGACGGGGATCGGCGGCAAGGTCGCCATCGTGACAGGCGCGGGCCAGGGCATCGGGGCGGCGGTGACCACCGCGCTCGCCGAGCTCGGCGCCACGGTCGCGGCGGTGGACCGAAACGGCGAGCAGGCCGAAGCCGTGGCCGCCGAGCTGACCGGACGAGGCCACGCGGTCCACGCCTACCGCGCCGACGTCGCGGACGCCGCCGCCGTCAACGATGTCGTGGACCGGGTCGAACGCACGCACGGCCCCGTCGACGTCCTCGCCAACGTCGCGGGCGTCCTGCAGGTCGGCACCGTGCAAGAGCTCACCGACGAGGACTGGCACCGCACCTTCGCGGTCAACACCACTGGGGTGTTCAACCTGTCCCGCGCGGTGTCCAGGCACATGGTCGGCCGGCGGCGCGGCGCCATCGTCACGGTCAGCTCGAACGCCGCAGGCGTGCCCCGGCACGGGATGTCCGCCTACGCCGCCTCCAAGGCCGCGGCGACGCTGTTCACCAAGTCGCTCGGGCTGGAACTCGCCGAGCACGGCATCCGGTGCAACGTCGTCGCGCCCGGCTCCACCGACACCGAGATGCAGCGCGGGATGTGGGCCGACGAGCGCGGCGCCGAGCGCGTCATCGCCGGCTCCCCGGAGACGTTCAAGGCGGGCATCCCGCTGCGCAAGCTCGCCACCCCGCAAGACATCGCCGACGCAGTCGTCTTCCTGGCCTCCGACCAGGCCGGGCACATCACGATGCACGACCTGTACGTCGACGGCGGCGCGACACTGCGCGCCTGACCACGCCTGCCGCACACCCGGAAAGGTTGCCATGACCACGATGGACAGCGAAACCGACAGCATCGGCCTCGTCGCGGACGACGAGGCGACCCGATTGCTGGCGGCGTACGAGGCAGGCTCGTCGTTCCTCTTCTCCGCGCCGCACGGCGTGCTCTTAGCCCGCGGCGTGTCCGCGATCGTCCCCAAGACCCAGTGCGCGCGCGAGGAACTGCCCCGGCGGGTGACCGACTTCCTCAACAGCGCAACGGAATTCGGCCGCCGCAACCCGATGGTGGTGGGTGCGGTGCCGTTCGGCGAGAGCCTGCCCGCGCACCTGGTGCTGCCCGACGACGTGGTCCGGGCCGCGCCGTTGAACGTCGTGGTGCCGCAGCCGTCGCGCAACGGCGCGCCGGACTGCTCCGTCCGCCCGGTGCCCGCGCCCGCCGAGTACGAGCGCGGCGTCAGCCGGGTGCTGCGGCGGCTGGAAGACGGCGAGCTGAGCAAGGTCGTCCTCGCGCGCTCCCTGGAGCTGGCCGCCGCCGAGCCGATCGACGTCCGCGGCGTGCTGCGCAACCTCGCGCTCGCGGACCCGGCCAGCTACACCTTCGCGGTGGATCTGCCGCGGCAGGGCGAGGACGGCACCCGCGACAGCTTCGGCGCGCCGCCGCCGCTGCGGCGCACCTTCCTCGGCGCCAGCCCGGAACTGCTTGTCTCCCGCCGCGGCATGCGGGTCCGGTCGAACCCGATGGCCGGTTCGCGGCCGCGCAGCACTGACCCGGTCGAGGACCGGCGCCGTGCCGCCGAACTGTCCACTTCGGACAAGGATCACCGCGAGCATGCCGCCGTCGTCGACGCGGTCGTGCAAGCGCTGCGCCCGTTCTGCCGCGACCTGCAGGTCTCCGCGCCGTCGGTGATCAGCACCGCCGCCATGTGGCACCTGGCCACCGAGATCACCGGCGAGCTCCGCGACCCGGCCACCTCCTCGCTGGAACTGGCCGACGCGCTGCACCCCACGCCCGCGGTCTGCGGCACCCCGTTGCAGCGCGCCCGCGACGTCATCGCCGAGACCGAACCGTTCGAGCGCGGCTACTACGCGGGCATGGTCGGCTGGTGCGACGCAGCCGGCGACGGCGAATGGGTGGTCGCCATCCGCTGCGCCGACATCGAGGACGATTCGATGCGGTTGTACGCGGGCGCGGGCATCGTCGCGGGTTCCGACCCGGCCGACGAACTCGCCGAGACGTCCGCGAAGTTCCGCACCGCACTGTCCGCGATGGGCCTGGACCAGGCCGTCTGAGGGGGAGAACATGACCGCATCGCTACCCGGCTGCCCCACCTGGCCGGCGGAGTTCGCGCAGCGCTACCGGGCCGCGGGCTACTGGCGCGGCTACACCTTCGGGCAGCTGCTGCGCGAACGCGCCGCCGAACACCCCGACCGCACCGCCGTCGTCGACGGCGACCGCCGCGTCTCCTACCGGGACCTCGACGTCCGCGCCGACCGGCTCGCGGCCGGGCTCCGCGAGCTCGGCGTCGGCGCGGGTGACCGGGTCGTGGTGCAGCTGCCGAACATCGCCGAGTTCTTCGACGTGTGCTTCGCGCTGTTCCGGCTCGGCGCGATCCCGGTGTTCGCGCTGCCCTCGCACCGGCTGACCGAGATCTCCTACTTCTGCGAGTTCAGCGAGGCCACCGCCTACATCACCGTCGACGTCGAGGCCGGGTTCGACCACCGGGAGCTGGCGGCCGAGGTCGTCGCGAAGGTCCCCGGCCTGCAGGTGCTGATCGCGGGTGAGCCCGGAGCTCGGGGTGCGGAGTGTCCCCGCAACGGCTTTCGCGCGCTGTCCGATGTGGACGACGAACCCGCGGAGCTCGCGGGCCCGGAACCCGGCGACATCGCCTTCCTGCAGCTCTCCGGCGGCAGCACCGGCGTGCCGAAGCTGATCCCGCGCACCCACGACGACTACATCTACTCCTTCCGCGCCAGCAACGAGATCTGCGGCGTCACCGCCGGCACGGTCTACCTCGGGGCGCTGCCGATCGCGCACAACTTCCCGATGAGCTCGCCCGGCACCTTCGGGGTGCTGCACGCCGGCGGCACCGTCGTGCTGGCCCGGCGGCCAAGCCCGGACGAGGTGTTCCCGCTGATCGAGCGCGAGCGCGTCACGCTCCTCGCGGCCGTGCCGCCGCTGGCGCTGGTGTGGCTGGACGCCGCCGCGAACACCGAGCACGACCTGTCCAGCCTGGAAGTGCTGCAGGTGGGCGGCGCCAAGTGCAGCGAAGAAGTCGCGCGGCGGGTGCGGCCGGTGCTCGGCGCCACCCTGCAGCAGGTGTTCGGCATGGCCGAGGGCCTGGTCAACTACACCCGCCTCGACGACCCCGAAGACGTCGTCCTCGGCACGCAGGGCCGCCCGATCTCGCCGGACGACGAGGTGCTCGTCGTCGACGACGAGGACAACCCGGTGGCACCGGGCGAAACCGGGCACCTGCTCACCCGGGGGCCTTACACCATCCGCGGCTACTACCGGGCCGAGGAGCACAACGCCCGGGCGTTCACCGCGGACGGCTTCTACCGCACCGGCGACGTCGTCCGGCTCACGCCGGCGGGCAACGTCGTCGTCGAAGGCCGCGCGAAGGACCAGATCAACCGCGGCGGCGAGAAGATCGCCGCCGAGGAGGTGGAGAACCACCTGCTGGCGCACCCGGCGGTGCACGACGCCGCGGTGGTGTCGATGCCCGACGACTACCTCGGCGAGCGCAGCTGCGCGTTCGTCGTGCCGCGCGGCACCCCGCCGAAGGCGCGGGAGCTGATCAAGTTCGTGCGCGAACGCGGCCTGGCCGCGTACAAGGTGCCGGACCGGGTCGAGTTCGTCGAGCAGTTCCCGCAGACCGGGGTCGGCAAGGTCAGCAAGCGCGACCTGCGGGAGACGATCTCCCGCGAGCTGGTCCCGGAGCTGCGGAACCGGACGTGAGCCGAGCGCCCGCAAACCACGACAGACAGGGAGGACCGGTGGCACTTCCGGCCATCGCACCGTACCGCGTGCCGCAGCAGGACGAGCTGCCCGAGAACCGGGTGGCCTGGCGTCCCGAACCGGATCGCGCGGTGCTGCTGATCCACGACATGGAACGGCACTTCGTCAACGCCTATCCGCGAAACAGCGAACCGCTGAACCAGGTGGTGCCGAACATCCGCATGCTGCGCGAGCGAGCCCGCGCGGCCGGCGTGCCGGTGGTGTACTGCGCGCAGCCCGGCGGCCAGACGCCGGAACAGCGCGGGCTGCAGCTGGAGTGGTGGGGCCCGGGTGTCGCCGATCCGACGCAGGAGGCGATCATCGACGAGCTGGCGCCCGGCGCCGGCGACGTGCAGCTGACCAAGTGGCGCTACAGCGCGTTCCAGCGCACCGAGCTCCGCGAGCTGCTGCGGGACTGGAACCGCGACCAGCTGATCATCACCGGCATCTACGCGCACATCGGCTGCCTGATGACGGCGGCCGAGGCCTTCCAGCAGGACGTCCAGGCGTTCCTGGCCGCCGACGCGGTCGCGGACTTCTCGCTGGCGGAGCACCGGATGGCGCTGGACTACGCCGCCAAGCGCTGCGCGGTGGTGGACACTTCGCGAGAGCTGGCGCGATCGCTGGTGCTGCACGAGTCCGAAGTGGCCTGACGAGTTTTCGGGGAGAACGTGGGAATGTCGCAGAAGTTGACGCTGGCAGACGTGCGGGCGCAGGTCGCCGAGCTGCTGTACGAGGACCCGGCGGAGCTCACCGACGAGGAGAACCTCATCGACTGGGGCCTGGACTCGGTGCGGATCATGACGCTGGTGGAGAACTGGCGCCGCCTCGGCGTCCAGATCACCTTCGCCGACCTCGCCGAACGACCGACCCTGGCGGAGTGGTGGGCGGTCCTGGAACCCAAGCTCCCGGCAGGCGAGTGACGCATCCCGGGGACGGGTGCGAAATCGCGCCCATCCCCGGGTGGACGTCGCCGCCTTTCAGTCCTGCCAGGGGACCTGGGGGGAGCGGTAGTAGTCGATGCCGGACGCCGTCATGCGCGGGCCGTGGGTGGCCAGGCGCTGGCGGAAGGACTCCCAGTCATGGGTGGACGCGGGCGACCAGCCGAGTTCGGCGATGGCCGGCAGTCGTGGGAAGGCCATGAACTCGATGTGATCGGAGTTCTCCAGGGTCTCCGACCACAGCGGGGCCTCCACGCCGAGGATGGACTCCTCGGGCACGCCCTTGAGGTAGCTGCCCGGATCCCAGCCGTAGGCGTCTGCGACCTCGATGTAGCCGGCCCAGTGCAGGCCCAGCTCGGTGTTCTCGTCGTACTTGTGGTCCAGGTAGGACAGGTTCGCCGGCGACGCCAGGATCTTGTTGCCGCGGGCGACCGCCTCGTCGAGCAGGGGATCGGTGTCGGTGGTGCCCCAGTACTGCAGCACCGCGTCGCCCTCGGGCGCGCCCTTGCCGTACTCGTGCCAGCCCAGCGCGGTCTTGCCGTACTTGGCGGGCAGCGGGATCACCCGCTCGAAGAACTGCTTGTAGTCCTCGTCGGTGGTCGAGTGCGCCTCGTCGCCGCCGATGTGCAGGTACGGGCCGGGGGTGATCGCCGCGAGCTCGCGGATGACGTCCTCGACGAACCGGTAGGTGATGTCCTTGTCCACGCAGAGCGAGCTGAAGCCCACCTCGATGCCGGTGTACAGCGGCGGCGCGACGCCGTCGCAGTTGAGCTCGGCGTAGGAGGCCAGCGCGGCATTGGTGTGCCCGGGCATGTCGATCTCGGGCACGACGGTGATGTGCCGGGACGCCGCGTACTCGACGATCTCCGCGTAGTCCTCCTGCGTGTAGTAGCCGCCCGGGCCGCCGCCGACCTCGGTGCTGCCGCCGTGCTCGGTCAGCCGCGGCCAGCTGTTGATCTGGATCCGCCAGCCCTGGTCGTCGGTCAGGTGCAGGTGCAGCCAGTTGATCTTGTAGCGGGCGACCTGGTCGATGTAGAGCTTGACCTGCTCCACGGTGAAGAAGTGCCGGGCGACGTCGAGCATCGTGGCCCGGTGGTCGAACCTCGGCTTGTCGACGATCTCGCCGCCGGGCACGGTCCACGGCCCGGACTGCTCGGTCGGGCTCTCGATCGCGGCGGGCAGCAGCTGCCGGAGCGTCTGCACGCCGTTGAACAGGCCTTCGGGGCTGCTCGCGTGGAGGCCGATGCCGTCGTCGGCCACCTGCAGGCGGTACCCGGCCGGGCCGAGCTCGGGGGATCCGTCCAGCGCCAGCGAGATCCCGCCGGAGCCCTCGTTGACCGGGACCGGGAATCCGGTGGCGGGGCGCAGGATCCCGGCCAGGTACTCGCCGACCTCGGTGGCGTCGCCGGCGGCCTCGATCGAGGTCTGCTCGGTGAGTTCGTAGGTGGTGCCGGGGGCGGGCCGCACCGACTCGGGTGCGGGGATGATGTTCTCCATCGCGGTGTTCTCCTCGGCCGGTGCGCCGCCGGCGGGCGCTACGAGCCCACCGGTGAGCAGCGCACCCGCCACGACGGCGAGCGCTGCGTTGCGCACCGTCGGTAGGGGCGGTCTGGTCATGTGCCTCGCTCCATGATCGGGGACGGCCCCATAAAGGTATAGACCATATTTGGAAGCGGCAGCCTCCAACTGGGCGTATCGGGCATGTCGAACGGTCGCCCGCCTCAACGAGCCCGGGTGAGCACCGCACCGATGGACGCCGCGGTGACGCAACCGAGCGCGACTACCTGGGACGGAGTCAGCAGCTCGGCCAGCAGCAGCAGGCCCGCCGCGGCGCCGGCCGCTGGCTCCAGGCTCTGCAGCACGCCGACGACCCTGGGCGGAATCCGGCGCAGCGCGGCCATTTCCAGCGAATAGGGCACGACCGCCGACAGCACGGCGATCCCCAGCCCGGCCAGCAGAACGGCAGGGGAGAGCAAGGCCGTCCCGGACTCGGCGATGCCGAACGGCAGCGCGATGACGGCGGCCCACGCGACGGCCAGCGCCAGCGGCGAGCCGTCGCTGCTGAGCCCGCCGGCGCGATGGCTCAGCAGGAGGTAGCAACCCATGCCGGCCGCCGACACCAGGGCGAGAGCGACGCCGATGGCCGGTAGCGGAGCGCCGATCGGGCCGCAGAACAGGAAAACACCCACCGCCGCCAGCGCGGCCCACAGCACGTCGCGCGGCCGCCGGGAGCCCAGGAGCGCTACCGAGAGCGGACCGAGCAGCTGAAGCGTGCTGGCAACTCCCACCGGGAGATGTGCCAGCGCGAGGTAGACGACGTTCATCGCCGCGATCGCCGCGCCGAACGCGATGATCAGCCCCCGCGAACGCCAACCCGGCGGGATCCGCGGGCGCCACAGGACCAGCAGCACCACGGCCGCCAGCGACAGCCGCAACGCCGCGACGCCGAGCGGCCCTGCGGCGGAGAACAGCTGCTTCCCGAAGGCCTGCCCGAACTGAACGCTGACCACAGCCCCCAGCACGAACAGGAACGGAGATGCGCCGGTAGCGGAGCGCTGCGGCGGGGTCGAAGTCTTCACGGCTGAAGCCTGGGGCTCACCGCCCGTTCAGGTCCATCTCGCATTTCTACCGTGCATTGTGAAGAATCACCTACATGATCGACCTGCGCCGGCTCCAAGTCCTCCGGGTGCTCCGGGAGGAGGGCACGGTGACCGCGACCGCGCGGGCGCTCTACCTGACGCCCTCGGCCGTCTCGCAACAACTCCGGCTGCTGTCCCACGAGATCGGTGCCGAGCTGCTGCAGCCCGAAGGCAGACGGGTCCGGCTCACGCCCGCCGCGCACATCGTCCTGGAGCACGCCGACGCGATCGCGGCCGAATGGGAGCAGGCCCGCGCCGACCTGGCCGCGCATTCCGGCGGCGCGGTCGGACAGGTCCGGGTGGGCGGCTTCGCGACCAGCTTCGGCTCGCTGCTGGCGCCCGCCGCCGCCCGGCTCCGCGACTCCCACCCGCGACTGGAGGTGCGGCTGCGGGAGACCGACATCGACGACAGCCTGCGGCTGCTGCTGGCCGAGCAGGCCGACATCGCGATCCTGCCCGTCCCGGGCACCCCGCCGCTGGACGATCCGCGGTTCGACCAGCGGCTGCTGCTCGACGACCCGCAGGACCTGGTCGTGCCCGCGGCGCACGGGTTCGCCGAGCGAGACTCCGTGCGGTTGGCCGAGACCGCGCACGAGACCTGGATCGCGCCGCACCACGACCAGTTCCAGCTGATCGAGGTCGCGTGCGGGGCGGCCGGCTTCGCCCCGCGGGTGGCGCACGAGGCGGCGGAGTGGAACTCGGTGCTGACCCTGGTGTCGCACGGGCTCGGCATCTGCCTGCTGCCCAGGCTCGCCACCGTCTCGCCGGACCACCACGTGGTGCGAATCCCGTTGCGGGACAAGCCGGTGCCGTCGCGCAGCGTCCTCACCTGCGTGCGCCGGGGCAGCCGCGCGCAACCCGCGATCGCCGCCGTCCTCCAAGCACTGGAGGAGGTCGCGCGGAACCGGCAGAGCGGGTGAGGCGTCGCGCCTACCCCTCGCCGCGCAGCGCGGGCCGCAGCTTGTCCAGCACCGCCGGGTCCTCGATGGTGGAGGGCACCCTGGTGTCGCCGGTGTCGGCGATCTCGCGCATCGACTTCCGCAGGATCTTCCCCGAACGCGTCTTGGGCAGGCCGTCCACCACCGCCACGTCGCGGAACGCCGCCACCGGCCCGATCTGCGCCCGCACCGCCGCGACCAGCTCGTCCCGCAGCGCCTCCTCGGAGATGTCCACACCGGACTTCAGCACCACGAACCCGCGCGGCACCTGGCCCTTCAGCGAATCGCGCACGCCGATCACCGCGCACTCGGCGACCGCCGGGTGCGCCGCGAGCACCGCCTCCATCGAGCCGGTCGACAGCCGGTGCCCGGCGACGTTGATCACATCGTCGGTGCGCCCCATCACGAACACGTAGCCGTCGGCGTCGACGTAGCCGTTGTCGCCGGTGAGGTAGTAGCCGGGGTAGCGCGACAGGTACGACTCGCGGAACCGCTCGTCGTCGCCCCACAGCGTCGGCAGCGTGCCCGGCGGCAGCGGCAGCTTCAGGCAGATCGCGCCGTCGGTCTCCGGCGGCAGCGGGTTCCCGGCCTGGTCCAGCACCGCCACGTCGTAGCCGGGCACCGGCACGGTCGGCGAACCCGGCTTGACCGGCATCGGCTCCAGCCCGCGCAGGTTCGCGCAGATCGGCCAGCCCGTCTCGGTCTGCCACCAGTGGTCGATCACCGGCACCCCGAGCTTCTCCGACGCCCAGTGGTAGGTCTCCGGGTCCAGCCGCTCGCCGGCCAGGAACAGCGCCCGCAGGCTCGAGATGTCGTGGCCGGCCAGCAGCTCGGCGTTCGGGTCCACCCGCTTGATCGCCCGGAACGCGGTCGGCGCGGTGAACAGCGCCTTGGCCCGGTGCTCGGCGATGACTCGCCAGAACGCGCCCGCATCCGGCGTGCCCACCGGCTTGCCCTCGTAGACCACGGTGGTCGCCCCGGTCAGCAGCGGCGCGTAGACGATGTAGGAGTGGCCGACCACCCAGCCGACGTCCGAGGCGGTCCAGAAGACGTCGCCCGGCCCGATGTCGTAGATGTTGGCCATCGACCAGCGCAGCGCGACCGCGTGCCCGCCGTTGTCGCGCACCACGCCCTTCGGCCGCCCGGTGGTGCCCGAGGTGTAGAGGACGTACAGCGGATCGGTGGCCTTCACCGGCACGCAGTCGGCCGGTTCGGCCTGCGCCAGCGCATCGTGCCAGTCCACGTCGCGCGGCCCGAGCTCCGCGCGGGCCTGCTCGCGCTGGAACACGATCACCCGCTTCGGCTGGTGCTCGGTCGCCCGCAGCGCCTCGTCGACGATCGGCTTGTACTCGACGATCCGGTTCGGCTCCAGGCCGCACGACGCGGCGACGATCACCGTCGGCCGGGCGTCGTCGATGCGCGCCGCCAGCTCCTTCGGCGCGAAGCCGCCGAAGACCACCGAATGCACCGCGCCGATGCGCGCACAGGCCAGCATCGCGACGACGGCCTCGGAGATCATCGGCATGTAGATCACGACCCGGTCGCCCGGCTCGGCGCCCTGCGCCCGCAACGCCCCGGCGAACAGCGCCACCCGGTCCAGCAGCTCCCGGTACGTCCAGCGGCGCACCTCGCCGGTCATCGCCGAATCCCAGATCAGCGCCGGCTGGTCGCCGCGCCCGTCGCGGACGTGCCGGTCCAGCGCGTTGAAGCAGGTGTTGAGCTCGCCGTCGGGGAACCACCGGAAGAACGGGTCCGCGGTGGCGTCCAGGGCCCGCGACGGTGCCCGCTCCCACTCGATCGCCGCCGCCGCGTCGAGCCAGAAGCCCTCCGGATCGGCCGAACTCCGCCGGTAGGCCTCGGCATAGGCACCCATGACCACGTTCCTCCTGCATCCGCCCCGATGTCGCCTGTCGTCCTACCGCACAACTCGGCGTAACGCCAGGGTCGCCGGTAGCGATGCGCGAAACGCTTTTGTCACAGCCGAAACACGGCCGATCGGACGAACGGCCGCGCGGACTTCGGCCGCGCTGAGCGCCGCCGGGAATCCCGGGTGCAACTCGGCGACACAACGTGTCCGTTTGGCGCTGGGCGGGTAGATCGGCGCGACAGAGCGTGCTCGTCCGAACACAATCAAGCCGAAGTCGATGATCGGGCTAACACCACGGCGCATCGCGCCGACAACCGAATCGGAGGTGCTACAACGATGAGCACGGAACCGGCCTTGTCCGCACAGGCATCCGCCGCCCAGACCGCCGCTGCCACCCGGGTCGAACCCGGCTGCGGCCCCGCGGCCACCGAACTGCCCACCGCGCCGTGCAGCGTGGTGTGGAGCGGTGGCCACTCCTACGTCCTCGAAGGCTCCACCGGGGCCCGCTGGGCGGGCGTCGACGACCGCGGCAGGGCCCGGTTTCTCACCGATGCGGACCTCCGCCGCCGCGGCTGGAGCCGCACCAGGGCGTAACCGCGCCCGGTGGCCGACGGCTCCCGCCGTGGAGCAGCCCGATCGACCGGCTTCGCGGGAGCCCGGCCGCCAAGTGTGTTGTGCGAGGAATGTGAGACCCTGATCTGGTCGGGATGCACAAGTTGCGTCCGAAGCGAGGGCAGGACGCACAACCATTCAGGGGAGGCTCGTGGTGCAGGATGCTGAGCGCACCACGGAAGACACCACGAGCGGGGATCGCGGGATGAATCCCGATCCGGCGGGGCAGGGCCCCGCGGCGGAGCGCCCCGATCCGGGCATGGCCCGGATACGGGAGGCCGCCGCCGGCGTGTGGGCCGATCCATGGTGGACACTTCCGAACCTGCTCAGCGTGATCCGGCTGGCCGGCGTTGCGGTGTTCCTCTGGCTGCTGCTGGGCCCGAAGGCCGACCTGCTCGCCCTGCTGGTGCTGGTGATCAGCGGCATCACGGACTGGCTCGACGGCAAGCTCGCCCGCTGGCTCAACCAGTACAGCCGCATCGGCGAGCTCCTCGACCCGGCCGCCGACCGCCTCTACATAGTCGCGACCCTGGTGGCCTTCGTGCTGCGCGACGTGGTGCCCTGGTGGGTCGCCGCCGCGCTGGTCATCCGCGACGTGGTGCTGACGCTCTGCCTGCCGGTGCTGCGCTGGCACGGCTACGAACCGCCGGAGGTGCACTACCTCGGCAAGGCCGCGACGTTCTGCCTGATGTACGCGTTCCCGCTGTTGCTGCTGGTGCAGGAGGACTTCCCGCTGTCCGAAGTGGTCCGACCGATCGCCTACGCCTTCACCTGCTGGGGCGGCGCGCTCTACCTGTGGGCCGGCATCCTCTACCTCGGCCAGGTGATGGCGGCGGTCCGCCAGGCCCGCGCCAGACCGGCCTGAGCGCCGTCCGGACGTCCCGCGCGAAGGGCGCCGCTCGCCGAGCCGAATCGGCGGGCGGCGCCTTTTCGCGTCGCGCGCTGGAGGGTCGCCTTGCGGCCTGCGCCGCGTGGTGAATACGCTCGCCGAGCCGATCACGCGAACCTCCGTGACCGGTGATCCACAGCACCAGCGGAGCAGGGAGGCGGGACCACGTGGCGGCCCCGGACGAGATCAAGTACACCGAAGAGCACGAGTGGATTCAGCGCACGGCTGACGACAAGGTGCGCATCGGTATCACCGACTACGCCCAGCAGCAGCTCGGCGACGTGGTGTTCGTGCAGCTGCCGGACCTCGGCCAGCAGGTCACCGCCGGCGATTCGATGGGCGAGGTGGAGTCGACCAAGAGCGTCTCGGAGATCTACGCGCCGGTCACCGGCGAGGTGGTGGCCCGCAACGAGCAGCTGGAGGACGAGCCGGAGTTGGTCAATTCGGCTCCGCTGGACGACGGCTGGATGGTCGAGCTCAAGCTCGCCGACCCGGCGCAGCTGGACGGTCTGCTCGACGCCGCGGCGTACCAGAAGCTGACCGAATCCTGATCCGACCAGGCAAGATCGTCGGTCTGTCAGGGGCCGAGAGGAAGATGTCGGGAGTCCCGCGTCCCGTGTCTGTACCTGCACGGTACGTTGGGCACATACTTGGCACGATCTATCCGCGTAGAGGAGAGCTCAGGTGAGCCAATTCCCCGGCCACGGCGACGTTCCGCCGGAGCAGTCACCGGAGACCACCTCGGTCTTCAGGCCCTTCCTCTCGGAGCCGGAGAGCACCGAGAGTGCGTCCCCGGAGCCCGCCGCCGCATCCGGGGTCGATGCGCTGCCCGCAGGGTCCGCCCTGCTGGTGGTCAAGCGCGGCCCCAACGCGGGATCGCGATTCCTGCTGGACCGGGAGACCACCAGCGCGGGACGGCACCCGGACAGCGACATCTTCCTCGATGACGTCACGGTTTCCCGCCGGCACGCCGAGTTCCGGCGCGAGGGCAACGACTTCGTGGTCGTCGACGTCGGCAGCCTCAACGGCACCTACGTCAACCGGGAGCCGGTCGACACCTCGGTGCTGGCCAACGGCGATGAGGTGCAGATCGGGAAGTTCCGGCTGGTGTTCCTGACCGGCCCGATCGATGGGGGCCCGGGCGCCCGCTGAGGGGCCCTTGGACCGACTAGTCCATCCGCCAGCGGGGCGGCGCCGAAGCGGCGTCGCCCCGCTGGCGCGTGAAGGTAGTGCGCAGCCGAGATCGACTGACTTCCCGCGCGGGGAATTTCCCGCCGTCGCAACCGGTTTCCACGTTGTAGCGGCCGCCTTTCGACCGGTCCGGCGGACGGGTCGGCGGTGTATCGTGCTGGTAATGCTCGATGAAGAGCTCAGCCAGCGGTTCGGACCAGATGCACCGGCAGGAAGGCCGCGGATTCGGTGGTCGACCAGACCGCTAAAGGGATGGGCGTGTCCGCCGCAACGCGGGTAGCGTCGGAGGCGTCGGTGCGCGATCCTCGACGGGGATGTCACGCTTCGGCGCGCTGGAGGAGGCGATGTGACGATGAGCAGCGAGATGCGCGTCGTCGGCGTGCGAGTTGAACTACCAGCAAACCAGCCGATTCTGCTGTTGCGCGAGGCGCACGGCGAGCGTTACCTGCCGATCTGGATCGGCTCGGTCGAGGCGACCGCCATCGCGCTGGAGCAGCAGGGTGTGCGGCCGCAGAGACCCCTTACCCACGACCTGTTGAAGGACGTCATCGGCGCCCTCGGGCGCGACCTGGAACAGGTGCGGATCACCGACCTGCAGGACGGCACCTTCTTCGCCGAGCTGGTGTTCGACGGGGATGTGCGGGTCTCCGCGCGGCCGAGCGACTCGGTGGCGCTGGCGCTGCGCATCGGGGTGCCCATCCACGCCGACGAATCGGTGCTGGACGAGGCGGGGCTGATCATCCCGGACGAGCAGGAGGACGAGGTGGAGAAGTTCCGCGAGTTCCTGGACTCCGTCTCCCCGGAGGACTTCCGCGGCGCCGACACCTGAGCCCGCCGATCGACCGACGACACAGCCCGGCCCCTGTCTGCGCGAGCAGGCGGGGGCCGGGTCGTCCGGGTGCCCCGCGCGTCGCGTTGACCTCCTCGCGGGGCAGGCATACCGTCGAACTTACGCGAATTGCCCCGGTGTGATTCGGCCGCTGGGCGGTGTTCGCGGCCTCGGACCGCGATGGTCCGGGAGCTGGTGATCGTCGTCGTCGGCTTCGTGCCGGACGAGGGGAGGCAGGCGTGGTCGAGGAAGCGTCCAACCGGGATGCTGCCGTGGAGCAGGGCGAGCTGTTCCCCGACGCCTCGCTGCCGGACGAACTGGTCGGCTACCGGGGTCCGGCCGCCTGCCAGATCGCCGGCATCACCTACCGCCAGTTGGACTACTGGGCGCGCACCAAGCTGGTCGGCCCGTCCATCCGCGGCGCAGCCGGCTCCGGCTCGCAGCGGCTGTACTCGTTCAAGGACATCCTGGTGCTCAAGGTGGTCAAGCGACTGCTGGACACCGGGGTGTCGCTGCACAACATCCGGGTCGCGGTGGAACACCTGCGCAACCGGGGCGTGCAGGACCTGGCCAGGCTGACGCTGTTCAGCGACGGGACGACGGTCTACGAGTGCACCTCTGCCGAGGAGGTGGTCGACCTGTTGCAGGGTGGCCAAGGAGTGTTCGGCATCGCCGTCAGCGGTGCGATGCGCGAGATCAGCGGCACGATCCACGACTTCCCGGCGGAACGGGCCGACGGCGCGGAGCTGGTCCCGATGGACGACGAGCTGTCCCGTCGGCGGCGCGACCGGCAGGCCGAGACCGGCTGAGCCGACCGGCCCCCGACCGGGTGGTGTGCGGCCGGTGACATCGCTGGTCCGCTCGGACCCCCTGATCGGGTAAGCTGCGGCACATCGCCGACCCCGTGCGGGAGAGTCCGGCCCGGCCTAGGCCGCGGTCGGCGCCGAAGGAGCAACCCTCCCCGCCAACCTCTCAGGCCACCTGGACCGCACGGGCGAGATACCTCTGGAAAGAGGGTGCACCACGGCCGTGGTGCACCCCGCCGACGGTGCAAGCCCGGTTCCCGGGTGAAGCTCTCAGGCGTTCGCTTCGCGGACAGTGACAGAGGGGGAGAGCAGGGCAGTTCCGGCTGCCTGCCGCCCTTTGCCGCCGCGACGATTGAGGTTTGGCGATGACCGACGTGACCCACGACCGCATTCCCCTGGCCGCCCTGGAGCACGGCACGCCGTTCGCCGACCGGCACGTCGGCCCGATGCCGGCCGAACTCGCGCGCATGCTCGACGTGATCGGCGTCGGCTCGCTGGAGGAGCTGGGGCAGAACGCCGTGCCGGACACGATCCGGGAAGGCGACCTGCAGCTGGCGCTGCCGGAGCCGGCCACCGAGTCCGAGGCGCTGGCCGAGCTGCGCGAGCTGGCGCGCCGCTGTCGCCCGCACACCGAGATGATCGGGCTCGGCTACTACGGCACGGTCACGCCGCCGGTGATCCTGCGCAACGTGCTGGAGAGCCCCGCTTGGTACACGGCCTACACGCCGTACCAGCCGGAGATCTCGCAGGGCCGGCTCGAAGCGCTGCTGAACTTCCAGACGATGGTGGCTGACCTGGCCGGGGTGCCGGTGGCCAACGCGTCGATGCTCGACGAGTCCACCGCCGCGGCCGAGGGCATGACGCTGGTGCGCCGCGCGGGCCGGTCGAAGTCGCCGCGGTTCGTGGTGGACGCCGACACGCTGCCGCAGACCATCGCGGTGATCGGGACCCGCGCGGAGCCGCTGGGCATCGAGGTCGTCGTCGCCGACCTCGCCGCGGGCGCGCAGGCGTTGCCGGACGGCGAGTTCTTCGGCGTGCTGCTGTCCTACCCGGGCGCTTCCGGCGCGGTGCGGGACCACGAGGAGATCATCGCGGAGGTCCACCGGCGCGGCGCGAAGGTCGTCGTCGCGGCCGATCTGCTGGCGCTGACGCTGCTGCGCTCGCCCGGCGAGATCGGCGCGGACGTGGTGGTCGGCAGCACCCAGCGGTTCGGCGTGCCGATGGGCTTCGGCGGCCCGCACGCCGGGTTCATGGCCGTGGCCAAGGGCTTCGAACGGCAGCTGCCGGGGCGGTTGGTCGGCGTGAGCGTCGACGCCGACGGCAACCAGGCCTACCGGCTGGCGCTGCAGACCCGCGAACAGCACATCCGCCGCGAGAAGGCCACCAGCAACATCTGCACCGCGCAGGTGCTGCTGGCCGTCGTGGCCTCGATGTACGCGGTCTACCACGGCCCGGCCGGGCTGCGGTCGATCGCGACCCGCGCGCACCGGATGGCGGCGGTGCTCGCCGAGCAGCTGCGCCGCGGCGGCGTCGAGGTGCTGCACCAGGAGTTCTTCGACACGATCTTCGTGAAGGTGCCGGGCAAGGCCGACGACGTCGTCGCCAGGGCCCGCCGGGGCGGCATCAACCTCCGCCGCGTGGACGCCGACCACGTCGGCATCAGCTGCGACGAGACCACCACGCGGGCGCACCTGGCGACGGTGTGGCAGGCCTTCGGCGTCACCGGCGGTGACGTCGACGAGCTCGACATCGAGACGCCGGACGCGCTGCCCGCGGCGCTGGAGCGCACCTCGGAGTACCTGACCCACCCGGTGTTCCACACCCACCGCTCCGAGACCTCGCTGCTGCGCTACCTGCGGCGGCTGTCGGACAAGGACATCGCGCTGGACCGCAGCATGATCCCGCTGGGCTCGTGCACGATGAAGCTCAACGCGACGGCCGAGATGGAGCCGATCACCTGGCCCGAGTTCGGTTCGCTGCACCCGTTCGCGCCCGCGCAGGACGCCGAGGGGCTGCTGTCGATCGTCAAGGACCTGGAGACCTGGCTGGCCGAGGTCACCGGCTACGACGCGGTGAGCCTGCAGCCCAACGCCGGCAGCCAGGGCGAGTTCGCCGGCCTGCTGGCGATCCGCGCCTACCACCGCAGCCGTGGTGACGAGGACCGGGACCTGTGCCTGATCCCGGCGAGCGCGCACGGCACCAACGCCGCCAGCGCCGTGATGGCCGGGATGCGGGTGATCGTGGTCCGCTGCGACGACGCCGGCAACATCGAGCTCGACCACCTGCGCGAGCTGGTCACCGAGCACGCCGACGACCTCGCCGCGATCATGATCACCTACCCGTCCACGCACGGCGTGTACGAGGACACCGTGCGCGAGGTGTGCGGGCTGGTGCACGACGCGGGCGGCCAGGTCTACGTCGACGGCGCGAACCTCAACGCCCTGATCGGCCTCGCGCGGATGGGCAAGTTCGGCTCCGACGTCTCGCACCTGAACCTGCACAAGACGTTCTGCATCCCGCACGGCGGTGGCGGTCCGGGCGTCGGCCCGATCGGCGTGCGTGAGCACCTCGCGCCGTTCCTGCCCAACCACCCGCTGCAGCCCGCCGCCGGACCGGCGACCGGCGTCGGCCCGATCAGCGCCGCCCCGTGGGGCAGCGCCTCGATCCTGCCGATCTCCTGGGCGTACGTGCGGATGATGGGCGCCGACGGCCTGCGCCGGGCGACGCTGACCGCGGTCGCAGCCGCCAACTACGTCGCCCGCCGCCTCAACAACTACTTCCCGGTGCTCTACACCGGCAAGGGCGGCTTCGTCGCGCACGAGTGCATCCTCGACCTGCGGCAGATCAGCAAGACCAGCGGCATCACCGTCGACGACGTCGCCAAGCGGCTGGCGGACTACGGCATCCACGCGCCGACCATGTCGTTCCCGGTGGCCGGGACGCTGATGGTCGAGCCGACGGAGAGCGAGAACCTGGCGGAGCTGGACCGGTTCTGCGAGGCGATGATCGCGATCCGGGCGGAGATCGACAAGGTCGTCGCCGGGCAGTGGCCGGCCGACGACAACCCGTTGGTGGGTGCCCCGCACACGGCGGCGTCGCTGGCCAAGGACTGGAACCACGCCTACTCCCGCGAGGAGGCGGCCTACCCGCTGGGCACCGACGTGACGAAGGTCTGGCCCCCGGTGCGCCGCATCGACGGCGCGCGAGGCGACCGCAACCTCGTCTGCTCCTGCCCGCCCCTGGATGCCTACCAGGCGTAACAGCTGTCGATACGCCTTTTGCGAAAGAGGTGCAGCGACGCCCCCGGACCGCTGTTGCGGCCGGGGGCGTCGTGGTGTCCGGGGCCGGTGACACGCCGGGGGCGGTTCGGTTTGCGTCGGGGCGGCGGCTGATGACACGGTGGCCCCTTCAAACCGACCGGCTCGGAGAAGGGGTTGAGCACAATGCTCACCATCAGCGAGAGCGCTGCAGAGGTCATCAAGCTCGTCCTCGTCGGCGGCGACTCTCCGGAAGGTTCCGGCCTGCGCATTGCGCCGGCGGGCGAAGGACTGCAGGCGTCGATCGCCGCCGAACCGCAGTCGGGCGACGAGGTGGTCGAGGTATCCGGTGTGCGGGTGTTCCTCGAACCGCAGGTCGCCGCGCTGCTCGGCGACAAGGTGCTGGACGCCGAGCGGGACTCCAACGGCGAACTGGCGCTGGCAGTCCGAGACTGACCGAACGGACTCGAACCGTCGTCCTGGGCGTTATGCCCGGGACGACGGCTTTTCTCGCCGGACTGCGATCTAGGACTCCTGCCAGCTACTGGTGATTGCGGTATTGCGGCAACTACTCTCGATGCGCAGCTGTTCCGGTCAGGAGGGAGCGCGTCGTGCCGACCACCACGCTCGCCATGCACATGAGCGACGGGTTGCTCAACGCGCAGACGGCGGTGCTGTTCGCGGCCGTGGCGATAGCCGGGCTGGCGGTCGCGCTGACCAAGGCGCGGGCCGACCTGGACGACCGGACGGCGCCGATGGCGGGGTTGGTCGCCGCGTTCGTCTTCGCCGCGCAGATGATCAACTTCCCGGTGCTGCCCGGCGTCAGCGGGCACCTGCTCGGCGGGGCGCTGGCGGCGATCCTGGCCGGGCCGTGGGTCGGCGCGCTGTGCGTGGCGATCGTGCTGGTGGTGCAGGCGCTGCTGTTCGCCGATGGCGGGCTGACCATGCTGGGCGCCAACATCACCAACATGGCGCTGATCGGCACCGCCGCCGGCTACCTCGTCGCCCTCGCATTGCGCCGCTTCGCGCGGCGGAGCCGGGCCGGTCTGCTGATGACCGCCTTCGTCGCGGCCTGGGTGAACACCGTCGCCGCCTCCGGCGGCTTCATCCTCGAATACGCGGTCGGCGGCGCGGCCGGTTTCGGCCTCGGCACGGCCGCGGTCGCGATGGTCGGGGTGCACTGCCTGATCGGCATCGGCGAGGGCGTGATCACGGCGGCCACGGTGGGTGCCGTCGCGGCTGCCCGACCGGACCTGGTCCACCTGCTGCGGACCGCGAAGCAGACGGAGGAGAACGTGCGATGAGCGCCCCACGTCGGCGTTTCCTGCTGGTCTTCGGCCTGTTCATCCTCGTCATCGCGGGTGGCGTGGCCTACTTCGCGGACTCCGACCCCGACGGGCTGGACGCGGTCACGCAGCGCGGCTGCACCGTGGTCGAGACCGAGCAGGGCGAGCAGCTGGAAGGGCAGTGCATCGCCCAGCACGCCCAGGACCACGCGTTCTCCGGCGGCCCGCTGGCGGACTACACCGTCGGCGGGGATGACCGCTGGACCGGGGTGGCCGGGGTGATCGGCGCGGTGGTCACGCTCGGCGCCGCCGGCGGGTTGTTCTGGGGCCTGCGGCGCCGGACCGGGGGCGAATAGCGGTGGGAGCCGGTCACGCCGGCGCGCTGCACCTGCCCGGCGACTCGGTCCTGCACCGGTCGGCGCCCGAGGTCAAGATCGTGGCGGCCTTCCTGGTGGTGCTGTGCGTGGTGGCGACGCCGCGCGAGGTGTTCTGGGCGTTCGGCGGGTACGCGCTGCTGCTGTTCGGGCTCGTGCTGGTGGCTCGGGTTCCGCTGCGCTGGCTGGCCGGCCGCCTGCTGATCGAGGTGCCGTTCGTGGTGCTCGCGCTGGTGCTGCCGTTCACCGCGGGCGGCGCGACCACCGAGGTGGCGGGCCTGGCGCTGTCCACCGGTGGCCTGCTGGCGGGCTGGAACATCCTGGTCAAGGGCACGCTCGGGCTGGCCACGTCGGTGCTGCTGGCCGCCACGACCGCGCCGCGCGAGCTGGTGGTCGGGTTGCAGCGGCTGCGGGCGCCCCGGCTGCTGATCACCATCATCACGCTGATGCTGCGCTACGCCGAGGTGATCGTCGCCGAGGCCAAGCGGATGCGGGTCGCGCGCATCTGCCGCGGGCACGATCCGCGGTTCCTGTGGCAGCTCGGCGCGACCGCGCGCGGGATCGGGAGCCTGTTCATCCGCTCCTACGAGCGGGGCGAACGCGTGCACCTGGCGATGGTGTCGCGGGGCTGGAGCGGCGCGATGCCCGAGCTGGGGGAATCGCGCCGGACATCACCGGCGACGTGGTGGCTGGGCATGGCGCCACCGGCCGTCGCCGCCGTCGTGCTGGGAGTGGCCTTGTGGACCGCCTGACCGAACCCCTGCCGGAGCGCACCACCGAGCCGGCGGCCGTGCCGGCGCTGGAGGTGGCCGGGCTGGCGTTCCGCTACCCGGACGGGCACCGCGCGCTCAGCGGCGTCGACCTGCGCGTCGAGCGCGGGGAGCGGGTCGCGGTGCTCGGCCCCAACGGGGCGGGCAAGACCACCATGACGCTGCACCTCAACGGGGTGCACACGGCCGAGTCGGGGAGCATCCACGTCGGCGGGCTGCCCGTGGATTCGCGGAACCTCAAGGAGATCCGCCGTCGCGTCGGGCTGGTGTTCCAGGATCCCGACGACCAGCTGTTCATGCCGACGGTGCGCGAGGACGTCGCGTTCGGCCCGGCGAACTTCGGCGTGCGCGGCGAGGAGCTGGCCGAGCGCGTGCGGTTGGCGCTCGACGCGGTGGGCATGGCCGAGCACGCAGACCGCTCGCCGCTGCATCTCTCCGGCGGCCAGCGCAAGCGGGTCGCGCTGGCCGCGGTGCTCGCCTGCCGTCCCGAGCTGCTGGTGCTGGATGAACCGTCGTCGAACCTCGAACCGGTGGCCCGGCGCGAACTCGCCGAGGTGCTGCTGGACTGGGGCGGCACGATGCTCATGGTCACCCACGACCTGCCGTACGCGCTGCAGCTGTGCCCGCGCAGCGTGCTGATCGACGACGGAGCGGTGGTCGCCGACGGCCCCACCGCGGAACTGCTGTCCGACGCGGAGCTGCTGGCCGCGCACCGCCTCGAACTTCCCTACGGATTCCGGGTTCCCTGAGCCCATCCCCGCCTTCGGACGTCTTGACCCCACCTGTTCGCGAGGTGAGGGTAAGCGGGTCTGTCGCAGCGTGGCGAGGAGGCACCGATGGCTTCGGTGGAAACCGTTCGCGGACCGGTAGATCGCGGCGACCTGGGCAGGAGCCCGGTGTGCGGGGAGGGGTGAGCGGGATGCCGGTCGAACCGCACCCGCGCGGTGCCGCCCCGTTCGACACCTCCGGGATCCGGCGCGACAGCCGCGGAATCGCGCACTACACCGGCCTTCCCGCGTCGTTGGTGACCATGTTCCGGTCCACCGCGGAACGCTTCCCGGACAACGAGGCGCTCGTCGAGGTCGACGGCGAGCGGCTCACCTACCGCCAGTTGTGGGACCGGGCGGCACGCGTCGCAGGCGGGTTGCGCGCGGCCGGGATCGGCCGGGGCGACCGGGTGGCGAGCCTGCTGCCCGCCGGGGTGGGTTGGGTGCTGGGATTCCTGGGCACGCAGCTGGCGGGGGCGGTCGCGGTGCCGGTGAACATCCGGTTCGCCGCACCCGAGATCGATTACGTGCTGACGGACTCCGGCGCGAAGCACGTGCTGCGACCAGGCGATCCGCTGCCCGACGGTCCGGCCCGCGCGGTCGACGACCTGGCGCCGGACGACCTCGCGGCGATCTTCTACACCAGCGGCACCACGGGCTTCCCGAAGGGTGCGATGACGACCCACGAGAACTTCCTGTCCAATGTGGAGACCGCGCTGCGGGTGATGGGCACGGACCGCGCCGAGGGCCCGGCGCAGCGCAATCTGGTGTCGGTGCCGCTGTTCCACGTGACCGGCTGCAACACCCAGCTGCTCGTGCAGCTCGCCCTCGGCGGCACCACCGTCGTGCTGCCGGACTTCCAGGCGAAGCGGTTCCTGCGCACCCTCGTCGAGGAGCGGATCAACACCCTCATCACGGTCCCCGCGATCTACGCGCTGGCGCTGGCGCAGCCCGAGTTCGCAGACCTCGACGTCAGCGCGGTCACCCAGGTCTACTACGGCGGCGCCCCGATCGCCCCGGCGCTGGTCGAGCGGATCAAGGCGGGCTTCCCGCGGGCCCGGGTGGGCAACGGGTTCGGCCTGACCGAGACGTCGTCGATCGCGACGTTCCTGCCGCACGAGTGGGCCGCCGAGCACGCCGACTCGGTCGGGTTCGCCGCGCCCGTGGTGGATCTGGCGCTGGACGCGCCGGACCCGGAAAGCGGCGTCGGCGAGCTGCTCATCCGCGGCCCGAACATCGTGGCCGGGTACTGGAACAAGCCGGAGGCGACCGCGAACGCCTTCGCCGACGGCTGGCTGCACACCGGCGACCTGGCGAGCATCGACGAGCACGGCCTGGTCCGCGTCGTCGACCGCGCCAAGGACATGATCAACCGGGGCGGCGAGAACGTGTACTCGGTGGAGGTGGAGAACGCGCTGGCCGGGGCGCCCGGCGTCGCCGACGTGGCGGTCGTCGGCGTGCCGGACGACGTGATGGGGGAGAAGGTCGGCGCGGTGGTGGTGCCGCCGCCGGGCGGCGAGTTCGACCCGCGGGCCGCGCTGGCCTACCTGGCGGATCGCCTCGCCGACTTCAAGGTGCCGCAGTACTTCGTGGTGCGCGCGGAACCGCTGCCCCGCAATCCGGGAGGGAAGCTGCTCAAACGCCAACTCCGCGAGCAGACCGAGTGGGGCCCCCCGGTCTGGGGCCGCTGAGCCTCCAGGACCCGTGCACACGGGTTCTCATGGCTGCCAGGCCGGGTTGCGGCCGGTGAGGCCGACGAGCTTGTCCAGCGGCGTCGCGTCGGCCGGGACCTCGACGGCCGGGCCGAACGGGCTGTCGGGGCTGGGCTCCTCCGTCGCCCACGCGGATACGAACTCCAGGGCCGACGCCAGCGACGTGGCGTCGCACCGGAACTGCTGCCCGGTGGCCTTCGCGATGTCCCAGCCGTGCACCACCAGCTCGTTCATCGCGACGGCGCCCGCCACCGTACCGGGCAACTGGATGCCACCGGCCTGCGTCATGCCGTCCCATGCCGCCGGGTCGCGCCACGCTTCGGCCATCGCGGTCAGCTGGGCGGGGATGCGGGCGCGCCAGTCGCCGGGAAGCCGGGCGGCGTCCCCGGACGGCCCTCCGCCGGTCTGCGAGAAGTCCTTCGCGGCCGCCGCGGCGAACGCCAGCGACAGGCCGCTGACGTGGTCGATCAAGTCGCCGAGGGCGTACTCGGTGCACGGCGTGGGCGCGCCGAGCTGGTCGTCGGAAACGTTCCCCAGCAGGGTCGCCAGGTGCTCGGCGGCCGGCCGGAGGTCGGGCAGGTCGGTCATTTCGCGGCTCCTTCGCAGTCCGTTCTGGTGGGGTAGACCGCTCCGGCGGCCGATTCTCATCGGTGGGCCCGCCCGCTGCCCGTGGTGCGCCGCGGAGTTACGGTACCGGTCGGTATAGAGCACCACGGGAGCGAACGCATGGGGGACCGACCGCGCAGGGTGAAGTACGTGCTGATCCTGGGCGCGCTGTCCGCGTTCGGCCCGCTGTCGATCGACATGTACCTGCCCGCCTTTCCGGCTATCGCCGGCGATCTGCAAGCCGGGCCGTCGCAGGTGCAGCTGTCGCTGACGGCGTGCACGGTCGGCCTGGCCCTGGGGCAGCTCGTCGCCGGGCCGCTGTCGGACACCTTCGGTCGCCGCCGGCCGCTGCTGATCGGGCTGGTGGTGTTCACCTTGGCGTCGCTGCTGTGCGCGGTCGCGCCGTCCGCGTACGCGCTGGCCGGGCTGCGGTTGGTGCAGGGCCTCGGCGGTGCCGCCGGCATCGTCATCGCCCGCGCCGTGGTGCGGGACCTGTACTCGGGCGTGGCGATGGCGCGGTTCTTCTCGCTGCTCATGCTGGTCAACGGGCTGGCACCGATCCTCGCGCCGTTGATCGGCGGGCAGATGCTGCGGGTGACGTCGTGGCGCGGCGTGTTCCTGGTGCTCGGCGCGATCGGCGTGGTGCTGCTGGTGGCGACCGCGTTCGGGGTGCGGGAGACGCTGCCCGGCGAGTCGCGGCGGCCCGGCAGCCTGGGCAGCACGCTGCGGACCTTCGGAAGCCTGCTCGGCGACCGGGCGTTCGTCGGGTATTCGCTGTCCGCGGCGCTGGCGTTCGCGGCGATGTTCGCCTACATCGCCGGTTCGTCGTTCGTGCTGCAGGACGTCTACGGCATGTCGCCCCAGCTGTTCAGCCTGGTGTTCGGCGTGAACTCGCTGGGCATCGTGCTGTTCGGGCAGCTCAACGGCCGACTGGTGGCCCGGGTCGACCCGAGCCGGCTGCTGGCCATCGGGCTCGGCGTCAACGCGGTCGGCGGCGTCGCGGTGGCGTTGTCCGCCGTGTTCGGTCTGGGCTTGCCGGGGCTGCTGCCTGCGCTCTTCCTGGTGGCGTCGAGCATGGGCGTGGTGTTCCCCAACGCCACGACCCTGGCGCTGTCCGGGCACCCCGAGACGGCCGGGAGCGCATCGGCGCTGCTGGGCGTCATGCAGTTCCTGGCCGGTGGCCTCGCGGCGCCGCTGGTGGGGTCGGCGGGCACCGGCACGGCACTGCCGATGGGCGTGGTGATGGGGGCCCTGTCGCTGTCCGCGGTCGTGGTCTACCTCGTGCTGACCCGCCGCGCCCGCGCCGAGGCGCTGTCGGGCGACCGTGCGGAGGAGCGGACCACCCAGCGCTGATCAGCTGGACCGGGCGAGCAGGGCCTCGGCCAGGTCCGTCCGGCTGTAGAGCACGTAGCGCCCCTCCCGCCGCACCGAGACGAGCCCGGCGTCGCGGAGTGCGGTCAGGTGCTGGGAGGCGTTCCCGGCGGACATCCGGGTCCGGCGGGAGAGCTCCGTGGTCGACCTCGGGGCGGACAACTCGGCCAGCAGCAGGGCCCTGGACCTGCCGATGACCGCGGCCAGCGCGTCGGGCGCGGTGCGCGGCTTCGGGGTCCAGAGCTCGGCGATGCCGCGCGACGGGTAGCGCAGCGCCGCCGGCCACAGCGGCTCCAGCTTCGAGAAGACCGTGGGCCAGACGAACGTCGACGGCACCAGCACGAGGCCGCGGCCGTCCAGGGCGTGCGTGCCGACGAAGTACCGGTGCGTCACCTGCAGGCCGTCGTCGTGCCAGCGGACCCGGGGGCTGAGCTCGTTGAGCAGCCGCGTGGTGCCGCCCTCCACCAGCAGGGCCCCGCGGTGCCGGACGTCCTGGTCCAGCAGGTCGAGCATCTCCGGCCACCACGGCCGGATCGCCCGGTCCCAGTAGCTCTCGATCACCCCGGCCAGCCGGTGCAGTTCGCGGGCCGGGTCGGCGTGCAGCCAGCGGACCGGAGCCGACGCGGGGCGACCGGCGTTCTCGATCATCGTCCGGACCGAATGTGGTGGCACCGCCCGCAGCGCTTCGAGCTCCTCGGCAAGGGTCGGCCGCGAGGAGGTCGGGGTCGGCGCGAGGAATCCGGGCAGGTACTTGGTCGGGGTCGGCACCAGGTCGAACAGCAGCGACAGGTCGGCGGTGCTGCGCTGCAGCCGCCGCTCGGCCTCGGCCCGCCACGAGCGGTGCAGCGGGTGCCGGCCGGGCTCCTTCAGGACTCGCACGCTGGCCGCGACCTCCCACAACGGGGAGAAGGCGAACCGGACGCGGGCGAGGTCAGCGGCGGACATCGTCATCCTGAGCACCCGATGCCTCCCAGTGGTGGATTCGGCCCAGTCTAAATTCGTGGTCGCCCGGCAGGGGGAGAACCATGGTTGCCGGGTGATCAACGAACGAACCACCGGTCCCGACCGGTTGCCCGGGGAGTTCCGGCTGCTGTTCGCCGCCGTCGGCGGCAGCGACCTCGGCACCCAGATCAGCTTCGTCGCGCTGCCGCTGACCGCCGTCCTCGCGCTCGGCGCGGGCCCGGCGCAGGTCGGGGCGGTCGGCGCCCTCAGCACCATCGCGTTCCTGCTGGTCGGGCTGCCCGCCGGGGCCTGGGTGGACCGGTTGCCCCACCGCGCGGTGATGATCACCACGGATGTGGTGCGCGCCGTGGTGTACGCCTCGATCCCCGCCGCATGGCTGCTGGGCGCGCTGACGATGCCGCAGCTGTACGCGGTCGCGTTGCTCGGCGGGATCGCGACCGTGTTCTCCGAGGTGGCCGCCCAGAGCTTCCTGCCCGAAGTCGTGGGGCGGGCGCAGCTGGTGCGGGCCAACGCCCGGTTGATGGGGATGCGCGGGGTGAACCAGATCGTCGGCCGGAGCGTCGGCGGATTGCTGGTCTCGGTGCTCACTGCGCCGGTGACGATCGCGTTCGACGCGATCAGCTACGCGTGCGCGGCCGTCGCCATCGGGCGGATCCGGGGCGCGCGAGTGGCCGCACCGGTGCCGCGAGCGTCTCGGGTGTGGCCGGACGTCGTGGCGGGGGTGCGCCATGTGCTCGGCAACCGGCTGTTGCGGCCCATGGCGATCGAAGGCGCATTGACGAACTTCGCCACGACGCTGACCCTCACGATCCTGCCGGTCCTGTTCGTCCGTGAACTCGGGATCAGCGAGTGGGGCCTGGGCTTGTTCCTCGCCATCGGCGGCTGCGGTGCGCTGGCCGGGGCGATCGGCGCGCGTGCGCTCGGCGAGCGGTTCGGGCACGGCCGGGTGTTGTGGATCACCGGGGCGGTCGCCAGCTGCGCCGGGTGCTTCGTGCCGCTGCTCGGCAGCGGCTCGTGGTTGTGGCCGGCGGCCGTGGCGTGGGCGCTGATCACCGCGAAGGCCGGCATCGGGAACGTGCTCGCGGTGAGCGTGCGGCAGGCCGCCACGCCGGATCGCCTCATGGGCCGGATGAACGCCACGTTCCGGTTCCTGCTGACCGGCGCGCTGGCCGTCGCATCCGTGCTGGCCGGGGTGCTCGGCGAACTCGTGGGCGTCCGCGCGGTGCTGTGGGTCTCGGCGGGCGTCTTCGCGGTGAGCTGGCTCGTCGTCTTCTGCTCGCCGCTGCGCTTCCTGCGGGAGCTGCCTGCGGAGCCGCGCGTTCCGGCACGTAGGTAACCAGTTGTAACCGACTGCTCGGGCGTGCTATAGGTACCTGGTGGTCACCAGTGAGGACAGCATCCTCAAGCGCGGGGATCTGACCGATCCGAACTGCCCGACCCGGCTGGTGCTGGACCGCATCGGGGACAAGTGGACGGTGCTGGTGGTGACGCTGCTGTCCGACGGCCCGATGCGCTTCACGCGGCTGCGCACCGGCATCGGCGGTGTCGCCGCGAAGGTGCTGACGCAGACGTTGCGCGCGATGGAGCGCGACGGGCTGGTGATCCGGACCGTGTATCCGGAGGTGCCGCCGAGGGTGACCTACGAGCTGACCGAACTCGGGCATTCGCTGCGCGGGCCGGTGGAGGCGATCGCCGACTGGTCCGAGCGCAACGTCAACCGCATCCTCGCCGCCCGGGCCGCCGCCGACCAGGGGTGATCACACCGGCTGCGCCGCCCAGTCGAGGACCTCGCGGCAGGTGTCGATCAGCCGTTGCCGCAGGACCGCGGCCTCGGCGGCGAAGTCGCGCTGCCGCCGGACGTAGTCGGCGCGGCCGTCGGGGGTTTCGATCGCAACCGGCTCGTAGCCGAGTTCGCGCAGGTCGTACGGGCTGGCGCGCATGTCCAGCTCGCGCACCCGCACCGCCAGTTCGAAGCAGTCGGCGACCAGTTCGGCGGGCACGAACGGTTCGAGCTTGTAGCTCCACTTGAACATGTCCATGTTCGCGTGGAGGCAGCCCGGCTGTTCCAGGCGGACCTGGTCGGCGCGCTCGGGCTGCAGCACGTTGAGCGGGCGGGCCTGCGGGGTGAAGAACCGGAAAGCGTCGTGGTGCGTGCAGCTGATCGGCATCGATTCGACGACCTCGTCGGTGCCGTCGTGCCCGAGGCGCAGCGGCCACCCGGTGTGCCGGATCTCTTCCGGTCGTGTCCGGTAGACCATGGCCCACTCGTGCAGGCCGAAGCAGCCGAGCCGGGCCTTCCGGGAGGCCGTGGCGGTCAGCAGCCCGAGCACGAATTCGGTGCTGGCGCGGCGTTTCTCGGTCAGCGCGGCGGGATCGAGCGCGACGCCCTCCGGCGTCTCGGCGAAGCCCCGGCGGGCCAGGAACTCCTCGCCGCCCGCCAGCGCGACGCCGACGCCGGGCTGCCAGCGCTCCAGCCGGGCCGGGCGGAACGAGTAGTAGGTGAAGAGGAAGTCGAGCACCGGGTGCTTCCGGTGCTCGTGCTGGCGCCGGCGGTGCGGCTGCGTCCAGCGCGCGACCCGCTCCCGGTGGGCGGCCTGCCGGGCGCGCCAGTCCTGCTCAGACAGCACAATCATCGCCGGTCAGGGTAGTCGAGGCGGGTGTCGGGGCGGTCAGCGGCGGAAGTACCTGAACCAGTCGAGGTCCAGGAAGTCCCCGCCTCCGTCCGAGGCGAAGGACAGGTACACGTCCCGCTTGCCGGTCACGGGCTCCTGCAGGTCGACCGGCACTTCCTTCCACTTCTGGCCGTCCGCGGTGGTGGACGATACGTTGATCTTGCCGACGACCTTGCCCTTCGGGCCGCCCAGCCGGACCTCGATCTTCGCCTTCACCCCGTCGTCGACCCACGTCCGCAGCCGCGCGGAAACCTGGGTCGCAGGCTCGGGGCCGAAGTCGATGCCCCGGAACAGCACCCCGTCGCCGTTGTCGATCGGCCCGATGAACCCGACCTGCCCCTCCTTGTCGGTCGCGACGCCACCGGACTCCGTCCCGAAGGACTCAGCCTCGATCATGCGGTAAGCGGACGTGCCGGGACCCTGTCCGGGCGTCGGTTCCAGCGGCGCCACGCCCGGGGTTCCGCTCGGGCGTTCGGCGACTCCGGCGTAGAAGCCGGCAACCCCGGCGGCGCCCGCGAGCAGCACCGCGAGCCCGCCCGCCGCGACCGCCGCCCGGCGCCCGTTCCCGCTTTTCGGCGCGCTCACCGGCGCGGTGGGCAGGGTTTGCGACGAGCTGCTCGGGTGGGTGCGTGGGAACGGCGCGGGCTCGGTGGCGTCGAGCAGGGCGTCGAACGGGGCCTCCCCGGCGTCGCGCGCCAGGTCCTGGAGGCGGCGGCGCACCTCGAGCAGTGGCATCCGCCGCTCGGGATCCTTGATCATCAGGCCGCTGATGACCTCGCCGATCGGGCCGCTCTGGCGGTGCTGCGGCACCGGCCCGTGCACGATGGAGCTGACGGTGATCAGCGGGTCGCCGGAGGCGTCGTACGGCAGCCGGCCTTCGGCCGCCGCGAACAGCGTCGCGCCGAGGCTCCACAGGTCGGCGGACGGCCCCAGGGAGCGGCCCATCGCGATCTCCGGCGCCAGGTAGGCGGGCGTGCCGACCAGGACGCCGGTGCGGGTGAGGGTCGATTCCGCGGCGTTGCGGGAGATGCCGAAGTCGGCGAGCTTGACCTGGCCGTGCCGCCCCAGCAGCACGTTGCCGGGCTTGACGTCGCGGTGCACGATGCCCACCTGGTGCGCCGCCTGCAGGGCCGCGGCGACGCTGTCGACCAGCACGGCGAGTTGGTGCGGGTTCAGCGCCCCGTGCTTGTTGAGCACGCTCGACAGGCTCTGCGCCCGCACCAGTTCCATCACGACGAACGGCTGCTCGCCGTCGCGTGCGACGTCGTAGAGCATGACGGCGTTGGGATGGCTGAGCACCGCCATCGAGCGCGCCTCGCGCAGGGCTCGTTCGCGCAGCTCGGCGGCCTCCTCTTCGGGGATGCCGGGGGACAACCGGAGCTCTTTGACCGCCACCGGCCGCTGCAGCAGCTCGTCGGTGCCGGACCAGACGTAACCCATCGCGCCGCGGCCGATGGTGCCCTCCAGCCGGTACCGGCCGCCGATGACACGGGGGGCGGTGCTGACCTGTTGATGGTGAGCCACGACCCGATCATCTCGCACACCGTGACCCTAATGGGTGACAAATCGGCCAATGGTCACGGTTGCCGCACCGCGTCTTCCGGGCCGCGGCGGCGGCCCGGAAGACGCGCGGCCGTCAGTGCACGTGGGTGGCGTCGCGGACGGTGCCCACGTACTCCTCGACGAGGTCCTCCATGGCGACGACGCCGACGGGTTCGCCCGTGGTGTCGACGGCCATGGCGAGGTGGCTCCCGGCCCGGCGCAGCGACGTCAGCGCCTCGTCGAGCAGGGCGCCCACCGGCACCGTCGGCAGCCGCCGGATGCGGCCGGGCGCGATGGGGGTGGAGGGGTCGTGCCCGGCTTGGTCGAGCACGTCCTTGACGTGCAGGTAGCCGCGCAGCGCACCGTCATCACCCCGCACCGGGAACCGGGAGAACCCGGTCTCGGTCACCACCCGCTCCACATCGCCCAGCGTCGGGCGCTGCGGCAGCGTCGTCAGGTCCGGCAGCGGCACGAGGACGTCGGAGACGGTGTGCTCCACCGACGACAGCGTCTGCGCCAGCCTGCGGTGCTCGGACTGCTCCAGCAGGCCTTCGCGGCGGGATTCCACCAGGAGCTCGGCGAGTTCCGCCGAGGTGTAGGCGGTGTCGAGTTCCTCCTTGGGCTCCACCCGCAGCAGCCGCAGCACGGCGTTGGCCAGCATGTTGAACACGGCGATCAGCGGCCGGGCCAGGGTGACGAACCCGACCAGCGGCGGCACCAGCCACAGCGCGAGGCGCTCGGGCTCGGCGATCGCCAGGTTCTTCGGCACCATCTCGCCGACGAGCACGTGCAGGACGACCACGATCGCCAGCGCGATCGCGAACGCCACGGCGTGCATGACCGGTTCGGGGACGCCGAGGGCGGCGAAGGGCACCTCCAGCTGGTGGGCGACGGCGGGTTCGCCCAGTCGGCCCAGGCCCAGCGAGCACAGCGTGATGCCCAGCTGGGCGCTGGTGAGCATCAGCGAGCCCTCCTGGCTCGCCTTGATCACGATCCTGGCCCGGCTCTTGCCCTGGGCCAGCAGCGCCTCCAGCCGGTCCCGGCGGGACGACAGCAGCGAGAACTCCGCGCCCACGAAGAACGCGTTGAGCAGCAGCAGAACGACACCGAGGACGATCGCGAAACCGTCGCTCATCGGACTTCCTCCACGACCTCGACGGACGCCGGCTGCTGGATGAGCCGCAGCTCGGCGATGCGGTGGCGGTCCATCCGCGTGACGGTCAGCTCCCATCCCTCGGGGTCGAGGCGATCGCCGACCTCGGGGATGCGGCCCAGCCGGGCCAGCACGAAACCGGCGACGGTCTCGTAGTCCCCGTCGGGCACGGCGAACTCGGTGGCCTCGGCGAGCTCGTCCGGGCGCAGCCGCCCGGAGATGATCCAGGTGCCATCGCCGACGCGGCGCACGGCGGCGATCTCGCGGCGGTCGTGCTCGTCGCGGACGTCGCCGATGATCTCCTCGACGACGTCTTCCAGCGTCACGATGCCCGCGGTGCCGCCGTACTCGTCGACCACCACGGCCAGCTGGAGCCCGGACCCGCGCAGCCGGTTCAGCAGCGCGTCGCCGTCCAGCGTCTCCGGCACCGTCGGCACCGGCCGGGCCAGCGACCCCACCGGAGTCGTCGCACGGCGGGACGCGGGCACGCCGAACGCCTGCTTGACGTGCACGACTCCGTGCACCTCGTCCAGATCGGCGCCGTGCACCGGGAAGCGGGAGAACCCGGTGCGGCGGGCGATGTCGAGCAGGTCCAGCACGCTTTCGCCGGCCGTCAGCGACTCGACGCGCACGCGCGGGGTCATCAGCTCCTCGGCGGTCCGATCGCCGAAGCGCAGCGACCGGTCCATCAGCTGGGCGGTCGCGGAGTCCAGCGTTCCGTGCTCGGCGCTGGAGCGCACGATCGAGCCGAGCTCGTCGGGCGAACGCGCCGACCGGAGTTCCTCCTGGGGCTCGATGCCGAAGCGGCGCACGACCCAGTTGGCGCTGTTGTTCATGGCGTCGATCAGCCAGCGGAAGACCTGCGAGAACCCCGCGTGGTAGCCGGAAACCGCGCGCGCGGTCGGCAACGGCCGGGCGATCGCGAGGTTCTTGGGCACCATCTCGCCGAAGACCATCGACAGCGTGGTGGCCAGCAGGATCGCCAGCGTCAGCGACACCGCCCCGGCGGCCTCGCCGGGCAGCCCCAGCGCGGTCAGCGCCGGCCGGATCAGGTCACCGATCAAGGGCTCGGCGACGTAACCGGTGATCAGGGTCGTCAGCGTGATCGCGACCTGAGCGCCGGAGAGCTGGAACGACAGCGTCCGGTGCGCCTTCTGCACGGCCCGCGCGCGCCGGTCGCCGACCTGGCGGACGTGCGCGTCCACCGTGCTGCGTTCCAGGGAGGTCAGCGAGAACTCCGCGGCGACCGCCAATCCGGTGCCCAGCGTGAGGATGCCGACGAAAACGAGGCCGAGAACGGCCAGCAGGATCTCCATCACCGATCACCCCGGGCGGGGAAACCGGCCATCAGATTCGGAAAGCCGGGACTATGTCCCGGCTCGGTACTGCCCTCAGGGGATTGTGCCGCAGGCACTGAAGACGTCACTCCTAGACAGAAATTCGGAAAAATACGACGCCAGTATACGGGGTCCGGACCGGTCCGGCCGCGCCAACATCATCACGATCGTCCGAGCAGGGCCAGGAGCTTGGCCTGCTCATCGGCGTCGGCGGCCACCGGGCGCGGCGGGGCGAAGATGCCCATGTCCGCCCAGGCCGGGATCTGCGGCGCGAACACGGTGTGTACCGCGGTCACCAGCGCCGGGTCCAGCCGGTCGTCGGCGCCGATGCCGCGGGCCAGGTCCCAGGCGTGCACCGCCAGGTCCAGCGTCATCTGCCAGCCGTAGTCCTGCGCCGGGATCACGCCGCCGGTCACGTTGACCTCGCCATCGGTCGCGCCCGGCTCGTCCCACGCCCGCCGGGCCGCTGCGGCGGCCTCCCGCCACGCGCCGACCGGGTCGGCGCCCAGGACGTCACCGTCGAAGCGGTCGCCGACCTCGTCCAAGGTGGCGCCGTCGAGCAGCCACGGCACCCACAGCTGCTCGGACACCAGGTGGCCGAGCAGGTCCCGGACGCTCCACCGCGTGCACGGCGTCGGCGCGTCCCACTGGTCGTCGCCGATGTGCCCCACCCTGGTGTCGAACTCGGCCATGGCCCTGCGGTGGGCGTCCAGCAGCTGCATGATTTCTCCCGATGAGCGTTGTGAAATCGGTCACGGGTCACCCGGAGGCGGCGGCGGAATCCCTGGCCACGCGTCCAGTGTGGCTGGTCGGGGGCGCTCGTGGCATTCGCGGCGAGGCGGGTTTACGCCCCGGTGGTCTGGGCCACTGGGGCGAGACGTAACCTGCCGCAGGTTTCGTCGAGCGGCTACCGCCGCCAGGTCACACACGAGAGGACGTGATCGTGAGCACACCCACGGTTGCGGACGCACCGCAGAGGGGCTTCTTCGGCCACCCCCGCGGCTTGTCGACGCTGTTCTTCACCGAAATGTGGGAGCGGTTCTCCTACTACGGCATGCGAGCGATCCTCGGGTACTACCTGTACTTCGCGGTCGCCGAGGGCGGCCTGGGGATCCCCGAGTCGACAGCGCTGTCGGTGGTCGGCGTCTACGGCGCCTCCGTCTACATGACCGGCATTCTCGGCGGCTGGCTCGCCGACCGGGTCGTCGGCGCGCAACGTGCGGTGTTCTACGGCGGCTGCGTGATCATGCTCGGCCACATCAGCCTGGCCCTGCCCGGCGGCATCGCCACGGTGGTGCTCGGGCTCGTGCTGCTGGTGATCGGCACCGGGCTGCTGAAGCCGAACATCTCCGGCCTCGTCGGCGGGCTCTACGGCGAACACGACACGCGCCGTGACGCCGGGTTCTCGATCTACTACATGGGCATCAACCTCGGCGGGTTCCTGGCGCCGTTCGTCGTCGGCACCCTCGGCGAGAAGGTCAGCTGGCACGTCGGGTTCGGCGCGGCGGCCGTCGGCATGGCGATCGGTCTGATCCAGTACCAGTTCGGGCGCAAGAACCTGGGCTCGGCCGGGCTGGTTCCGGTCAACCCGCTGCCCGCCGGGCACAAGGTCCGCGTGCTGGGGCGCGCGATCGGCTTCGGCCTGGTGTTCATCGCGGTCCTGGTCGGCCTGTCGGTGAGCGGCGTGATGGGCCTCGACGGCCTGGTCAACGTGATCAGCCTGATCTCCGCGGTGCTGCCGGTCATCTACTTCGCGGTGATGCTCTCCAGCAAGCAGATCACCAAGATCGAGCGCGACCGGTTGATCGCCTACATCCCGCTGTTCCTGGCGACCGCGCTGTTCTTCCTGCTCTTCGAGCAGCAGCCGAACACGCTGGCCAACATCGCCGAGGCGGACACCGACCTGAACATCTTCGGGTTCGTGATCCCGGCGTCGTGGTTCCAGTCCATCAACTCGCTGGCGATCATCGTGCTGGCGCCGCTGATGGCGTTGCTGTGGACGAAGCTGGGGGAGCGGCAGCCGTCGACCCCGCAGAAGTTCGTCGGCGGCCTGTTCTTCGTCGGTGTCTCGTTCCTGTGGGTCGTGGTGTCGAAGTTCGTCGCCGGCGACGGCAAGCACCTGCCGATCATGCTCGCGCTGGTGTTCGTGATCATGACCTTCGGTGAGCTGATGCTCTCGCCGGTCGGCCTGTCGGCGAGCACCAAGCTGGCGCCGAAGGTCTTCGCCTCCCAGACCATGGGCCTGTACTTCCTGGCCCCGGCGATGGGGCAGGGCCTCGGCGCCCAGGTGGTGAAGCTGTACTCGGTGGACAACCAGCCGGTCTACTTCGGCATCGTCGGAGCGGCCACGATCGGCTGCGCGGTGCTCCTCCTGCTCGGCTCCAAGAGCATCAAGCGCTACATGCACGGCGTGAACTGATGTGAACGAGAAGAGGCCGGCCCCGGTGATCCCGGGGCCGGCCTCTTCTCAGCGCAGGTCGAAGGTGCGGGCTTTCTCCGGGGCCGCCGGGTCCGGGTTCGCGTGGCCCGCGACCGTGACGTTCCCGCTCGGCAGCACGCCCCGGACGAGGTAGTCGGTGCCGATCCGGTCCACCTCGGCGTTGCCGGCCATCGCCCACACGCCGTGCTTGCCCGCGTCCTTCTCGGTGACCAGCACCGACGACGGCAGCGACCGGTGCATCTCCACCGCGCCCGCGTACGGGGTCGCGACGTCGTGCTCCGAGTTGATCACCAGCATCGGCGGCAGCCCCGCACCGGTGATCTTGAGCGGCTGCTGCCGGGGAGCCTGCCACACCCGGCAGGGCGCGACGGTCCAGCTGTTGTACCAGGCGGCCAGCGGGTACTCGGCGGCCAGCTCTTCGGAGTCGCGCTCCCACTCGCTGCGGCGGGTCGGCCACGGGGCGTCCGCGCACTCCACGGCGTTGTAGATGGCGTTGCTGTTCTCCGCCGCCGCGTCCTTCGCCGACACCTGCGCGACGAGCTTGCGGTCGTCGCTGCGGAGGCGGAAGTCGGCGACCGCCTCGGCGAGGTCTTGCCAGTTGCTCTCGCTGTAGAGGGCGCTGAAGGTGATGTCGGTGAGCTCCGACGGGCCGAGCGCGCCCCGCGCCCCCTTGCGGAGCTCGGCCCGGATGCCGTCCCAGGCGGCCTGCACCTGGCCGCGGTCGGTGCCGAGGTGGAACACCTGGTCGTGCTGGGCGATCCAGTCGAAGTAGATGCCCAGCCGCCGCTGCGCGGCGATGTCCTGGTTGAGGTTGTTGCGGTACCAGACCTCGGAGGTGTCCGGGTTGACCGTGCTGTCCAGGACCATCCGTTCCACGCGCTCCGGGAACAATTGTCCGTACACCGCGCCGAGGTAGGTGCCGTAGGAGTAGCCGAGGTAGCTGATCTTCTGCTCGCCGAGCGCGTCCCGGATGCGGTCCATGTCCCGGGCGTTGGTCGGCGTGTTCAGGTGCGGCAGGTACTTGCCGGCCCGCTGCGCGCACCCGTCGGCGTACTCCTGGGCGCGCTGCCAGTTCTGCTCGCGGGTCTGCGGCGAGTCCGGGTCGGGCAGCGGCTGCCGCCAGTAGGTGGCCGGGTCGACGCAGCTGATCGGGGTGCTGTGCGCGGAGTTGCGGGTGTCGAACCCGATCAGGTCGTAGGCGTCGAGCACCTCGGCGGGCAGCCGGCCGGCCAGCGTGCCGGCGAAGGCCACCCCCGGCCCGCCCGGGCCGCCGGGGTTGATCAGCAGTGAGCCGCGCCGGGCTTCGGGCTTGCGCGCCGGCGACTTCGCGATCAGCAGCTGCAGCTTCTCGCCGTTCGGCGCGGCGTAATCCAGCGGCACGTCGAGGTTGGCGCACTGCAGCTGCGGGTGGGGCTTGCTGATGTCCTGCGGGCACGCGCCGAACTGCAGGCCGGGCGCTGCCTGGGCGGCCGCTCCCGGCGCCGCGGTGCCGGCCAGCACCGCGGCCCCGGCGAGACCGAGCGCGATCGAACGCTTCACGGGCGTCTCCTCGTGGAGTGGAACCTGGTTCAGGGCGGAGCGTAATCGGTGGCCCGGTTCCACACCCGGCAGCGAAAGTCCGTGTCCCCCGGCCGATTCCGGTTCAGCCGGCCAGCAGGGCGGCGGCGACGCGACCGACATCCGCCCCGGTGGTGCGCCAATTGCTGAAGGCCGCGCGCAGCCCGGGCGTTCCCTTGTAGACGGTCGGGGTGAGGAACGCCTCCCCGGATCCGGCGACGGAGCGGGCCAGTGCGCCGACCCGCTCGGCGGTGGGGTCGTCGGCGAGGGTGAAGCAGACGACGTTGAGGCGCACCGGTGCGAGCAGCCGCAGGTGCGGCATCCCGGCGATCCGGTCGCCGAGGTCGCGGGCCAGCGCGATGTCCCGCTCGACGATCTCGCGGTGCCCCTGCCGCCCGTAGGCGGCGAGCGTGAACCAGGCCGGCAGGGCGCGCAGGCGGCGCGAGTTCTCCGGCGTGAGGTGGACGAAGTCCGGGTCCTCGGTGATCCGGCCCAGGTACGCGGCCGCGTTCTGGAACACCCGGACCTGCAGGTCCCGGCGCCGGGTGAACTGGATCGCGCTGTCGTAGGGCACGTTGAGCCACTTGTGCAGGTCCGCGCACACCGAGTCGGCCTCGTCGATGCCTGCGACCAGTTCGGTGTGCGGCGGGGACAGCGCGGCGAAGCCCCCGAAGGCGGCGTCGACGTGCAGCCAGAACGGGAAGCGCCGGCGCAGTTCGGCGATCGCCCGCAGGTCGTCGAAGTCCACGGTGTTGACCGTTCCCGCATTGGCCACCACGATCGCGGGCCGCCCGTCGAGCGCGGCGAGTTCCGCGGAAAGCCGATCGACGTCGACCGCCTCCCGATCCGGCAACGTGGCCACCTCGCGAACGCAACCGCGGCCCAGGCCGAGCATCGAGAGTGCCTTGTAGACGCTGGAATGCGGGCTGCCGGAAAGCACCGGAACGTTCCCGAGCGCTGCAACGCCGTCTTGCGCCACGGACACGCCGAGCTGCTCACCGACCCATTCGCGGCCGATCGCCAGCCCGACGAAGTTCGACATCGTCGCGCCGCTGACGAACGCGCCTTCGTGCGCCGTGCCGAGGCCGAACAGCTCGCGCAGCCAGCCGGTCGCTTCGCGTTCCAGGTCCAGCGCCGACGAGTCGCCGCCGGCAGCTGCGTTCTGGTCGAACGTGCTGGTCAGCCAGTCGCCCGCCACGGCAGCCGGGGTTGCGCCACCGGTCACGAACCCGAGGTAGCGGGGCCCCGCGCTGCCGGAGAAGCCCGGCGCCCAGCGGCTCTGGAACCGTTCTAGGGCGGCTTCGGCGCCGACGGCGGAATCGGGCAGCGACTCAGGATTCGGCGGTGCGGGCGGCACGGCGGCCGACCGGTCCGCGATCCCGGACAGCGCCTCGACGGCGCGTCGCCGAGCGATGTCGAGCAGCTCGGGCAGCCGGGCGAGGTCTTCGGAGAGCTTCGGGTGCAATGCGACATCCTTCGTGAGCGTTTGATCCGGTAAGAACCGGAAAACTCACTCACGACCGTAACGAAGCAGGCGCGCCGCGGCGCGGTCCAATCCGGATCGACTGGACTGCCCGGCAGCTCAGGCGGCGGGTTGCTTCTCGGGCGTGGCCGCGGGGAGTTCGCGGGCCAGGTCCTCGGCGACCTGGGTCGTGCGGTCCAGCCAGCGGATGGTGCGGTGCAGGGAGGTCGGGCCGTCGGTCAGCGATTCGGCGATGTCGTGCAGCGCGTCGGCCGTGCGGTGCGCCGAGGCGATCGCCGCCTCGAAGCTGACCTGGGCCTCGTCGGTCAGCGACTCCACCGCGTCGGCCAGCGCCCACAGCAGCTCGGCCAGCCGGTTGCGGGTGTCCTCGTCGACCATGTCCACAGTGGAGGACAGTGCGACCGCCAGGTTGCGCACGTAGTACGCGCAGCCGCTGAGCATCGCCACCGACCGCTGGACCTGGCTGCGCCGGGAGCGCAGCCGGTAGCTGGTCAGCGGCTTCGCGCTGGTGATCACCCGCTGCAGGCCGTCGTCGAGGTCGCGCATCGACTCCTGCAGGCCGGCGACCGTGCCGTGGTCGCTGATCTCGGTGCCGGTGCCGCGCAGGAAGTCCCGCAGCGTCAGCAGGAAGTCCTGGATGTTGGTGCGCACCAGGAAGCGCGTGCGGGTGGGCAGCACGAACACCGCCGCCAGCACGCCCGCCGCCGCGCCGACCGCGGTCTCCCACAGCCGCGTCTCCAGGACGGCCTCGTCGAAGGTGCCGAGCATCCCGTAGAGCGCGCCGAGCAAGGTGGTGATGAAGAACGTCATCACCGCGTACGAGTAGCCGGCGAAGTAGAAGCCCAGGAACACGCAGGTCAGGATCATGGCGATCTCGGCTGGGGTGTTGCCGGAGATCTGCGCGGCGACCAGGATGCCCGCGACCACGCCGAGCATGGTGCCCGCGGTGCGCTGCCACGCCCGCACCAGCAGCTCGCCGCGGCTGTTGGTGCTGATGAACACGACGAACGCGGTGATCACCGCCCAGTACCACCGGTTCGGCGAGACCAGCTGGCCCAGCATGATCGCCAGCGCGGTCGCGCAGGTCACCTGGATCGCGGTCCGCAGCTCGGGCCGCCGCAACCCGGTCTCGTCGTCCTCGGTCGGCTCCGGCTCGCCGACCGGTTCCGGCGGCGCCTCCTCGCGGCGTTCGCCGCCGAGCTCGCCGGTCGCGTCGGCCAGCTCCGCGAGCCCGGCGCCGAGCCGCCGCACCGCCATCGCGATCTCCACCGAGCCCTGCTGCTCGATCCCCTCGGCGACCAGCCGCGTGGCCTCCCGGACCTCCCGCGGCTCGGTGTTGAGCACCGCGAGCAGCGCGGTGATCGCGTGCGGCACGGTGGCGCCGCCGCTGGGGTGGTCGACGAGCCGCATCAGCGGGGTGAGCAGGTTCTCGGCCGCGAGTTCGACGTCGAGGATGCGCTGCCGGAGCAGCTCGCGGCCGGCCTCGTCGAGGTCGTCGAGCTGGCCCACGGTGTTCTCCAGCATCAGCGAGGTCTCGTTGAGCCGCACCGAGCGGTTGTGCAGTTCGCGTCGCCGCTGCGTCGAATCCGGGTGCTCGGCGACGTCGCGCACCGCGTGCAGGAGCCCGTGCACCTGGGCGCGCAGCGTGTGGCGGCCGCGTTCGAGCACGCCTTCGGGGTCGTCCCGCAGCACGAGGAACCGCATCGCGAACGCGGCCAGCGCCCCGACCACCGCCGCCGCGATCAGCGCCGGCAGTTGCGGCAGCTGGGGGCGCAGGAACATCGCGAAGAAGTAGCCCATGAACGCGACCATCCCCAGCGGGAAGAACCGCGGCCCGAACCGGCGGATGTAGGTGGCGGTGAAGATCACCACCAGGAACAGCAGGCTGTGCGGCAGCGGCCACGGCGAGGTGAGGATCGACAGCAGCAGCGCGAGCACCGCGGGCAGCGGCATCAGCAGGTTGGTGATCTTCTGCTGCCGCCGGTCCGGGTCGTTGATGCCGAGCGAAGAGTTGATCGCCACCACCGCGGCCAGCATGGCCAGCGGCAACGGCTGCCCCCACCACGCCAGCAGCGGCAGCACCACCACGAGCGAGAGCGCGACCGACAGCGTCACCCGGGCCGCGGTGCGCAGGCGGCGCAGCGCCGGGTCCGAGGCGAGGAAGCGGTTCCACCACTCGCTCCACATGCGCCGCGCGCTCCTTCGGGGTGTGCGCCGAACCCGGATGGTCCTGCAGGGGCTCGGCCGTTCGCGGTAGCGAGATTACCCGGGCGAGCCGCGCGGGTCAGCTACCGCGGTGGCGGCGGACGCTCTCCTCGACGACGTCCAGCACTGCGGGGAGGTGTTCCGCGGGCAGGCCCATCGCCAGGTGGGACACGAGTCCCTCCAGCACCAGCTCCAGGTAGGCGGTCAGCACGTCGACGTCGACGTCGTCGCGGAGGTTGCCGGCGTCGCGCTGCCACTTCAGCCGGGCGCGGGTGGCGGTGGTCAGCTGCTCGGAGCGCTGCGCCCAGCGCGCCCGGAACTCCTCGTCCGTGCGCAGGCGGCGCGACACCTCCAGCCGGGTGCCCAGCCAGTCCGCGCCGGGCGCGCTGCTGGTGCCGCCTGCGGGCCCGGCGAGCAGGTCGCGCATCACCTGCACCAGGCCCTGCTCGGCCACCACGTCGGCCATCCGGGTCGCGTCGTCCTCGGCCAGCGCGAGGAACAGCGACTCCTTGTCCTTGAAGTGGTGGAAGATCGCGCCCCGGGACAGGCCGGTCGCTTCTTCCAGCCGCCGCACGGTGGCGCCTTCGTAGCCGAAGCGCGCGAAGCACGACCGGGAGCCGTCGAGGATCTGACGGCGCCGGGCGTCGAGGTGGTCTTGGCTGACCCGAGGCATGTTCTGATCGTCCCAGGTGCCGCCGCCACATTGCAATCCGTACGTACGTTTTGCTGCGCATGTCCCAACCGATGGGCGACCTCCGACCATATGGTCGCCGGGGTCGGCGGAACCGTTACCCGCGTGGCGGTCGAGATCCGGGAAAAGCAGGTGGGGGAACGGGTTTCCCGTTCCTCGTACCAGTTCTCCGGATCAAGAACAAGGGTCGCGGGCGTCAGGGGGGAGCGGTAGCGTCGGTAACCGGCCAATTACAGGGGGTGATCACATTGCCCACTACGACCGATCCCGCCGCCGCCGACTTCCCGGCCTCCCGGGTCCGCACCAGGGCCGAGGCCGAGGCCTACGTCGCGTCGGTGTGCTTCAAGCACGGTCCGCCGCGACTGCTGGGCATCGAACTCGAATGGACCGTGCACCACTCCGACGACCCGGGCCGAACGCTCGACGCCGCGACGCTGATCGCCGCGCTCGGCCCGCACGCCCCGCGCTCCCTGGTCCCGGACAGCCCGCACCGCGAACTGCCCAACGGCTCGGTGCTCACCGTCGAACCCGGCGGCCAGGTCGAGATCTCCAGTCTTCCCACCACGTCCATGCGGTCGCTGTTCAGCGTCGTCGCCACCGACGCCGAGTACGTCGAGCGCCGGCTGCGCGCCGCCGGGCTGGTGCTCGGCGAACAGGGCACCGACCCGTGGCGGTACCCGAACCGGATCCTGCAGGTGCCGCGCTACGCCGCGATGGAAACCGCCTTCGACCGCATCGGCCTGGACGGCCGGTTGATGATGTGCAGCACCGCTGGCGTGCAGGTCTGCCTCGACGCCGGCGAACCGGACCGGGTGGCCGCTCGCTGGGCGGCGCTGCACGCGCTGGGGCCCGTGATGATGGCGACTTTCGCGAATTCGCCGATGCTCTTCGGCGAACGCACCGGCTGGGTGTCCACCCGCACCCGCGCGCTGCTGCGCACCGATCCGCCGCGCACCCGGCCCGGCCCGATCACCGTCGACCCGGCGACCAGCTGGGCCAAGCGGGTGCTCGACACCGCGATCGTGTGCCTGCGCCGCGACGGCGGGGACTGGACGGCGCCCAGCGGCATCAGCTTCGCGGAGTGGATCCACGGCGCGCTGTCGCACCCGCCCACCCGCGACGACCTCGACTACCACCTGTCCACGGTGTTCCCGCCGGTCCGGCCGCGCGGCTACTTCGAGGTCCGCTACCTCGACGCGCAGCCCGGCCAGGACTGGATGCTGCCCGCGGGTGCGCTGATCGCGCTGTTCCGCGAGGAATCCACTGTGGACAAGGTGCTGGCGATGACGTCCCCGGCGGTCGGCCGGTGGGTGCAGGCCGCGCGGCACGGGCTGCTGGACCCGGCGTTGGCGCGCAGCGCCCGCGACGTGTTCGAGCTGGCGTGCCGGCACCTGGAGGACGAACCGGACAGCCCGGCCGGACTGGCCGGGCGGCTGGCCGACTTCGTGGCGCGGCGGCTCGCCGCGCCCGCCGACCGCTGACCGCTGACCGCTGACGAAACCGGAGGTGACCGGTGGAAAGCACGCAAGATCTGGTGGATCTGGGGATCGCCGACCTGCGCGCGCACGTGGCCGCGGAACTCGCGCGCACCCGGCAGCGCAGCGCCGAGCTGACCGATTCGGTCGACGACGAGGACCTCGTGAAGCAGCATTCGCCGCTGATGTCGCCGCTGGTCTGGGACCTGGCGCACGTCGGCAGCCAGGAGGAGTTGTGGCTGGTGCGCGATGTCGGCGGAGCGCCGGCGATCCGCCCGGAGATCGACGACCTCTACGACGCGTTCCAGCACGCCAGGGCCGACCGCCCGCAGCTGCCGCTGCTGGGCCCGGCCGAGGCGCGCGAGTACGTCGCGGCGGTGCGCTCGAAGGTCTTCGACCTGGTCGACCGCGTCCCGCTGGAGGGGCGGCGGCTGGTCCAGCAGGCGTTCGCCTTCGGCATGATCGTGCAGCACGAGCAGCAGCACGACGAGACGATGCTGGCCACCCACCAGCTGCGGGACGGGCCACCGGCCCTCGCGGCCGAGCCGCCACCGTCCGATGTGGACGTGCTGCCGCCCGAGGTGTTCGTGCCCGGCGGGCCGTTCACCATGGGCACCTCCGCGGAACCCTGGGCGCTGGACAACGAGCGACCGGCGCACCAGGTCCACGTCGACGACTTCTACCTCGACAGCACCCCGGTCACCAACGGCGCGTACCTGGCGTTCATCGACGCCGGCGGCTACGACGACCCGCGCTGGTGGAGCGACGCGGGCTGGGCGCACCGGCAGCGGGCCGGGCTGCGGGCGCCGCGGTTCTGGTGGCTGGAGGGCGACCGGTGGCTGCGCCGCCGGTTCGGCCACGTCGAGCCGGTGCCGCCGGAGGAGCCGGTGGTGCACGTCAGCTTCCACGAGGCCGAGGCGTACGCGGCGTGGGCGGGCAAGCGGCTGCCCACCGAGGCCGAGTGGGAGAAGGCCGCGCGGTTCGACCCCGCGAGCGGCCGGTCCCGGCGGTACCCGTGGGGCGAAGCCGATCCGCGTCCCGAGCACGCCAACCTGGGGCAGCGGCACCTGCGGCCGGCGCCCGCCGGGGCGTATCCGGACGGGGCGGCGCCGTGCGGCGCGCGGCAGCTCATCGGCGACGTCTGGGAGTGGACGGCGACCGACTTCTCGCCGTACCCGGGGTTCTCGGCGTTCCCGTACCGCGAGTACTCCGAGGTGTTCTTCGGGCCCGACTACAAGGTGCTTCGCGGCGGCTCGTTCGGCACCGACGCCACCGCGTGCCGCGGCACCTTCCGGAACTGGGACTACCCGATCCGGCGGCAGATCTTCGCCGGCTTCCGGTGCGCCCGGACGCCCGGACGAGGGGAGTGAGACTGACCGATGTGCCGGCACGTGGGATATCTGGGGCCAGCCGTGTCGCTGGCGGAACTGCTGCTCGAACCGGCCCATTCGCTGCTGGAGCAGACGTGGGCGCCCAACGACATGCGCGGCGGCGGCACGATCAACGCCGACGGCTTCGGCGTCGGCTGGTACCGGCCGGACGGCGCGGTCGCCCGCTACCGGGCCGCCGTTCCGATGTGGACGGACGAATCGTTCCGGCAGACGGCCGCGGACGTGCGCAGCGGCGCGGTGGTCGCGGCGGTCCGTTCGGCGACGGCCGGCATGCCGGTGACTCCGGGCGCGTGCGCGCCGTTCACCGATGACACCTGGCTGTTCAGCCACAACGGCCGGGTCACCGGCTGGCCGGATTCGCTGGCGAAGCTCGCCGCCGGGCTGGAGGTCGTGGACATGCTGACGCTGGAGGCGGCCACCGACTCGGCGTTGCTGTGGGCGCTGCTGCGGCAGCGGCTGGCAGACGGCGAGGAGCCGGACCGGGCGGTGCGGGAGCTGGTGTGCGAAGTCGTCGCCGCCGCACCGGATTCGCGGCTGAACCTGCTGCTCTCCGACGGTGCCCGGCTGATCGCCACCACCTGGACGCACGCGCTGTGGGTGCGCCGGTCGGAGGAGTCGGTGGCGGTGGCGTCGGAGCCGTTCGGCCCGGAAGCCGGGTGGGTCGAGGTCCCGGACCGGTGCCTGCTCGTCGCGGACACCGCGGATGCGCGGGTGACGTCGTTGTCGGAGTTGTCGATGGGGGAGCGATGAGCGAGCCGGAACTTCTCGTCCGATTCACCGAGGAAGACGCGGCCCGGGCGCTGCGCACCGACGCCCGCGAGGGGCTGACGGACAGCCCGAAGTGGTTGTCGCCCAAGTGGTTCTACGACGCGGCGGGCAGCGACCTCTTCGAGCGGATCACGGCCCTGCCGGAGTACTACCAGACCCGCGCCGAGCAGCAGATCCTGCAGCGGCGCGCGCTGGAGATCGCCGAGATCACCGGCGCGGCCACCCTGGTCGAGCTCGGGTCCGGGTCGTCGGAGAAGACCAGGCTGCTGCTGGACGCGCTGCGCAAGACCGAGACCCTGGAGCGGTTCGTGCCGCTGGACGTGTCCGGGTCGGCGCTGCGCGCCGCCGCGGAGTCCATCGCGCTGGACTACCCGGAACTCCGGGTGCGCGGCGTCGTCGACGACTTCACCAGCGGCCTTTCCGCGCTGGACGCGGGGGCGGGCCGGCTGGTCGCGTTCCTGGGCGGCACGATCGGGAACCTGCTGCCGGCCGAGCGCGCGGGTTTCTTCGCCGCGGTGCGCGCGGCGCTGCGGCCGGGCGAGTGGCTGCTGCTGGGCACCGACCTGGTGAAGGATCCCGGGCGGCTGGTGCGCGCCTACGACGACGCGCAGGGCGTGACCGCGGAGTTCAACCGCAACGTGCTGCGGGTGCTCAACCGGGAACTCGGCGCCGACTTCGCGCCCGAGCGGTTCCGGCACGTGGCCCTGTGGAACGCCGAGCAGGAGTGGATCGAGATGCGGCTGCGGGCCGGCCGGCCGATGCACGTCCGGCTGCCGGAGCTGGGGCTGGGCGTGGACTTCGCCGGGGGAGAGGAGATCCGCACCGAGATCTCGGCGAAGTTCCGGCACGGCCGGGTCCGCGACGAACTGGCGGTGGCCGGATTCGAGCTGCGCCACTGGTGGCTGGACGACGCCGAGGAGTTCGCGCTGTCGCTGGCCGCGGCGCGGTAGAGCCGATCGGTGAATTGGGCGGTGATCACCCCCACCAGCGGGTGATCGCGGTGGCGCGCGCGGGCGGCATCACGAGTATTGCGGTGTCAGCGTCTGATTTTCCCAGAAAGGGACGGTTTCGATGCGTCTACGCGCAACTGTCGCCGCCGCACTCGGTGCGGCCGGTCTGCTGCTGTCGCTGCCCGGTTCTGCGCTCGCGGCGGACGGCGAATTCAGCTACTAGGTCGAGGGGACCAACGCGTACCACCAGCGCGCGCTCCTCGACCCGGCCGGGCGGCTCTGCCACCGGCTCGAACTGCCGAACCCGGAAGCCCCGGCCTACGGGGTGCGCAACAACACCGACGCAACGGCGATCGTCTTCCTGGACTCGAACTGCTCCAGCGACGTGTACTACTACATCCTGCAGCCGGGGCAGCAGGCCCCGCGCGACGTCGCGGTGCGTTCCGTGACCTTCTCGCGCTGATCGTCGCAGGTAACCGCACCCGCCCGGCCTCCGGGCGGGTGCGGTTCTGCTATCCGGAGCCGAGTCGCGGTCTCGCCGGGCCGCTGGGGGCGCTGAGACAGCCCATGCACGGCATGCCGGCCGGTTGCGCGGACACCTCGGCGACGTTCGTGGGGATCTCCACGCCGCAGTACGTGAGCCAGCGCTCCGGGGTGCCGGCCTCGGGGGCGACGGCGAGGTGTGCTTGGCGGCTGGCTTCGCTGACTATCCCGAAGGCGAAGCGCACCACCACGGGGCGGGTCATGACGGGATTCCGTTGAGCCGCTCGGCCGCTCGCAGGCAGTCCGGGCAGGTCGGCCACAGCCAGTCCAGTTCGGTGCGCCCGGTCGTGGAAACGGTCCGCTCGCAAAGGGCGTTGATGGATTCCCCGTCCCGATGGCGCCGCCCGCCCGGCAGCGTTCCCGCGACGGCGTGCCGCTGCTGCTCGGCAGGTTGCCAGTGGTGCTTCGGTCGAAACATCTTCCCCACCTCCGCGGACGGGACTGGCGCGCAGGGGACGCGTGACGCCCGGTGGACGGGCAATGACCCGTTCGGCCCAACGCGCTCCTGCGACAATGATCGACCATTCACCCGAACGGCGGATGAACCGGGGGCACCGTGCACGCACGGTGGTCAAAATCGGGTGACGCCGACGGTGGTGCTCCCGCCAGGTGCAGGCGTCCGGCCCCGGTCTTCCGCAATTTCAATGGAAATCGGACCTTCGATTTCCATTGAAATTGCGGCACCGGGCACCGGGCACCGGGCACCGGCGCCGGGTAGTGGGGGTCTGGTCGGGTCGATCGTGTTGGCGAGCGCCGTCGGAGCCGTCGTGATCGGTTTGGGAGCCGTTGCGCCCGGGGGTGCTTCGTTTCGCGCGGAGGGGCGCGGGGTGCGATCGCGGTGCGGGGAACGGCGAAGGCCGTTTTTCGCTGCTGTGGCGGCGAATCGGGGTTTGGGCCGGCCGCGCACCGACAGCCACTGGGGGGAGGTGCCGTCAGTGCGCGGCCAGCGGCCCAAGGCTACACCCGGCGCCGCGGTGCCCTTCTCCGGCGGGCGCGAACTTGTGGCTGGGACTGGGAAAGCGGTCGGATCGAGCCGCTTCGGGGCAGGAACAGCAGGGCGGCCGCTCCGGCGAGCAGCGCGCAGGCGGCGGCCACCAGGGCGCCCAGGTGCAGCCCTTCGACGAGCAGCTGTGCGCTGACATCGAAGGCCAGTTGCCGGAGGTCGATCGGGAGCCGGTCGATGATCGACAGATCTCCGCTGGACAGCGGGTCGATCGCGGCCGCCGGGAGCGTCGGCAGCCGGGTGGGCAGTTCCGCCCGCAGGTGCGAGACGAGCAGCGTGCCGCAGACCGCGACGCCGAACACGCTGCCCAGCTGCCGGAAGGTGTTGGAAATTCCCGATGCGGCACCGGCTTGCTCGGGTGGAACCGCGCTCAGCAGCGCCACGGTGGCGGGTGCGCCCACCAGCGAAACCCCGGCGCCGAGCAGCGCGAGCGCCCACCAGTACTGCCCGTATCCGGTGCCGACGCCGAGCCCGGTGAGGGCCAGCAGGCCGATGGCGGTCAGCGCCGAACCGGCGACGATCGGTGGCCGTGGCCCCAGCTTCGCGGCCAGCACGCTGGCCAGGTACGAGAAGATCATGATCGCCAGGTTCAGCGCCAGGAACCGCAGTCCGGCCGCCGCCGCGCTGAGCCGGTTCACCTGCTGCAGGTAGAGCGTCAGCAGGAAGATGCCGCCGTAGAGGCCGAGCAGGCCGAACAGGTTGACCGCCCCAGCGACCAGCACCACCGGGCTGCGGAACAGCCGGATCGGCACCATCGGGTCGGGGTGCCGCAGCTCCCAGCGCACGAAGACGACCAGCCCGCCCGCGGCGACCACTAGCGCGGCAACGACGGGCGTGGCCGTCCAGTCGCGCCCGCCTTCGATCAGCGCGTAGGTGAGCGCGGCGATCGACGCGGCGAAGAGCAGCTGTCCCAGCGGATCGAGCGAACGAGTCCCTTGTGGACGGTGTAGCGGGAGCAGGTGTCGGAGGGCGAGCGTGGCGGCCACGCCGACCGGGATGTTCACCCAGAAGATGCTCGGCCAGCCGAAGGCTTCGACCAGTACGCCGCCGAGCAGCGGTCCGACCGCGAGTGCCAGCCCGCCGATGCCGGCCCAGGTGCCGATGGCCTTCGCGCGCGCTCGCGGATCCGGGAACACCGTGCTGATCAGCGCCAACGACACCGGGATGAGCACGGATCCCGCTGCGCCCTGCAGGATTCGCGCCGCCAGCAATACCTCGAAGGTCGGCGCGAGAGCGCAGAGCGCGGAAGCGGCGGTGAACGCGACGAGCCCGCCGAGGAACAGCCGCCGGTGGCCGAAGCGGTCGCCGAGGGTGCCCGCGGTGAGCAGCAGCCCGGCGAGCATGAGCGTGTAGCCGGCGATGATCCACTGCAGATCGCCGACGCCGACGCCGAGGTGCGCCTGCACGTCCGGCAGGGCGATGGCGACGATCGTCGCGTCGAGCTGGACCAGGAAGACGCCGCTGCTGATCAGTGCCAGCAGCAGTCGCGGATGGCGTTCGGGGACAAGGGAATTCGGCATTCGGGAGAACCTCGCGGAGTGATCGGACGGCGCGAGCGCGCCGCCGAGAACGCTAACTGAATGATGCTCAGTCAGTCAATGAGCGCGGCTCAGTGAGCGTCGTTCAGTCGAGTGCTATGCTGGCGCCCGCCGCACAGCAGGAAGGTCGCCGAGATGTCCGCACGAACGCCGGCACGCCGCCGCCGGGTGACGATGAGTCCCGAGGACCGGCGCGAAGCGATCCTGCAGGCCGGGACCGAGGTCTTCTCGACCACGGGTTTCGCGCGGGCGACGATGGCGGAGGTCGCCCGGGCGGGCGGGATCGCCCAGGGCACCATCTACCTCTACTTCGAGTCGAAGGAACACCTGCTCGCCGCCGTCTGGGAGCGCTACGTCGAAGGCATCCTGGAGATCGCGGACCTGGTGCTCGCCGGCGACGGGTCGAGATGGTCCACATTGGACGAACTGTGGGCGGCGCTGCTGGACCACGCGGTGCGCAACGCCGAACTGCACCGCACGGTCTACGGTTCCGCCAACGCCAAGGCCCTGGAGCTGTGCAAGGACATCAACCGCCGGGTGATCGACCGCATCGGCGACTTCGTCGCAGACGGCGTGCCCGACGGCACCTTCGCGCCGGACGCGCCCACGGCGTTCCGGATCGTCTACCACGGCGTGGACGGCCTCCTCGACGAACTGATCGCCACCGGGGCGGAGATCGACGTCGCGGGTCTGACGAAGCAGACCCAGGACCTGACCCGCCGAACCCTGAGCCCCCGGCTCTGAGGGGTTCAGGATCCGCTGTGCAGATCCCGTGCCAGGAGCGCGACGTGCAGTGACACCAGGGATTCCGGGGCGCTCAGCGACACGCCCAGCAGCTGCTCGATGCGCGCCAGCTGCGCGTAGTAGGCGGTCCGGGAGAGGTGCGCCGCCGCCGCTGCCGCGGACTTGTTCCCACCGTGGCGGCACAGCGATCGCAATGCGTCCAGCAGCCGTTCGTTGGACATGATCGGCCCGAGTTCCCGTTCCGCGAACGCGATCAGTCGCTCGTCGCCGCGCAGCAGGTGCAAGAGTCCGCGCAGCCGCACGTCGTCCAGGCGGTGGAACTCGCGGTCGCCGTCGTCGATGTGCAGCGCCGCCTCCGCGACCTGGGCGGCCTCGGTCAGCGTCCGGCGCGCCCCGGCGATCGAGCCGACTACGCTGCCGACCGCCACCACAACCTGCAGCGACTGCGTGCCCGCGGACCGGCGGACATCCGCCGCCAAGCGGGTCAGCACGGCGTCGGCTTCGGGCGTCCGCAGCGCCACCAGGGCCTGGACGGTGACGTCGTCGACGACGCCCACCAGCACCGGCAGCTTCGCCTTGCGCGCGGCGAGCGCCGTCGCCTCGGCGAGATCCCGCAGCGCCTGCTGGGTTTCCAGCGCCGGCGCGACCGTCGTCGTGGTGTGCGGGCGGACCGCGATGCCCACCAGCGGGCCGTCGAGCGGCACGCCGACGCCCGCGGACCGGGCCGCCAGATCGGCGGTATCGGCGTTGCCCGCGAGCAGTTCGGTGATCAGCGTGCGGTGCGTCTGACGCTCCAGGCTCTCCCGGTCGCGGGTCGCCAGCCGGTTCACCGCCAGCGCCGACGCCGCCCGCTCGGCGACCACGACGTGCCGGTGCGGCGGCTCCGGCCCGAGCATCACCAGCCGCCCCCAGTCGTCGCCGCGAGCCCCGACCACGGTGGTCAGCCACCGCTGGTCCGGGTCGTAGGAGGTGCGGCCGGACTGCACCACCGATCGGGACCGCTCCGCCCACTCCGCCAGCAGCGCCACCGGGTCCTGACCGGCCGAGTCGTAGGCCAGCACCTGGTGGGCGAGCGTCTCCAGCACCACCGGGCGGGCGGCGATCCGCGCCGCTTCCCGCAGCACCGACGCGGGTTCGGCGCCCGAAGTGGTCAGCGCGGTGAACGTCTCGTGGATGGCGTGCGTCGCGCGCAGCTCGGCCAGCTGGGCGTCGCGGATCCGGGCGATCACCGCCTCGGTGACGGCCACGAACTTCGTCTCCTCCGACAGTGTCACCAGCGGCAGGTCGTGCCGGTGCGCCGCGTCCACCAGCGCCGTCGGCACCCGGTCGCGCCACCGGCGCACCAGCTCCACGACCAGCCCACACGCCCCGACCGCGGCGAGCTCGTCGACGTAGCGCACCAGCTGCGCGGGCTCCTCGGGGAGCGCGATGCCGGTGGTCAGCACCAGCTCGCCGCCGCTGAGCAGCGGGGCGATGTCGGCGATCTCCGCGACGTGCACCCAACGCACCCGCCCGTCCAGGCCGGAGGCGCCGGCCACCACCCGCGGCTTGCCGCGCCGCAGGACCGGCAGCTCCAGCACCTCGGACACGGTCGGCAGCGCCAGCACGTCCGGCGAGGTCGGTTTCATCGCGGCATCCATGGTGCACAAACCGTAATGCCTGCAGCGCCAAATGAGTACAGGTTGTCCGTGGAAGCGGCCGCCGCGGCCGACCAGACTGGCCGCAGCGGCACGCACGACCGCCGCGGAGAAACCGGCCGCCCTTGGAGGGAAGAGGACGCTGATGACGGAATCCTTGTTGGCCAGGCACCGCGCCGCCATGCCCAGCTGGCTGGCGCTCTACTACGACGAGCCCATCGAGATCGTCGCGGGCGAGGGACGGCACGTCACCGACGCCGACGGCAACACCTACCTGGACTTCTTCGCCGGGGTCCTGACCAACGCCATCGGCTACGACGTCGCCGAGATCAGCGACGCGATCCGCCGCCAGGTCGACACCGGCATCCTGCACACCTCGACGCTCTACCTGATCCGGCAGCAGGTGGAGCTGGCCGAGCGGATCGGCGAGCTGTCCGGGATGACCAACCCCAAGGTGTTCTTCACCGGCTCAGGCACCGAGGCCAACGAGACCGCGCTCATGCTGGCCACCCAGTACCGGCGCAGCAACCAGGTCCTCGCGCTGCGCAACTCCTACCACGGGCGGGCCTTCGGCACCGTCGGCGTGACCGGCAACCGCGGCTGGTCGGCCAGCTCGCTGTCCCCGGTGAAGGTCAGCTACGTGCACGGCGGCTACCGCTACCGCAGCCCGTTCCGGGACCTCTCCGACGCCGACTACATCGCCGCCTGCGTCGACGACCTGCGCGAGGTCATCGAGACCACCACCGCCGGCGACGTGGCCTGCATGATCGCCGAGCCGATCCAGGGCGTCGGCGGCTTCGCCACCCCGCCGGACGGGCTGTTCGGCGCGTTCGCCGAGGTCCTGGAAGAGTACGGGATCCTGCTGATCTCCGACGAGGTGCAGACCGGCTGGGGCCGCACCGGCGAGCACTTCTGGGGCATCCAGGCGCACGGCGTGGTGCCTGCGGCGATGACCTTCGCCAAGGGCCTGGGCAACGGGCTGGCCATCGGCGGGGTGGTCGCGGAGGCGGAGCTGATGGACTGCCTGACCGCCAACTCGATCTCCACCTTCGGCGGCAACCCGATCTCCACCGCCGGCGCCGGGGCCGCCCTGGCCTACCTGCTCGACCACGACCTGCAGGGCAACGCCGCGAAGCTCGGCACCCAGCTGCTCGACGGCCTGCGGGCGCACGCCCAGCGGTGCCCGCTGATCGGCGACGTGCGAGGCAAGGGCTTGATGATCGGCGTCGAGCTCGTCGAACCCGGCACCCGCACGCCCGCCGCCGCGTCGGCCACGCGGGTGATGGACCTGGCGAAGCGGCACGGGCTGTTGGTAGGCAAGGGCGGGCTGCACGGGAACGTCCTGCGCCTGGCGCCGCCGATGACGCTGACCGAGGAGGAGGCGGCGCAGGCGCTGCAGATCCTCACCGAAACAATCTCGCTGGCCGAGCAGGAGCTCCACGCATGACAGAACTGATCAGGCACTGGATCGCGGGCAAGCCCGCCGACGCGGCCCCGCAGCGCAGCGGGGAGGTCTTCGACCCCGCCACCGGGCAGGTGACCAAGCGGGTCGCGTTCGCCGCGGAGTCCGATGTGGACGCTGCGGTCACGGCGGCCGCCGAGGCGCTCAAGAGCTGGCGGCGAGCGTCGCTGGCGAAGCGGTCCAACGTGCTGTTCGCCTTCCGCGAACTGCTCAACCAGCGCAAGGGCGAGCTGGCCGAGATCATCACCGCCGAGCACGGCAAGGTCGTCTCCGACGCCGCCGGCGAGGTGCAGCGCGGCCTGGAGAACGTCGAGTACGCCTGCGGCATCCCCAACCTGCTCAAGGGCGGCTTCTCGGAGAACGCCTCGACGAGCGTGGACGTGCACTCGGTGCGGCAGCCGGTGGGCGTCGTCGGGGTGATCTCGCCGTTCAACTTCCCGGCCATGGTGCCGCTGTGGTTCGTGCCGGGCGCCATCGCCTGCGGCAACGCCGTGGTGCTCAAGCCAAGCGAGAAGGACCCGTCGGCGGCGAACTTCATCGCCGGGCTGTGGCAGGAGGCCGGGCTGCCCGACGGCGTGTTCAACGTGGTGCACGGCGACAAGGTCGCGGTCGACGCGCTGCTGGCGCACCCGGTGGTGAAGGCGGTGTCGTTCGTCGGCTCCACGCCGGTGGCGCGCTACGTCTACGAGACCGGCACCGGCAACGGCAAGCGGGTGCAGGCACTCGGCGGGGCGAAGAACCACATGGTGGTGCTGCCCGACGCCGACCTCGACCTGGCCGCGGACGCCGCGGTGTCGGCGGGGTTCGGCTCGGCGGGGGAGCGGTGCATGGCGATCTCCGCGGTCGTCGCCGTCGACCCGGTCGGCGACGAGCTCGTCGCCAAGATCGCGGAGCGGATGGCCAAGCTCAGCGTCGGCGACGGGCGCCGCGGCTGCGACATGGGCCCGCTGGTCACCGCCGCCCACCGGGACCGCGTGACGTCCTATGTGGACGCCGGCGTCGAGGCGGGCGCGGAGCTGGTGGTGGACGGGCGCGGCGTGCGGGTCGACGGCGGGGACGACGGGTTCTGGCTGGGGCCGACGCTGTTCGACCGCGTGGGCACCGACATGTCGATCTACACCGACGAGATCTTCGGCCCCGTCCTGTCGGTGCTCCGGGTGCCCGGCTACGACTCGGCGATCGAGGTACTCAACAACAACCCGTACGGCAACGGCACGGCGGTGTACACCGAAAACGGCGGCGCCGCGCGGCAGTTCTGCGAGGAGGTCGAGGTCGGCATGATCGGCGTGAACGTGCCGATCCCGGTGCCGGTGTCGTACTACTCGTTCGGCGGCTGGAAGGACTCGCTGTTCGGCGACGCGCACGCCTACGGCCCGGACGGCATCCAGTTCTACACCCGCACGAAGGTGGTCACCACGCGGTGGCCGGACCCGTCCCACGGCGGCGTCAACCTCGGGTTCCCGCAGAACAGCTGAGGTCGGGCCGCGCGCCCTCCCGGCAGGTGTCGTGAGTGGCAGTGGCCGCCCCGGCGGCCACGTCCACTCACGACACCTGCGCGACAACGGTGCAACAGCTGAATAAAGGAGTGGCATGTCGGAGCTGATCTACCTCAGTGCGACGGAAGCGCGCGCGTTGTTCGCCAAGCGCGCATTGTCCCCGGTGGAACTGCTGCAGGCGCTGATCAAGCGCGCCGAGCAGGTCGAGCCCGAGGTGAACGCGTTCACCGAGCGGCTCTTCGACGAGGCCCTGGCGGCCGCCGCGCAGGCCGAGGCCCGGTACCTGGGCAAGGGGCCCGCGCCCCGGCCGCTGGAGGGGATCCCGGTCGCCGCCAAGGAGAAGCACGCCATCGCGGGCCGGTCGCTGACCGAGGGGTCCTTGATCAACAAGGGCAACGTGGCCGCCGAGAACGCCCCGGTCATCGACCGCGTCCTGGACGCGGGCGGCATCATCCACGCCCGCACCACCACGCCGGAGTTCAGCATCTCCACGTTCACCCACACGCCGATGTGGGGCGTCACCCGCAACCCGTGGAACCCGGACTACACGCCCGGCGGCTCCTCCGGCGGGTCCGCCGCCGCGCTCGCCGCCGGCACGGCGCTGCTGGCCACGGCCTCCGACATCGGCGGCTCCACCCGGATTCCCGCCGCCTTCACCGGAACCGTCGGGTTCAAGGCCCCCTACGGCCGGATTCCCGGCACTCCGCCGCTGTCGATGGACTTCTACCGCGGCGACGGCACGCTGGCCCGCACCGTCGACGACACGATCCTGTTCGCCAACACGCTGATCGGCCCGGACCCGCGCGACCACACGTCGTTGCGGCCCCGCATCGCGCTGCCCACCGAGTACGAACCGGCCGCCGGGATGCGGGTGGCGCTGTGCGTGCGCCTCGGCGACTACGACGTCAAGCCGGACGTCGAGCGCAACACCCGCGCGGTCGCCGACGCACTGGCGCAGGCCGGTGTGGTCGTGGAGGAGATCGAACTGCCCTGGACCCGCGCGGAGATCGGCCGGGCCACCGGAATGCACTTCGGCACCATCTTCGGTGCGCTGGTCCAGGACGTCGTCGGCGACCGGCGCGACCTCGTCGCGCCCTACACCGCGGCGTTCCTGGGCTGGGCGGCGAAGGCAGCGGACCGGGGCGGCTTCCTCGAAGGGCTGCGGATCGAGACCCGCATGCAGCGCGAGCTCGCCGAGGCGATGTCCGGTTTCGACGCCCTGCTGTGCCCGACCGCGGCGATCCCGGCGCTGCCGGCCGGGGACGACCTGATCGGCGAGTTCGAAGTGGACGGTCACCGCTTCGCCCGGTTCTCCGACGCGACCCTGACGACCCCGTTCAACATCAACAACCGGTGCCCCGTGCTCGCGGTGCCCAGCGGGCACGGCGACAACGGCGTGCCCACCGGTGTGCAGATCGTCGGCCACACCTACGACGACGCCACGGTGTTCCGGCTGGGCAAGGAACTGGAACGGGTCCGGCCGTGGGCGTACACGGAAAGCCACCGCCCGGCGCTCTAGCGCGACGCCGACCGCTCGGCGGAGGCGCTGCCGGCCTCGCCGGGCGGATCGGTCGGAACGAGTCGAGGGCGCCCCGCCCGGGATGATCGGCAACCGGTGATCTCCGGCGAGATCGCGGTACCCGGCGCGGGGGCTCGGGGCATCTCCTACGCTCGCGGGCATGCCCGCACTCAGTCCTCGGTCCGTCCTGGACGGCCGCAGCACCAACCGCGCGCCGATACCGCTGATCATCGGCTTGGTCGTGTCCGGTTTCTGCCTGCTGCTGGCGCTGGCCTTCTACCTGCTGCAGGGCGGGCCGGTGAACGTGGTGATCGGCACCGCGCTGGCGCTGCCGACCGCCGTCGTGCTCATCGGTCTGATCCTGCTCATCGACCGGCTGGAGCCGGAGCCGCAGCTCAACCTGTGGCTGGCGTTCGGCTGGGGCGCCGGGGTGGCCATCATCGGCGCGCTGGTCGTGAACACCGGCAGCGAGATCCTGATGGCTCCGGCGCTGGGCGCGGAGGCCGCCTCGGTGGTCACGGTGTCGATCGTCGCGCCGGTGGTGGAGGAGAGCTTCAAGGGTGCGCTGCTGCTGTACCTGCTGTGGGTGCGGCGGCACGAGATCGACGGGCCGACCGACGGCATCGTCTACGCCGGGATGTGCGGGCTGGGCTTCGCGCTGGTCGAGAACGTGCTCTACTACATGCAGGGCCTGGGCGCCGAGACCGGTGAGATCTGGGGCACGGTGCTGATCCGCGGCGTGATCGCGCCGCTGGGACACCCGATGTACACCGCGATGACCGGGCTCGGCGTCGCCTACGCCGCGACGCACCGGGGCGCGGGCCGGTTCTTCGCCGTGGTCGGCGGTTGGTGCGGGGCGGTCTTCCTGCACGCGCTGTGGAACGGCAGCCTGACGTTCGCCGGCTTCCCGGGCATGGTGGTGGCGTACCTCGTGCAGTTCCTGGTGCTGATCGCGCTGGTCGTGATCGTGGTGCTGGACCGCAAGCGACTGGTGCACCTGATCCGCAAGTACCTGCCCGCCTACATCCCGAGCGGCCTGGTGCAGTCGCGGGACGTGCAGATGCTCGGCAGCCTCGCCGGTCGCCGGCAGGCGCGGCACTGGGCGCGCGCGCAGGCGGGCGCGACCGGGGCGCGGGCGATGGGCGACTACCAGCTGGCGGCCACCGAACTCGCACTCTTGCACGCGCACGCCGAGAAGGAGACGATCCCGCCGGAGAAGTTCTTCGCCAGGCGGGAGGCGATCTTGGGGTTGATGCGGGCTGCGCGGGACGCTTTCTTCCGGCGGCTGCCGCAGGCGCCTCCGCCGCCGTGGGCCCGCCAGGAGCGGTCGGGCTTCTTCGCGCCGCCCGCGCAGCTCGCGGCGGGCCAGCTGCCGGCCTACCAGCCGCGCCCACCGGCCGCCCGCGGCCCGCAGCCGCCCGGCGGGTTCCCGCCCGGCGGGCACCGGCCGCCGGGACGTCCGCCGCAGCCGCCGGGGCCGAACGGCCCGCACCCCGGCGGTCCCTGGGGCCCGAGGTGAGCGTCAGATCGTGCGGATTCGCGGCCACAGCGCGGGCCACGGCTGCAACGGGTCCTGGTAGAGCGTGATCGTGTTGCCCTCCGCCACGTTCACCAGGCCCGTCCCGACCTCGCCGAGCTCCCGCGATCGTCCGAAGTGGACCGAAAGCGGGTTCCCGCTCCCGACGTAAAGCACGGAGTCGGCGGTTTTCGGTGGTGCGCCGAAGAACCAGTAGCCGCGGTGCGGGCTGTAGGCACGGGGCAGGCCCGCTTTCCGTCCGAGGACGTCGAGCGCCCCCGCCAGGTAGTAGTTCTCGGCGACGATCGCCGTGCGGCGCTGCTGCTCGGCCGGGAGCGCTCGGTAGGCGCGGGCGACCGCTTCGGTGAGTTGGGGCCAGCCGGTCTCGTAGAGGCGGACGTAGCTCGGCAGCTCGGGATGGCGGGCCAGGAAGCCCAGCGGGTAGACCGGCAGCAGCGACAGCGGCAGGACCGCCGAGAGCAGGTAGGCGGGCCACAGCAGCTTTCCCGTGCGGCGCTGCAACCCGGTGGCCGCCGCGGCGAACAGCAGCCCGAACAGGCCCGCGACGTAGTTCGGCCGGCCGCCGGCGGTCAGGAAGAACAGGAACACCGCGATCGCGGCCCAGCCGAGGAACCGGAACGGCAGCAGTTCCGGAGCCCGCAGGAGCCGCAGGGCGCCGTAGCAGCAGCACGCGGCGCCCACCAGCAGGCCCGCGTAGAACAGCGCGGTCGGCACCATGAGCAGCCGGTCGTTCTCGTTGTTCACCGCGGTGCCCATCGCCAGGGCGGGCCAGCCGTGGCGGGCCTGCCACCACAGCGTCGGGACCGCCGTGATCAGCGGGATCGCGGCGGCGAACCACAGCGCCGGCCGGGCGAAGAGGGATCTCGGGCCGGTGATCGCGATGCTCACCAGCAGCGCCGCGATCAGCACGAGTACCTGGAACTTCGTCTGCACCGCCAGGGCGGTGATCAGGCCGATGCCGAGCAGCAGCCGGTCGCGGTCGACGCCGCCGTGCTGGAGCCGCGCCCAGCGGGCCAGCAACCAGAGGATGGCCGTCCACTGGAGCAGCTCCATTGCGGACGCCGTGAGCCAGTGGCCGTTGAGCAGGATCCACGGCGAGAGCGGATACGCCGCCGCGGCGAGGACCTGGGCCCGCCGGCTCCCGCCCAGCTCCCGCGCCATGAGCGCCGTGACGATCGCGCCGAGCGCCGTGGCGACGGCCGGGAGCAGCCGGAAGGCGAACAGGGAACCGGGGAACGCCCGGTCCAGGAACGCGGCGAGGAGCGGGACCAGCGGCTGCTGGTCCATGTACCCCCAGTCGGGGTAGTACCTCCCGGCGGCCAGGAAGTAGAGCTCGTCGGTGACGTAGTCGTAGCGGGTCGTCAGGGCGAGCAGGAGCGCGAGGGTCGCCGCGGCGATGACCGGCACCGCGGCGCGGGCGAACGGCGGAAGGGCGCGGGGGATGCGGTCGGTGGCCTCCGCGGCGGCGGTGCTGGAACTCGCGCTCATCTGCCCCCCTGACCTCGCGCGTTTCGCGACGCAGTTTAGTTGCGGCACCGGGCCGCGGTGCCGAACTCGGGTTCCCGCGCGCGGCGCGGGCACGCCTGTTCGAACCGGCAGGCAACGACGTGCCGGGATTGCCGGATTGGGCTACAAACGGGCGCATGGCGGAAAACCCGAACGACGACCTGTCCGCCCTGCAGCCGGGCCAGGTCAAGTCCAAGGACAACGGGGAGCGGTTCGGCCGCTCGGCGGGCGGGTGCCTGGTGCAGCTGCGCCGCCGGGTCTCCGAGCCGGGGTTCGTCGTCACCGTGGACGCCGAGCCGCGGCCGGACGTGCCGACCGAGCTGATCACCCACGAGTGGGCGGCGGCCAACGCCGCGTTCGACCGGTACATGCACGAGTACTGACGCAACCGTCCACAAAGGAAATCTGGGTTCGAGCGCAAGTCTTCCTGTCGCCCGCAGGCGCGATGACTCGCGCTGGAGGTCTTGCGGCCAAACCGGAGTTGGATTCAATATACGTTCCACTCCCGCCGAGCCGGGCCGCACCCGCCAGCCGGGATCTTCGCCGACGCAGCCATCTGGAGTGCGCATGCCCTTACCGCCCGCCGCCCGCCGACTGCGGCTGCTCGTCGTCGGCGCGCTGGTGGTGTCGCTGACCGCCGTCGGCTGCACGAACCCCGACGAGAACGTCACGGGCACCGCGGACGGGCCCAAGTACGAGACGTTCGACGGTCTCGCCGCCGATCCGGCCGTCGCCGCGTTGCTGCCGGCGCGGATCCGCGAGGCCGGGACGCTCAACGTGGTCATGAACGTCTCCAGCGCACCGACCAAGTTCTACGCCGAGGACAACACGACGATCGTCGGGCTAAACCCCGACCTGGCGCGGGCGATGGGACGCCTGTTCGGCCTCCCCGTGACGCTGCACAACGTGCCGCTGGACGGGATCATCCCGGGACTGCAGGCGAAGCGCTACGACTTCACGATCTCCAGCATGTCGCCCACGGCCAAGCGCCTGGAGACGCTCGACATGGTCCGCTACGGCGCCTGGGGCAGTGGGCTGGCGGTCAAGACCCGCAATCCGCTGGGCCTGTCCACCGAGCGGCTGTGCGGCTTCAAGGTCGCCGTGCAGCAGGGCTCGATCCAGGAGTCCCAGCGGCTGCCCGAGCTCAGCGAGCGGACTTGCAAGGGCGCCGACCCGATCGAGCCGGTCATCCTGCCCAGCCAGAACGATGCGCTGCTGCAGTTGGACAGCGGCCGGGTCGACGCGGTGTTCGCCGACACGCCGGTGCTGGCCTACGCCCAGACGCAGGCGCCGGACTCGTTCGAGCTGATCGGCGAGCTGAACGTCAGCGCGATCACCATCGGGCTGCCCAAGGACTCCGATCTCACCCCGGCGGTGCAGGCCGCGCTGCGCACGCTGATGGAGAACGGCGGCTACCGGCGCATCTTCCACCGCTGGGGGATGGACGCCAACGCGATCGTCGACCCCGTCGTGGAAACCCCGGCTTCCTGACCAGCGAGGAGAACCCCGCTCATGACCACAGTGGACGCAGCGGTCGGCGAGGCCGGCCCGCTGGTGATCGTCAAGCGGCCGAGGCCGTGGCGAATCGTCGGGACAGTGGTACTGGTGCTGCTGGGCGCGGCGCTGCTGACCAGCCTGGTGACCAACGAGCAGTACGAGTGGGACGTCGTCGCGGAGTACCTCACGGCGCGGTCCATCGCCGAAGGCGCGCTACTGACCGTGGAGCTGACCGCGATCACCATGGTCGCCGGGCTGCTGCTGGGCATCGTGCTGGCCGTGATGCGGCAGTCGCAGAGCAAGCTGATCAGCGGCGCCGCGGCCGGTTACATCTGGTTCTTCCGCGGCACTCCGCTGCTGATCCAGCTCATCTTCTGGTTCAACCTCTCGGCCTTGTACCCGGTGCTGGAGCTGAAGATCCCGTTCGGCCCGGTGCTGATCTCCGGCAACGCCAACGTGTTCATCACCCCGTTCGTCGCCGCGGTGCTCGGGCTGGCGCTCAACGAGGCCGCTTACATGGCCGAGATCGTGCGCGGCGGCCTGCTCGGCGTGGACCGCGGGCAGACCGAGGCCGCGCAGGCGCTGGGCATGGGCAAGCTGCACATCCTGCGACGGATCGTGCTGCCGCAGGCGATGCGGATCATCATACCGCCGACGGCGAACCAGACGGTGGCCACGCTGAAGAACACCTCGCTGGTCAGCGTGCTCGGCGCGATGGACCTGATGCACAGCGCGCAGGTCATCTACTCCCGCACCTACCAGACGATGCCGCTACTCATCGTCGCCGCGCTGTGGTACCTCGCGATGACATCGGTGCTCACCGTGGCGCAGCACTACGTCGAACGGCACTACGGGAAGGGGACCGTCGCGTGAGCACCCCGCTGGTGAAGCTCAGGGACGTGCGCAAGTCGTTCGGTTCGGTGGAGGTGCTGCGCGGCATCGACCTGGAGGTCGACCCCGGCGAGGTGTGCTGCATCATCGGCCCCAGCGGTTGCGGCAAGTCGACGCTGCTGCGCTGCATCAACCACCTGGAGCGGGTGGACGGTGGCGAGGTGCAGGTCGACGGCGCCCGGATCGGCTACCGGCGGTCGGGCAACCGGCTGATCGAGCTGCCGGAGCGCGACATCGCCCGGCAGCGCGCCGACATCGGCATGGTCTTCCAGCGCTTCAACCTCTTCCCGCACATGACGGTGCTGGAGAACCTGCTGGAGGCGCCGTGCCGGGTCAAGCGGGAACCGCGCGAGGAAGTGCGCGAGCGCGCCCGCGAGCTGCTGGAACGGGTCGGGTTGGCGGCCCGGGAGGACGCCTACCCGGGCCAGCTCTCCGGCGGGCAGCAGCAGCGGGTGGCGATCGCCCGGGCGTTGGCCATGCGCCCCAAGGTGATGCTGTTCGACGAGCCGACCTCGGCGCTGGACCCCGAGCTGGTCGGCGAGGTGCTGGCGACCATGCGCGACCTGGCCGCCGACGGGATGACGATGCTGCTGGTCACCCACGAGATCGGCTTCGCCCGCGAGGTCGGCAGCACGCTGATCTTCATGGACGAGGGCACCATCGTCGAACACGGCGACCCGCGCGAGATCATCGCCGCCCCGAGCCACGAACGCACCAGGTCGTTCCTGTCGAAGGTGCTGTGACCCTGCGATATCCAGTGAGGCTTTCCAACCTCGTTCTGCGTGGCGGTGCGGGTGGCGGAACCTCAGAGGCTCCCCGGTCTGCGGGTGCCCCTCCTGATGCATGTCCAATTGAAACCGGACCTCTGATTTCCCTTGAGATCGCGGGGTCCGACCATCCGGTGCAAATTCACGGACAGGGGCCGAGAGAATGACCGCAAGCAACCTGGACGCCCAGGTCGGCATCATCGGGACCGGCACGATCGGCAGCATGCTCGCCTGGCAGCTGGCGCGCCGCGGAGTCGACGTGCTGGCCTTCGAGCAGTTCTCGCCCGGCCACGACCGCGGCGCGGTGGGCGGCGAGACGCGCCTGTTCCGGCTCGCCTACGCCGAAGGCGCGCAGTACGTGCCACTGCTGCGCGATTCGCTGCGGCTGTGGCGGGAACTCGAAGCGGAGTCGGGGGACGGCATCCTCACGCAGTGCGGCGGTCTGGCGATCGGCGACCCCGCGAAGGATTACATCTCCGGGCTGGTCGAGAGCGCCCGCGAGACCGGGGTCGCGGTCGAGGTGCTGTCGAAAGACCAAGCCGCCCAACGGTATCCGCAGCACCGGCTGCGCGACGGCGAGGTCGCGGTGCTCGACGAGCAGGCCGGTTTCCTGCGCTGCGAGCAGGCTGTGCTGAGCGCCACCCGGGTAGCGGAAGGGGCCGGGGCGGGGGTGCTGCGCTACACGGAGGTCACCAGCATCGCAGAAGACGGCGACGGCGTTCTGGTGCACACCACGGGTGGCACGCATCGGGTCGGTGAAGTCGTGGTGTGCGCGGGCTCGTGGGCATCGCGGTTCCTGCCCGGGGCGCTGGCCGCGGCGGTGGAGCCCCGGCGGGTCCTGCTCACCTGGTTCGGGGCCGAGGCCATCGACGACTACCGGCCGGAGCGCTTCCCGATCTTCATCCACCACGACGGCGGAGTGCACGTCTACGGAACGCCCACAGTGGACGGTGTCATGGTGAAGGTCGCCGGGGCGGTCACCTCGCACGTGGTGCCGGAACCGGCAGCGGTCGACCGGCGGCACAGCCTCCCCGAGATCCGCACCATCGCGAGCGCGGTCCGGCAGATGCTGCCGGGCCTGCACCCGGAGCCGGTGCGGACGGACGCGTTCACCGACCTGTTCACCACCGACGGCAAGCCGCTGGTCGGCCGCATCGGCGATGGACGGGTCGTGCTGGCCACCGGGCACTCCGGGCGCGGCTTCAAGTACGCACCCGGCATCGCCGCGGTGGTGGCCGACGCGCTGACCGGCAAGGCCGACCTGCCGGGATTCCTTGCACCGGAACGGTTCTGAGGCCGTGACCCGCATGCAACGGGCAGCCGGCAGCGGCCGCCTCCTCTCGGATCAGGGCATATTGGCCGGGCGCCGGTTCGTGCTCCGCGACGTTCGCAGCCCGAGCCGCGCGGGCCTGGCGGCCACCCCCCGAGGTATCGCGGGCGCCGGTCGGGCCGGGACACCGCAGACGCCCCGCGTGCTCCTGACATTGCGCCTGATCTGTGGAAGCGGGACCGAGCGGGCAGCGGTTTCGCCGGGGACCGGGGCGGGTAGTGAGAGGGCAGCCCAGGACCGCAGTCGAAAGGATCAGCCATGACCACTGCGCGCGACATCATGCATGCGGGGGCTCAATGCATCGGCGAGGACGAAAGCCTGTACAAGGCCGCGCAGATGATGCGTGACCTGAAGGTCGGGTCGCTGCCGATCTGCGGCCGGGACGACCGGCTGCACGGCATCATCACCGACCGCGACATCGTCTTGCGCTGCTGCGCCGAAGGCCGCGACCCCGCCGGGATGAAGGCCGGCGAGCTGGCGCAGGGCAAGCCGTACTGGGTCGACGCCGGCTCCGACGTCGGCAAGGTGCTCTCGATGATGGAGGAGCACCAGATCCGGCGGTTGCCGGTGATCGCAGAACACCGGCTGGTCGGCATGATCAGCGAGGCCGACCTCGCCCGGCACCTGACCGACGAGCAGCTGGCGCACTTCGTGGAGAGCGTCTACGCGATGAAGTGAGCTCCCCTCGCCCCGGCGCCCGGTCGCGGCCGGGTGCCGGCGGTCGCCCAGCTCCGACGCGTTCCGGCCAGCGCCCCGCAGGCGAGCTATTTATCCTGGTCAGTGCCCTCCCTAGGAGTTCGGCGCGAAGGGGGCGGGGATACCAGATGACCACACGCGTCTTCGTGGTCGACGACCACGACGTGATCCGGCGGGGAATCGCCGCGCTGGTGGCCGCGGAGGACGACCTGGAACTGGTCGGCGAGGCCGCGACGGTCGCCGAGGCGCTGGCCTGGGTACCGAGGGCGCAGCCGCAGGTCGCCGTCCTGGACGTGCGGCTGCCCGACGGCAACGGCGTCGAGCTGTGCCGCGAACTGCAGTCGCAACTGCCCGAGCTGCGCTGCCTGATGCTGACCTCCTTCGACGACCACGACGCCCTGATGGACGCGATCATGGCCGGCGCCGCCGGGTTCGTGCTCAAGGGCGTGGTCAGCGAGGAGCTGGTCACCGCCATCCGCACCGCCGGGGCCGGGGAGTCGCTGCTGAGCCCCAAGAAGACCGAGGCGATGCTGGCCTGGCTGCGCCGCGAGCAGGAGCAGACCGACCCGCTGCGCGAGCTGACCGCCCGCGAGCGGCAGGTGCTGGAACTGATCGGCGAGGGGCTCACCAACCGGGAGATCGCCAGCCGCATGTTCCTCGCCGAGAAGACCATCAAGAACTACGTGTCCCAGATGCTGGCGAAGCTGGCCATGCGGCACCGCAGCGAGGCCGCGGTCCTGGCCACCGAGCTGCGGCTGGACCGCGATTCGCGCGGCAAGCGCTGAGCGGGGCGGAGGCCGTCATGTCGTCACAGCCGTCGGACGTCCCGTCCGCGGAGCTCGCCCTCCCCGGGCAGGAGAGCGATGAAGTGCTGCTGACGCGCCTGCTGATCGGGCTGCGCGAGCTGCGGGACGGCAACTTCCGCCGCCGCCTGGTGTTCTCCGGTGGCGGCCTGGCGACCGAGATCGCCACGGTCTTCAACGAGCTCGCCGAGCGCAACCAGTTCCTGGTCGGCGAGCTGCAGCGGGTCGGCGTCGCCGCGGAGCGGGGCGACTGGCCGATCCCGCAGATCGACTTCGACGGCTCCTCGCAGGGCGGCTGGACGATCGCCGCGAACTCGGTGAACGGGATGATCAGCACCCTGCTGGCGCCGATGGCCGAGCTGAACCGGGTGCTGGGGGCGCTGACCCGCGGCGACCTGTCGCAGCGGATGCCGCGGCGCGCCGCGGACGCCGCGCTGCCCGGCGAGCTGGCCGGGCTCAGCGGGGCAGTCAACGACATGCTGGACCAGCTGTCGCTGTTCGCACAGGAGATCACCAGGGTCGCGCGGGAGATCGGCACCGAGGGGAAGCTCGGCGGCCAGGCGCAGGTGCCGGGACTGGTGGGCACCTGGCGGGACCTGGCCGACACGGTGAACGGGATGGCCGCCGACCTCACCGGCCAGCTGCGCGACATCTCGCACGTCGCGAAGGCGGTCGCCGCCGGCGACCTGACCCGCAAGATCACCGTCGAGGTCTCCGGCGAGACGCGCGAGCTCAAGGAGACCATCAACACGATGGTCGACCAGCTGTCGGCGTTCGCCGAGGAGGTCACCCGGGTGGCCCGGGAGGTGGCCAGCGAGGGCAGGCTGGGTGGTCAGGCCGAGGTGCCCGGCGCGGCCGGCACCTGGCGCGGGCTGGTCGACTCGGTGAACTTCATGGCCAACAACCTCACCGTGCAGGTCCGCAACATCGCGCAGGTCGCCACCGCGGTCGCCCAGGGCGACCTGACGCAGAAGATCGACGTCGACGCCCGTGGCGAGATCCTGCAGCTGAAGAACACCATCAACACGATGGTCGACCAGCTGTCGGCGTTCGCCGACGAGGTGACCCGGGTGGCCCGCGAGGTCGGCACCGACGGCAAGCTCGGCGGTCAGGCGCGGGTGCACGGCGTGGCGGGAACGTGGAAGGACCTCACCGACAACGTCAACATCATGGCCGACAACCTGACCATCCAGGTGCGCAACATCGCCCAGGTGACCACCGCGGTGGCGCGCGGCGACCTGTCGAAGAAGATCATGGTGGAGGCCAAGGGCGAGGTCGCCGCGCTGGCCGAGACGATCAACGGGATGGTCGAGACGCTGCGCGCGTTCGCCGAGCAGGTCACGCTCGTCGCCCGCGAGGTCGGCACCGAGGGCATCCTCGGCGGCCAGGCCAGGGTGCCCAACGTGGCGGGCACCTGGAAGGACCTCACCGACAACGTCAACATCATGGCCCGCAACCTGACCAACCAGGTGCGCAACATCGCCCAGGTGACCACCGCGGTGGCGCGCGGCGACCTGTCGAAGAAGATCGACGTGGACGCCCGCGGCGAGATCCTGGAGCTCAAGACCACCATCAACACGATGGTCGACCAGCTGTCGGCGTTCGCCGCCGAGGTCACCCGGGTGGCCCGCGAGGTCGGCACCGAGGGCAAGCTCGGCGGCCAGGCCGAGGTCGCCGACGTCTCCGGCACCTGGCGGCGGCTGACCGAGAGCGTCAACCGGCTGGCCCTCAACCTCACCACGCAGGTGCGCGCCATCGCGCAGGTCGCCACCGCGGTCACCGAGGGCGACCTGACCCGGCAGATCACCGTGGACGCCTCCGGCGAGGTAGCGGAGCTCAAGGACAACATCAACGCGATGATCAGCAACCTCAAGGAGACCACCAAGGACAACCAGGAGCAGGACTGGCTGAAGACGAACCTGGCCCGGATCTCGGCGCTGATGCAGGGCCAGCACGACCTGGACGCGCTCGCCCGGCTGATCATGACCGAGCTGGCGCCGCTGGTGTCGGCCCAGTACGGCGCGTTCTTCCTGCGGCGGGCGGGGGAGGACGGCCGCAGCATCCTGGAGCGCACCGCCGCCTACGGCCGCCCCAGCGACCGCAACGGCCGCCCGCCGCTGCGCTTCGAGCTGGGCGAGTCGCTGGTCGGGCAGGTCGCGGCCGACCGCAAGTCGATCCTGGTCAGCGACGCGCCGCCGGGCTACATCCGGATCAGCTCCGGGCTCGGCGGCAGCGCGCCCACCAACGTGGCGATCGTGCCGGTGCTGTTCGAGGGCGAGGTGCTGGCGGTCATCGAGCTGGGGTCGGTCAACGCGTTCACCCCGGTGCACCTGGACCTGCTGGAACGGCTGAAGGAGACCATCGGCGTCGACGTCAACACGATCGTGGTGAACTCGCGCACCGAGGCGCTGCTGGCCGAGTCCCAGCACCTGGCGAAGGAGCTGCAGGCGCGGTCCGAGCAGTTGCAGCAGCAGCAGACCGAGCTGCAGCGCTCCAACACCGAACTGGAGGAGAAGGCGGCGCTGCTGGCCAGCCGCAACCGGGATATCGAGCTGAAGAACATCGAGATCGAGCAGGCCCGGCAGGAGCTGGAGGAGCGGGCCCGGCAGCTGTCGCAGGCCTCCGCCTACAAGTCGGAGTTCCTGGCCAACATGTCGCACGAGCTGCGCACCCCGCTGAACAGCGTGCTGATCCTCGCCAAGCTGCTGGCCGACAACATGGAGGGCAACCTGACCTCGCAGCAGGTGGACCTGGCCAAGACCGTGCACCAGGCGGGCACCGATCTGCTGCAGCTGATCAACGATGTGCTGGATCTGTCCAAAGTGGAAGCGGGGCAGATGCACCTGCTGCCGGAGGACGTCGAGCTGGCCGACCTGGCCGCGCACGTGGAGTCGCTGTACCGGCCGCTGGCGGCGGACAAGGGCCTGGACTTCCGGGTTTCCGTGGCGCCGTCGGTGCAGCAGACCCTGCGCACCGACCGCAACCGGCTGGAGCAGATCGTGCGGAACCTGCTGTCCAACGCGGTCAAGTTCACCGACCGGGGCGGCGTCGAGCTGCGGATCCGCCCGGCGCAGCCCTCCGAGGTGCACACCCAGGCGTTGCGCCACGCTCGGCAGCGGCTGGCGTTCTCGGTGCGCGACACCGGGATCGGCATCCCGGCCGACAAGCTGAACCTGATCTTCGAGGCGTTCCAGCAGGTGGACGGAACGACGGTGCGCAAGTACGGCGGCACCGGCCTGGGGCTGTCCATCAGCCGCGAGCTGACCACGCTGCTCGGCGGCGAACTCCAGGTGCAGAGCGAGCCCGGCGAGGGCAGCACCTTCACGCTGTACCTGCCGATCGAGCCGCCGCTGAGCAGGCCCGCGGAGCTCGTCGAGCCGGTGGCCGAGCCGGAGCGCCTGCCGCGTCCCCATGTGCCGAGCGCGGCGGAGACCAGCCTGGACGTGTCGGCCGAGGGCATCGACCCGCCGATGCGGTCCACCGAGCTGATCCGGCAGGAGGGCCACCAGCACATGCTGCACACCGAGGAGCCGGAGGAACACGCGTCACTGCAGTTCAACGGGGAGAAGGTGCTGGTCGTCGACGACGACTACCGGAGCGTGCAGGCGATGACGCTTTTGCTGGAGCAGCACGGCCTTCAGGTGGTGAACGCGGACAACGCGCTGGCCGGGCTGAACGCCCTGCAGCAGCACGGCGACATCGTGATCGTGCTGATGGACGTGATGATGCCGGAGATGGACGGCAACGCCACCATCCGGATCATCCGGGAGATGCCGCGCCACCGGGACCTGGCGATCGTCGCGATCACGGCGAAGGCGATGAAGGGCGACCGGGAGGCGAGCATCACGGCGGGCGCCAACGAGTGCCTGAGCAAGCCGGTCGACGTCGGCAGGCTCCTGGAGCTGCTGGCCGAGCACCTGCCGGCCGGCCGCGCCCCCGAGACCGGCGGCTGAGGGCCGAGCTGTTTCCGGGCTCGCCTTGCGTGGCGGTGCCGGTAGCGGAACCTCAGAGGCCTTCTCGCTGTGGGATCCCCGACATCATGAATGACCAATTCACCACGTCGGGGCTGTCCTCGCCGGGAGAACCCCGGAGGGGTGGGCACCGTGAACCCGCGGCGTTGCGAGTTGCGTAGGTGGGCTAAGCGGCTGCGCCGCTTCAAAACCCGCCCTACCGCACCAAGCCCAGCCAGCCGCTCTAGTCGACCTGCTCCGGTTCCTCGATCGTCGGCATGTCGGCGAGCTGCTCGCGGAGCCGCTGGGCCCAGGCGAGGTCGCGCGCGAACGTCGCGTCGAAGTGGTCGATGCCGTGTGGATCAGCCATGGCGGTGTCCCAACTCTGATAGCTCGCAGGCTGTTGCCGACCACCATAACCGCAGGTGGAAGACCGGCCGACGGCCCGGGGTCGCCCTACCGGGCAACGGCCGGGGCGGCTGTTGCCGGTGTGCCGCCAGGGGCGCTCCAGCGCCCCCGGCGGCCGACGAACGTCACACTTCCGGGTCTTTCGGCACTGTCGCGACCGCCACCGGTTCCTTCTTCTCCGGCGCCGCTGCGATCAGCGGGTCCTGGCGCAGCTCCCGCCACAGCGAGACCGCCAGCGCGAGCATCACCAGCACGAACGGCGCGGCCGTGACGATCACCGTGTTCTGCAGCGCGTCGAGCCCGCCGGCGACCAGCAGCACGATCGCGGTCACGCCGGTGAGCCCGCCCCACAACGCCAGCACCGACGTCCGCGGCCGGGCGTGCCCGTCGGAGGACAGCATGCTCAGCACGAAGGTGTTGGCGTCCGCGCCGGAGACGAAGAACAGCAGCACCAGCGCCATCGCGATCAGCGACGTGATCGTCGGCCACGGCAGCGTCTCCAGCATCGCGAAGATCGCGTTGTTGGAGTCCGCCGCGGCGGCCTGCGCCACCTGCCCGCCGCGGAAGGCGTCCTCGAAGATCGCCGTACCGCCGAAGGCGGTGAACCAGAGGAAGAACACCGCGCTGGGCACGCCGAGCACGGCGATCACGAACTCGCGGATGGTGCGGCCCTTGGAGATGCGGGCCAGGAACACGCCGACGAACGCGCCCCAGGAGATCCACCAGGCGAGCATGAAGTAGGTCCAGCTCTGCATCCACTCCAGCTCGCCGAAGATCCCGGTGCGCAGGCTCATCGGGATGAAATCGCCTGCGTACTGGCCGAGCGACTCCACCAGCAGGTTGAGCACGAAACCGGTGGGCCCGAGCAGCAGCACGAAGCCGAACAGCAGCACCGCCAGGCCCATGCTGGTCTCGCTGAGGAACCGGATTCCCTTGTGCAGCCCGGTGATCGCGGAGATGGTGAACAGCAGCGTGACGACCGCGATGATCAGGATCTGCGTGCCGGTGCCGCCCGGGATGCCGAACAGCCTGGACAGCCCGCCGTTGATCTGCAGCGCACCGAGCCCCAGCGAAGTGGTCGTGCCGAACAGCGTCGCGAAGATCGCCAGCACGTCGATGGCCTTGCCGAGCGGGCCCTCGACGCGGTCGCCGAGCAGCGGCCGCAGCATCGGGCTGACCAGGCCCTTGCGGCCCTTGCGGTGGGTGGAGTAGCCGAGCGCGATGCCGAACACCGCGAAGATCGCCCAGGCGTGCAGGCCCCAGTCGAAGAACGAGTACTGCATCGCGACCACGGCCGCGTGCTTGGTGCCCGGCTGCGCCAGCCCGTGCGGCGGCGTCACGAAGTGGCTGATCGGCTCGGACACCCCGTAGGAGACCAGGCCGATGCCCATCACCGCGGCGAGGATCATGGCCAGCCAGCTCAGCATGCTGAACTCCGGCCGGTCGGTGTCGGCGCCCAGCCGGATGCGGCCGTAGCGCGTGGTGGCCAGCACCACCAGGAAACCCAGCATCGCCAGGCTGGCGACCAGGTAGACCCAGCCGAACGAGCCGGTGATCCAGTTCAGCGCGGCGCCGGTGACCGCGTCGAGGCTGTCGGTGAACAGGGTGGCCCAGCAGACGAACAGGGCGCAGAGCGCCACCGATGTGTAGAAGACCGCGCCCAGCCGGTTGGCCGGGAGCGTGCTGGCTCGTGCCATGAGGTCGACTCCAGTGGAAAGGTTCGGACCGGCCCGGGCGCGCGCATCCGGCGCAGCGACCCGAGCGGGAAGAGTGAGGGGAAGCACCCCGGACGCGCGGAGCGCGTGCGACGGCGGGCGCAGAGGTGGAGGCTTTGCGGAGGCTCTTCCTGTAGGAGATCGCGGCCGGAGGTCGCGTCGGACCTCGATGCTGGCGGCCCGGGCAACTGCCGCGCGGAAAAAGCCCGCCGCCGAAACGAGAACTATACCGCACCCGGGTGCGACCACAGTGGAGGCGGCCGGTCGTGTGGCGGAGCACACGGCCGGTCGTCGGCGTCCCGCCACGCGCAGTCGCAACGGATATTCCTTGCGGTCCAACGTGTTTCGGTCTGTCCTGGGCCGGGTCGGGATCGCGCCGCGGACCGGTTCGTAGCGGTCGAAAGTGGAATCGAGCACGCCTTCGCCGCGCGTCAGCCCCGGCAGCCGCTGCTGCGGTTCGTACACCCGCGCCGCCGGGATCTCGCCCTCCAGCAAGCATGAGGACGAACCGCGCATCGTCGGCGTCCCGGGCGCAGTGCGTAGTCGCGCGAGCACGGGCAGCACCGTGCCGAGGAACGGGTTGCCGCCCTTGCCGATCATCTCGACCGCCGCGCCGGCGTGAGCTTCGCGGAAATGCCTTGCAGCACTTGTTCGTACGTCGCGCCGCCGCGGTCGATCTTGTTCGCGAAGATGAGCGTCGGAATGCGGCAGCCGTTCGGCCAGGCTCGTCTTACCCGCGTCGATGTGCGCCAGGATCCCAGGTTCAAAGTGCGCACCGAGCTTCATGTCCTCTGCGTGGATGGCCATTTCCGGGTGGGTGGCCACGGCGGCTCGGTGCATGTGGGTCCTCTCCTTCGTCTCGGTTCGCCGGGATTGCGGCTGAGGGCAGGACCGCGCGGCGATCGGTTTTCGACGTCCTGCGCGTTGTGCTCATCATCCTGCGCGCTATTGCGTGATTCGCGCAGCAATCACTATCGTGTAGCTCGCGGCACCGGCCGCGCGACGGGCGGCCGGATGTGTTCTGGCGAGCGGAAGAGCAGGTGATCATGGGATCGCGAGTCTTGGTCGTGGCCGATGACCTCAGCGGTGCCGGTGATTCCGGTGTTCCCTTCGCATTGCGTGAAATGCGCACACTGCTGGCCCTCGACGACACCGGTGACGCGGAGGTGTTCGTCGCCGACACCGATAGCCGACACCTCGAACCGGTGCAGGCGGCCGAGCGCGTCGCGTCGGCGCTGCGCGGGCACGCCGCCGGGCGGGTGGTGTTCAAGAAGATCGACTCGACGCTGCGCGGGAACCTCGCCGCCGAGATCGGCGCGCTCGTCGAGCACGCCGACGGCGCCGGGGTACTGCTGTGCCCGGCGTCCCCGGCGACCGGGCGCACGGTGCTGGGCGGTGTCGTCCACATCAGCGGAATCGCGTTGCACCACACCAATTCCTGGGCCGCGGAGGTGACCGATCCGCCCGTCGACATCGCCTCGGCGCTCAAGCCGCTGGCGGTGCGGCACGTGGCGCTAGCGTCGATCCGCGGCAACGCGGCGGCGCTGCGGGCGAAGCTCGCCGAACTGCTCGCCGAGGCCGACGTCGTGATCTGCGATGCCGTGGCCGAGAACGACCTCAGGGCCGTGGTGACGGCCGGGACGGCTGGCGGTCGCCTGCCGTACTGGGTGGGCTCGGCCGGGCTGGCGGATGCGCTGGCCGAGCAACTGCGGCCGGGCCGCGAGGTCGAGCCCCCGCCGCCGGTCGGCGGCCGCGTGCTGGCGGTGGTCGGCAGCGCCAACGACGTCTCGCGCGAACAGGCGGACTTCCTGGCCGATCGGGTCCCGCACACCCGCCGATTACCGGTCCGGAACCTGCTCGACGCGAACGCCGCCGCACTGGCGCGGATGTCCGAGCAGCTGCGCGACGAGCTGGCCACCGGCGACGTCGTCGTCACCGTGGACGGCCCGGTCGACGCCGGCTCGGCCCGCCGGGTCAACACCGCACTGGCCGAAGTCTGCGCACCGGCGTCGGAACACGCCGGGCTGCTCGTGCTCACCGGCGGCGAGACCGCTCGCGCGGTGCTCAGCAGGCGCGGCGTCACGGGCCTGCGGCTGCTCAACGAGCTGGAACCGGGCGTGGTGCTCGCGCGCACCGAGCCGCAGCCCGGCTACGTCATCACCAAGGCCGGCGGCTTCGGCACGCCGGAGACGCTGCACCGGGCCATCGCGGCGGTGCGTTCCGGAAGGGGACTCGGATGAACCTGCCCACCATTGCCGTCACGATGGGCGATGCGGCCGGCGTGGGACCCGAAGTGGTCGTGCGCGCGCTCGTGGAGCCCGAGGTGCGCGGGCTGGCCCGCTGCGTGGTGGTCGGCGACGCCGCGCGCCTGGCGAGGGCCGCCGAGATCTGCGGCGTCGACGTGCGGTTCAAGACCGTCGGCTCGCCGGCCGAGGCGACCGGCGAGGCGGGCGTGATCGACGTGCTGGACCTCGGGATCATCCCGGCGGACCTGCCGTTCGGCGAACTGTCCGAAGTGGCCGGTGAGGGTGCCTTCCGGTACGTGGCGAAGGCCGCCGAGCTGGCGATGGCCGGGGAGGTGCAGGCGATCTGCACGGCGCCGCTGAACAAGGCGGCGCTGCACGCCGCGGGGCACCGCTATCCCGGGCACACCGAACTGCTCGCCGAGCTGTGCGGCGTTCCGGAGGTGTCGATGATGCTGTCCACCGGCAAGGTGCGGGTCATCCACGTGACCACCCACATCGGGCTGGTCGACGCCATCGAGCGCATCGATCCGGGCCTGGTGGAGCGCACCGTCCGGCGCGGGCACCGCACGATGGTCGATTCCGGCATCGCGGAGCCGAAGATCGCGGTGTGCGGGATCAACCCGCACGCCGGGGAGAACGGGCTGTTCGGTCGCGGCGAGGAGGAGGAGAAGATCGTCCCGGCGCTGGAGGCCTGCCGCGCGGACGGCATCGACGCGCAGGGGCCGCTGCCCGCCGACACGGTGTTCTTCCGCGCCGGCCGGGGAGATTTCGACCTGGTGGTGGCCATGTACCACGACCAGGGGCACGGGCCGGTGAAGATCCTCGGGCTGGAGGCCGGGGTGAACATCACGGTGGGCCTGCCGGTCATCCGCACCTCGGTGGACCACGGCACCGCCTTCGACATCGCGGGCACCGGCCGGGCCGAGGCGGGCAGCCTGGTCGAGGCCCTGCGCCAGGGCGCGGCACTCGCCCGCCGCCCCTGACCTCGGTCTGTTGCGTCGGGCATGCACAAGTCGGGGATCCCGGAGTCGAGAAGGCATCTGAGGTTCCGCTACCCGCACCGCTACGCGAATTGCTACCAAGAATTTCCTTGCTGGGAGGATGGCGGGGTGAGCACTGATTTCGGGCAGCGGATGTCCGCGGGCCAGCGGCGCGCGTTGATCGAGCGGCTGGTGACCGAGCAGGGCGCGGTGCAGGTGGAGGAGCTCGCGGCATCCCTGGCGGTCACCCAGTCCACCATCCGCCGCGACCTCTCGCTGCTGACCGAGCAGGGCAAGCTGGCCCGCACCTACGGCGGCGCGATGCCCGCGACGGCGACCGAACCGTCGCTCGGTCAGCGCACCGCGCTGGCCACCGCGGAGAAGGACCGCATCGCGCGGTGGGCGGCGGCGCGGATCGGCGCGCCGGACACGGTGCTGCTGGACGCCGGGACGACCACCGGCCGCCTCGCCCGCCACCTGCGCGACCGCGCCGGGCTGACGGTGATCACCAACGGCATCCCGGTGCTCACCGAGCTGGCCGACGCCGACGCGGTGCAGGTGATCGCGCTGGCGGGGGAGATGCGGCACATCAGCCAGGGATTCGTCGGACCGCTGGCGGAGCTCACCCTGTCCCGGCTGACGGCCGACAAGGTCTTCCTCGGCGCGGACGGCCTCGATCCGCGGCTGGGTATCTGCGAGGCGAGTCTCCTGCAGACCCGCCTGAAGGAGCAGATGATGGCCCGCGCCCGCGAGGTCTTCGTGCTCGCCGACAGCAGCAAGCTGGGTGCGGCGCCGTTCAACGCCTGGGCCCCGCTGCCGGCCATGTGGACGCTGGTGACAGACGACGGCGCGACCGAAGACGACCTGGCGCCGTTCCGGGCGTTGCCGGGTGCCGAGATCGTCGTGGTGTGAGGCGGAAGCCGCTGGTGCTGCGTCAGATGAGGAACTCGCCGAGCTCGCGGGCGACCGCTTCGGGCTCATCGAGCATCGAGAGCACGTACGCGCCGGGCACCTCCGCGTAGCGGGCGCGGGGCATGAGTGCGGCGAGGCGGCGGCCGTGTCCCGGGGGCATGACGCGGTTGTCCGGCGACCACAGCACGAGCGCTTCGCCCTGGAACCGGCTCAACGCCTCGGTGTCCTGGATGAGGCTCGGCCCGTCGAACGGGCCCCGGCAGTAGGCGAGAAGGTCGCGACGTACCCCCGGGTTGCGCAGCACGGGATCGGTCCAGCGCCGGACGAGGTCGTCCGGGACCGGGCGCCGCGCCATCTGGCCGAACAGTGGCGGAAGCCCGCGCAACCAGCCCACCCGGAGTTGGCGCGCCGCGAACCGCAGGCCACCGGGCACCCGGCTCGCGAGCTTCACCATCGCGCCTGGAAGCCCGGGTGGGAAGTTGTCGAACGCCTCGCACGGCAGGAAGACCTGTCGTGCCACGCGGTGGTCGAGGCCGCGCGCGGTCAGCAGCAGAGCGCCTCCCCAGTCGCTGTGCACGAGCGTTACGTCGTCGAGGTCCAGTGCTTCGAGGAAGTCGGCCACCACCCGCACCTGCCCGGCCAGGGTCAGGTCCGCGCCCGGGTTCATCGGCCGCCGGTGCGCGCCGAGCGGCAGGACCGGCCGCACGATCCGCAGGCCGCCCGGCAGGAGCGGGAGCACGCGATCCCACACGGTGTGGTCCATCAGCAGCCCGTGCAGCAGGACCACCGGCGGCCCGGATCCCGTCTCGTCGTACTCGATGATGCCGGCCGGTATCTCGATGCTGCGCATGCCGCCTCCTAGAACGATCATTCTAGAGAGACCGTTCTACCATGCTGGGGTGAAGACGGACCAGCGAATCGTGAACGCGATGGCGGAGCTGTTGCGGGTGCAGGGCTACGCCGCCACCGGAATCCAGCAACTGGCCAAGGCATCGGGGGCGCCCACCGGTTCGATCTACCACTTCTTCAAGGGCGGCAAGCGCGACGTCGCGGCCGCTGCGCTGCGCCAGACCGGCGCCACCTACATCGAGCTGCTGCCGCTCCTGCTGGACGGGCACGCCGACCTGGCGACCGGGATCGAGGCGGCGTTCGCCGCCGCAGCCGAAGACCTCGCGCGGACCGGCTGGGCCAACATGTGCCCGGTCGGCACCGTCACCGGCGAGATCGCAGACGTCGAGCCGCGGCTGCGCGAGGTCGCGGACGAGGTGATCGCCTCGTGGATCGACCAGGGTGGCCGCTATCTGGCGAGCAGGGGCCTGTCCGATGCCGACGCCCGCGCCGCGATGTACGCGCTGCTGTCCGCGTTGGAAGGCGGATTCCTCCTGGCCAGGGGGCAGCGCAGCACCGAGCCCCTGCTCGCCGCGGGTCGCGCCATGGCCGCGTACGTGGCGTCGCTGCCGGTGGCGGCCGCGGCGGACGGGTAGGCGCGGCCCGCGCGTCAGTCGCGGTGCAGGAAGTCCTGGATCCGCTTGCGGAGGTCCGTTCGGTCGTAGGTGTTCACCAGGGCTCCCGCCATCCGGACCGGGTCGCCGAAGAAGAAGTGCTCGTAGAGGTTCTGGCGGCCGGCGAACGACGAGGCGCTGGCGTCGAAGGCCAGCTTGAACAGGCGGACCCGCTCCGGGCCATCGATCGCCTTGCCCTGCAAGTACTTCTGCACGTCCGCCGCCGCGCCGCCGAAGACGTCCTGCTCGCCCGGCAGCGCCATCAGGCCGCTGGCGGCGAACTTGCGGACGATCTCCGGGAACCGCTGCGATGCCTTCGGATACCAGTTGCGGGCCGTGTTCAGCGGCGCCCACAGCGGGGTGTGCACGCCGAATTCGTTCGTCGTCGCCTGGGACTCCGCCGATTGCAGCAGGGCCTTGCCGATCTCCACCGCGCCGATCACCTCGGCGATGTCCTGCTGGATGTGCTGGAAGCCGTCGATGCCGATGGCGTCGGCCAGCTCCGAGAGCAGCCCCAGGAAGAACTCGCTCTTGGCCACCGTCCGCGTCACCACCTGGTGCGTCATGTGGGTGGTCGCGCCGGTCCGCGAGTAGAAACCGTTGCACAGCTCGGGATCGCGCAGCACGAACACCCGCTCGTAGGGCACGTGCACGTCGTCGAAGACCACGACGCAGTCGCTCTCCTCGAACCGGGACGCCAGCGGCTCGTCGAACGCGCTGCGGTTGCCGTGCAGCGGTTGGCGCGCCACGAAGCGCAGGCCCGGGATGTCGGTGGGGATGGCGAAGGCGAACGAGTAGGGCTCGTCCTCGGGGGTGCCGCGCAGCACGGTGGACGGGAACACCAGCAGCTCGTCGGAGATCGGGGCGATGGTGGCCAGCATTCGCGCGCCGCGCACGACGATGCCGTTGTCGTCCTCGCGCACCACGTGCGCCATCAGCGCGCCGCCGCCCTGCTGGCCGCCGCTGACGCTCCGGTTGATCTGCGGCGGGATCAGCGTGTGGGTGAGCAGCAGGTCTTCCTCGCGGACCTGCTGGTAGTAGCGCTCGATGTTCTCGCCGAAGGCGGGATCGGCCTGCGCGAACCAGGATTTCGCCCGGCCGAGCGCTATCAGCGAGCTGTTCAGGTAGTCGCCGGTGCGGCCGAGCATGCCGAAGGAGCGGTTCGCCCAGGTGCGGAACGCCTCGCGCCGCCGGGCGAGGTCCGCGCCGTTCTCGGGCACCAGGAACGAGGTGCCCACCCGGTCGCCGGAGGTCGGCGACGGGTAGGTGAGCACGTCCCGGAACTCGGGGCTGACCTGCATGTCGAACAGTTCGGCGTAGCTGCGTGCGACGCCGGCGAACGCGGGGTGGTGCGGGGTGCCGCCGATGGTGGTGTCGCCGTCGATCTGGACGTGGATGCGCCGCCGCGCGAGGTCGTCGAGGTACTGCCGTCCCGAACGAGCGCCCATGGTTCCTCCAGGTGGCGTGTGTGACTGCCGATTTGGGCAGCGCCTGTTCTTGATTCTGGTTCGCGTTGTTTCTTTTGAAGCGGCGCAGCCGCTTGGCCCACGTACGCAGCTTGCACCGCCATCCGCACCGCTACGCAAAATGAGTTCGGAGACAGGTGCTTTAGAGCAGGTGTTCCAGGCCGAGGGAGGGTTCGGCGATGGTGACGAAGCGACCGGCCGCGAAGCCGAGCAGGTCGCCGCCGCGGTAGGCGAAGTCGACGACCTCGCCGATGTGCAACGTGTGGTCGCCCGCTTCGCAGGTCTGCCACGGGCGGCACTCGAAGTGCGCCAGCGCGCCCGCCAGTCGTGGGGCCGCCCCCACGTCCAGCCAAGCAGGTTCCAGTTGCGGCCGCCCGGCGAAGTGCATGGCCAGCGCCTGCTGTTCCGCGCCGAGCACGTTGATGGTGAACGGCCGGCCGGGCAGCTCGCCGTGCGCCTTGGCGGCGCGCGCAACGCTCACGAGCACCAGCGGCGGGTCCATCGACACGGAGGTGAAGGAGTTGGCGGTGAAGCCGTGCCGCCCGGTCGCGCCGTCGAAGGCGACCACCGTGACGCCGGTGGCGAACATCCCGAGGCAGGAGCGGAACCGGCGGTGGTGGACATCGCCGGGTGAACGCGCCGTTTCCGGTCTTGGCATCTCGACCACCACCTCGTGCTCGACCGCGTTCCGCAAGCCTTGTGTTCTATAATCGAATTCGTTGTTCTCTTTTGGAACGCTAGTGGCGGGTGAGCGGCGGTACAAGGGGTGGGCGGCTATGTTCGCCGACATGGTCGAACGGGCGAAGAACGACGGGGCGCGGTCCCAGACGCTGTCGCGCGGCATCCAGGTGCTGGAGCTGCTCGCCGCGGCGGAACGGCCGCGCAGCATCGACGAAATCGCCGCGGACCTCGGCGTGCACCGCTCGATCGTCTACCGGATCGTGCGCACCCTGGAGGATCACCGCCTGGTGGCGCGGGATTCCGCCGGGCGTTGCGCGCCGGGCGCGGGACTGGCGGTGCTGGCGCACGGCGTCGCCCGCGACCTGCAGAGCGTCGCGGTGCCCGAACTCGCCGCCGTGGCAGCGGATTTGGCGATGACCAGCTTCGTGGTGGTGCACGACCACGGCGAGTGCATCACGCTCGTCAGCGTCGAACCCCGGCGCGCGGCCGGGACCGTGACCGAGCACCCGGGCACCCGGCACCCGCTGGAGCACGGCGCGCCGGGGGTTGCGCTGCTCGCGCTGCTGGGGGTGGAAGGGCTGGGGGAGGACGTCGCGGCGCGCGTGGCCGAGGCCCGTCGACGGGGGTACGCGACGAGCCGGGACGAGGTGATCCCGGGCCTTTCCTCGGTGGCCGTGCCGATCCCGTCGCGCGGTTCCTGTGCGGCCGTGGCCGTGGTCTACGTGTCGAGCGACCGGGAGCCCGACGAGCTGGCAGAGCGGCTACAGGCCGCCGCGAACGCGATCGGGGCCCAGGTCGGGTGACGGCAGCGTCTTCGGCAGGCCGGGGCGGCGAAGCGCTGCGCACAAGGCCGAAGCGACCAGCGAAAGCACCGCTGCGGCCAGCAGTGCGGCCGGGGATCCCCACTGCGCGACGACGATGGCGGCCAGGCCGATGCCGACCACGCCGCTGAGCGCCTTCGCGCTGTAGACCAGCCCGTGCACCTCGGCGCTGCGCTGCTCGCCGAAGTACTCGCGGGCCAGCGCGGCGAACAGCGGGTAGAACGCGCCGCCACCGATCCCCGCCGCCGTCGCACCGGCGATCAGCAGCGCGACCGATTCCTGCGAAACCGCTGCCAGCAGGAGGATCTGGCCGATGGCCTGGATCGTCACCACCCAGCGCAGCGTGCGCCGGCAGCCGATCCGGTCGGCGACCGGGATCGCCAGCGCCCGCCCGGCGCCGTTGGTCGCGACGAACGCTGCGGCGGCCGGAGCGGGCGCCAGAGCGGCGGCGAACAGCACCAGGAACGCCGCGTTGAACAGCGAAACCGTTGCGGCGCAGAACAAGCACGCGGCCATCATCGGGAGCACTGGCGTGCGCAGCGCCTCGGCCGCCGAGTACTGCCGCGCTGCCGGCGGTCTGGCGCGGGCCAGGGCCCATTCGCGGGGATCCAGGTGCGCGGGCCACCAGTGCCGCGGCGGGTCGGCCAGCAGCAAGCCGCAGCCGAGCACCGCGGCGAACAGCACGAGCGCGAAGACGTCCAGTGCCGCGGTCACGTTCCACGGCCCGGTGAGCAGGGCGAGGACGAACGGCACCGATCCGTACGCGAATGCTCCGGTGACGAACCCGACCCGGGAGGCGGCGCGCTCGGGGAACCACTTGGCCGCCGTCGAAGTGCACGCGGCGTAGACCAGCCCGGCGCCCGTGCCGCCGAGCACGGAGTACCCGGCGAGCAGGCCGGGGAAGGCGTGCGCGTGCGCCAGGCTGAGCACGCCGAGCGCGCAGAGGAAGGCGCCGGCGATCATCGCCGAGCGCGGGCCGGCGCGGTCGCGCTGCCGCAGGTGCGCCACCGGAAATCCGGCGCCCGCCTGGAAAACCGCCCACCCAGCCAGCGCCCAGAACAGGCTGCCGGTGTTGTGGCCGCCGGCGGCCAGCGCGGGAACCGCCGCGCCGTAGGCGTACTGCATGGCTCCGACGAGGAGCATCGGCAGCCAGCACAGCCACAGCACCGTCGTGCGGGAACGCCCGATGAGCTCGCGCGGCACTTCGCCCACCCGGTACCTGCGGCCGTGGTGGTCGCGGACCTCGAGGTTCGGCGTGTGCAGGCCGATCATCGCCCACCGCCCGCTCATGGCTGATCCGCCTCTCCGCGCTTCACAGTGGTGGTTGCGTTCAGCCCGATCTCCCGTTGCGTGGTTTCCCGTGGCTGGTTCGCGTCACGGTCCCCTGGGGCGCGGTTGAGGAGGGCTGAAGTTGACACAGGGCTGCTCATGCCTGCACCAGCCCCAGCCGGTGTGCCCCGGCGTAGACGTTCATGCTGGTGCCGCGCAGGAATCCGACCAGTGTCAAGCCGGATTCCGCGGCGAGGTCCACGGCCAGCGACGAGGGCGCGGAAACGGCGGCCAGCACGGGGATCCCGGCCATCACGGCCTTCTGCACCAGCTCGAAGGACGCCCGGCCGCTGACCATGAGCACCGTCGCGGACAGCGGCAACCGGTCCTCGCGCAGCGCCCAGCCGACGACCTTGTCGACCGCGTTGTGCCGCCCGACGTCCTCGCGCAGGCACAGCAGTTCGCCGCCGAGGCCGAACAGGCCGGCGGCGTGCAGGCCGCCGGTGCGGTCGAAAACCCTTTGTGCGGCGCGCAATCGGTCGGGGAGCGCGATCAGCACGGCCGGGTCCAGCGGGGCGGGATCGTCGCGGACCGGCCAGGTCGCGACGGTGCGGACCGCGTCGAGGCTCGCCTTTCCGCAGACGCCGCAGGAAGAAGTGGTGTAGAAGTTGCGCTGCAACGAGATCTCCGGCGGGGCCGTGCCGGGCGCGAGCGCCACGTCGAGCACGTTGTAGGTGTTCGCGCCGTCGCTGGTCGCGCCCGCGCAGTAGCGGATGCCCAGCAGGTCGCCGGTGCGGCGCACCGCGCCTTCGGAGACCAGGAATCCGGCCGCCAGGTCGAAGTCGTCGCCGGGCGTGCGCATGGTGATCGTCAGCGCTCGCCCGCCGAAGCGGATCTCCAGCGGTTCCTCGGTGACGAGCGTGTCCGGGCGTGCCCGGCGCGCGCCGTCGCGGAGGCTGATGACAGGTCGTCTGCTGGTCACGCGGCCCACCGGGCATCACCCATCCAGGTGCTACTGATCACATGAGCTTCACTATTCGGACAAATGACGGGATACTGTATGCACGAAAGGAGGTGAATCTGAATGCGGATACTTCGTTCCGTGCTGCGGCATTTCGCCGACCTGCCGCGCGGTTGCGCGGCGGACGGGCGCATGCTGGGGCTGGCCACGTCCGCCGCGATCGATTCCAGCCGCGCGGATCGTCAGCGATCCGGCGGCGCGCGGTCCGAGCCGGCTGCCCGGGAGCGCTGAGCCGCGGGCGCCGTCATCTCGGGGCACCGCGAGGCAGCAGCCGCTCGTGCACCCACACGAACCCGATCGCGAACCCGACGCTGATCAACGCCTGGTACGCCAGGAAGGCGAGCGGCTGCGGCGGCCAGTCGAACCGCTCGTCCAGGACCAGGCGGGTGCCCACGTCCTGGACGAGCCGGGCGACCGGGAAGGCGATCGCCCAGTACAGGGCCACCGGGGCGAAAGCGCCGCCGCGCAACACGCCGTGCTCCCGCAGGGCGCTGCAGCCCGCCCCGAGCGCGGCCAGCGGCAACGCCAGCATCAGGCCGGTGACCGCGGCCCACCCCGGCGGCGCCCCGCCGGCCAGCACGAGCGTCCCGGCGAACAACCCCGCTACCGCCCCGATCACCAGGCCCGGCGCGGACGTCCGGCTGCTGAAAGGCATGTCAGCTCACGACCACTCCGTACTCGACGAGGCTGTAGAACAGCATTCCGAGGTAGAACACCGCGCCGAAGCCGATGATCACGTTGCTCCACCACCGCGGTCGGATCGGGCGCGGCAGCATCCGGTTGTTCACCAGCAGCAGCACCACGCAGTAGGCGCCCATCGCGAAGGTGGACAGGAACGCGAGGACGTCCAGGATCGCGCCGGGCCCGTCCGCCGGGCCGAACAGCAGGATCAGGATGCCGAAGGCGATGACGCCCCACAGGAACGCCGCGTACAGGTGCGACATCCGGAAGCGCCGCGCGCCCGGCACGAAGTGGTAGGTCATGTCGGCCTGGCCGCGGGAGAACGAGTCGAACAGGCCCAGCGTGGCGTTCAGCCCGATCAGCGCGATGAACCCGAGGAACACCGAGCCCAGCACCGGGCCGCCCGCCGCCGAGAACGCGTCGGCCATCGCGCCCAGCGCGGCCTCCCGCTCCCCGGACTCGATCAGGTCGCGCACGCCGGGGTTCTCCCGCGCTGCGGACTGCGCCAGCACGGTGAACGAGATCGTCACCAGCATGGTGATGCCCCAGAACAGCAGCAGCGCGTCGAAGGTGACCCAGCGCCGCCAGCCCTTCCACTTGCGCATCTCGTCGGGATCGGTGGTGTCGAACATGAACCCGCGCGAGGGCATCGCCTCCTCGTCGCCCGCGTGCCGCAGGCCGCGGATGCGGGGGATGTGCACACCCATCCCGGCGCCCTTGTCGCGCAGGTGCAGCGTGTACCACATCTGCTGCATGCCGGACGGCCCGGCGAAGGCGATCGAGCCCACCACGATCGGGAACCACGACGGCGACATCGCCTCCGCCGGGAAGTACCCGAAGTGGAACATCCCGGTGATGGTGGCGGCCAGGTCCGAGAGGTCGCCGACCATCGCGGCGACCACCGCGGTGCCGACCACCAGCAGCCCGATCAGCACCGACAGCACGTTCTCCAGCAGGTTGTAGATCACCTTGGCCAGCGTGAACACCACGCCGACCAGCAGCAGGCCGACGCACGCCGACACCACCCACGGCACGCCGGTGATCTCCTCCAGCGCCGCCGCGCCCGCCGACAGGTGACCCGGCCAGATGTAGACGGCGATCGCGGTGACGAAGAAGAACCACATCACCGGCTTGGCCAGGCGTGCCGCGCCGGAGAAGATGCTCTCGCCGGTGGCCATCGCGTAGCGGGCCATCTCCAGCATCACCACGGCCTGCAGCGTGACCCCGATGAGGAACAGCCAGCGGATCTCGGGGCCGAAGACCAGCACCAGCCTGGGCCACATGTACGACTCGCCCATGCCGACCCCGAGCGCGACCAGGAACACCGTGGGGCCGAGCAGGTGGACCGACGGCGGCGACTCGGGCAGCTTGCGGATCGGCATCGGCTCCAGCCCGCCGGCCCGCCACACCTCGTCTCGTCCTATTACAGGTTCTGGATCTCTCCCGGGCGCTCTCTCAGCGTCCACATCGGACCTCCTTGCCCTGGTTGGACTTCTTCAAGCCGGTGTGATTCCCGCAGGACTCAGCCGAGGAGGCCGGCGGCTCGGGCCCACTGGTACTTGGCGCCCAGCACCGCGACGGGCTTCTCGGTCGTGTAGGGGTAGGCGACGATGCCGTGGTCGAAGAGGTACTCGGCGGCCTTCTCGACCTCCGTGTCACCGGCCAGCGAGGCCACGATCGGCTTGTCGACGCCGTCGGCGCGGGCTTCCTCGGCGACCCGCGCGGCGAGTTCCGCGAACACCATCGGCGGGGTGACGATGGTGTGCCAGTAGCCGAGGACGAGCGCGTGGATGCGCGGGTCCCGCAGCCCCAGCCGGATGGTGGCCTCGTAGGTGCTCGGCGGCTCGCCGCCGGTGATGTCGATCGGGTTGCCCGCCGCCCCGAACGGCGGGATGTAGCGCCGGAACTCCTCGTCGAGGTCCGGCGGGATGTCCATCAGCCGCAGCCCGGCCGCCACGCAGGCGTCCGACAGCAGCACGCCGGAGCCGCCTGCGCCGGTGATGATGACGACGTTCTCGCCCTTCGGCGTGGGTAGCACCGGGATGCCGCGCGCGTACTCCAGCATCTCGTTGAGCCCGGGCGCCCGGACCACGCCGGACTGCCGCAGGATGTCGTCGTAGACCTTGTCGTTGCCCGCCAGTGCGCCGGTGTGCGAGCTGGCGGCCCGGGCACCCAGATCCGTGCGCCCGGCCTTGAGCACCACGACCGGCTTCTTCTTGGTGACCCGCTGGGCGGCCTCGACGAAGGCCCGGCCGTCCTTGAGGTCCTCCAGGTGCATCGCCACGCAGTGCGTGTTGTCGTCCTGCTCGAAGAACGTCAGCAGGTCGTCCTCGTCCACATCGGACTTGTTGCCGAGCCCGACGATCGCCGACACGCCCATCTTGGTGGTGCGGCTGAAGCCCAGGATGGCCATGCCGATGCCGCCGCTCTGCGACGTCAGGGCCACGCCGCCGCGCACGTCGTAGGGCGTGCAGAACGTCGCGCAGAGGTTCTGCGGTGTGTAGTAGTAGCCGTAGATGTTCGGCCCCAGCAACCGGATCCCGTGCTTGCGCGCGACTTCCACCACCTCCGCCTGCAGCTCGTGGTTGCCGGTCTCGGCGAAGCCGGACGGGATCAGCACGGCGGCGGCGATCTGCTTCTGCCCGCATTCCTCCAGCGCCGCGGCCACGAACTTGGCGGGCACGGTGAACACCGCGACGTCGACCTCGCCGGGCACGTCGGTGATACTGCGGTGGGCCTTGCGGCCCAGGATCTCGTCGGCCTTCGGGTTGACCGGGTGGATCTCGCCCGCGTAGCCGCCGTTGATCAGGTTCTTCATCACCGAGTTGCCGATCTTGCCGTCCTCGTTGGAGGCGCCGATCACGGCCACGCTGCGGGGATTCATCAGCCGTTGCATCGCGTGCAGGATCTCCTCCGGCGAATGCCGGACCGGCGGGGCGTTCTCCTCGGTCGCCAGGACGATCCGCACGTCGGCGGCGGTGGCCCCGGCGGCGGTGGCGAACACCGGGTTGAGGTCGAGCTCGGCGATCTCCGGGAAGTCGTGCACCAGGTCCGAGACCCGGCGCAGCACGTCGGCCAGGGCGTCGGCGTCCACCGGCTCGCTGCCGCGCGCGCCGCGCAGCACGTCGGCGGCGGCGATGTCGTCGAGCATCGAGCGCGCCTGCTCCGTGGACAGGGGAGCGAGCCGGAACGTGACGTCCTTGAGGACCTCGACGAGCACCCCGCCGAGGCCGAACGCGACGACCTTGCCGAAGGTCGGATCGGTGGTGGCGCCGACGATCACCTCGTGGCCGCCGACCATCTGCTGCACCTGCACCCCGGCGATCGCCGGGTTGTCGGTGAAGGCGTGCGCATTGGCGAGGATCTGCGCGTAGCCGGCGCGGACCGCCTCGTCGCCGCTGACGTCCACGAGCACGCAACCCGCGTCGGTCTTGTGCAGGATGTCCGGCGAGACGATCTTCAACGCCACCGGGCCGCCGAACTCCCGCGCCAGCGACACCGCCTCGTCGGCGCTGGTCGCAAGGCCCTCCCCGGCGGTGGGGATGCCGTAGGCGTCGCAGAGTACCTTCGCCTCCGGCGCGGTGAGCGCCGCCCGGCCTTCCGCCCGGACCGCGTCGAGCACCTCCCGCACGCGGGCACCGTCGTAAGCCATGCTCAGATCACCCCGTTCGCCTTCAAATCGGCCAGTTCGGTTTCGCCGATGCCCAGCCGGTCCCGGAAGATCTCGGCGGTGTGCTCGCCGAGCAGCGGGGAGCGGTCGACCCGCACCGGGGAATCGGACAGCTTGATCGGGCAGCCGACGGTCTTGAACGCGCCGCGCTCCGGGTGGTCGACCGTGACGATCATGTCGTTGGCGGCCAGCGACGCGTCCGCGATGATCTCCTGGGTGGACAGGATCGGCCCGCACGGGATGTTGTGCTCGTTCAGGGCCGCCAGCACGGACCACTTGTCCAGGCCGAGTGTCCACTCCTCGATCATGCTGAACATCTTGTCCAGTTTGGACAGCCGTGCCTCCGGCGTGGCCCAGTCCGGGTCCTCGACCAGCTCGGGCCGCCCGATCAGCCGCGCGATCGGCGCCCAGCCCTGCGGCTGCACGATGACGTAGATGTAGTCGTTCGGGCCGCCGGGCTTGCAGCGCACCGCCCAGCCGGGCTGGCCGCCGCCGGAGGCGTTGCCCGAGCGCGGCACCTCGTCGCCGAAGGCGGCGTTCGGGTACTCCCGCAGCGGGCCGTGCGCGAGCCGCTGCTGGTCGCGCAGCTTGACCCGGCACAGGTTGAGCACGGCGTGCTGCATCGCCACCGAAACACGTTGCCCCCGGCCGGTTTCCGTCCGCTGCAGCAGCGCGGCGAGGATGCCGGCGACGGTGTGGATGCCGGTGCCGGAGTCGCCGATCTGCGCGCCGGTGGCCAGCGGCGGCCCGTCCTCGAAGCCGGTGGTGCTCATCGACCCCCCCATCGCCTGGGCGACGACCTCGTAGGCCTTGTAGTGCGTGTACGGGCCGTCGCCGAAGCCCTTGATGGAGGCGTAGACCAGCCGCGGGTTGATCTCGCGCAGCCGCTCCCAGGTGAAGCCCATCCGGTCGACGGTGCCGGGCCCGAAGTTCTCCACCAGCACGTCGGAGCCGGCGACGAGTTCCGCGAAGATCTCCTTGCCGCGCTCGGACTTCATGTTCAGCGTGATGCTGCGCTTGTTGCAGTTGAGCATGGTGAAGTACAGGCTGTCGGCGTCGTCGACGTCGCGCAGCTGGCGGCGGGTGATGTCGCCGGTCGGTGCCTCCAGCTTCACCACGTCGGCGCCGAGCCAGGCCAAGATTTGCGTCGCGGACGGTCCGGATTGGACATGCGTCATGTCCAGCACCCGGACACCTTCGAGTGCACTCATGTCAAGGCCCCCTCACTTGTACATGGTCTGGTTCATGGTTCCTGGCGCGTAGACGTCGGGATCGACCCAGACGTTGATCAGCGACGGCAGGCCCGACTCCCTGGCTCGGCGCAGGGCCGGGCCGATCTCGTCGGGGTCGCGGACCTCTTCGCCGTAGCCGCCGAGCATCTGGGCGAACTTGCTGTACTCGACGTCGCCGAGGGTGTTGCCGACCCGGCCGCGGTCCTCGCCGTACTTGGCGATCTGGCCGTAGCGGATCTGGTTCATCGACGAGTTGTTGCCGACGATGCCCACGAACGGCAGGCCGAAGCGCACCATCGTCTCGAAGTCCCAGCCGGTGAGGCTGAACGCGCCGTCGCCGAACAGGCACACCACTTCCTGGTCGGGGCGGGCGTGCTTGGCCGCCATCGCGAACGGCACGCCGACGCCGAGGGTGCCCAGCGGGCCGGGGTCCATCCAGTGCCCGGGCGCCTTGGGCTGGATGACCTGGCCGGAGAAGGTGACGATGTCGCCGCCGTCGCCGATGTAGATCGAATCCTCGGAGAGGAACTCGTTGATCTCGTGCACCAGCCGGTACGGGTCGATGGGGGAGGCCGTGGAGTGCTGGCGCGGCAGCCGCTTCTCGTAGGCCGCGGTCTCGACCTCGCGCAGCTCCTGCACCCACCCCTTCCGGCCGCTCGCGCCGTTGTCCAGCCGCCCGGAGGTGGCCTGGGCGAGCGCGGTGAGCACCGCGTCGGCGTCTCCGACGATGCCCAGGTCGATGTCGCGGTTGCGGCCGACGGTGCGGTAGTCCAGGTCGATCTGCACCACGGTGGCCTCGGGCGAGAGCCGGCGGCCGTAGCCCATCCGGAAGTCGAACGGGGTGCCCAGGATGATGATCAGGTCGGCGTTGTCGAAGGCGTAGCGGCGGGCGAGCTGGAAGTGCAGCGGATCCCCGGGCGGCAGCGTGCCGCGCCCGGCGCCGTTGCAGAACGCGGGCAGGTTCAGCTCGCGGACCAGCTGCACCGCCGAGTCCGTCGCCCGGCAGGTCCAGGTCTGGCTGCCCAGCAGGACGCACGGCTTCTCCGCCTTGACCAGCAGGTCGGCCAGCTTCTCGACGGCGTCCGGATCGCCTGCGGAGCGGGTGGTGGCGCGGTATCCGCCAGTGCCGGGGACGCGCGCCTTCGCCAGCGGCACCGACCCGTCGAGGATGTCGCGCGGGATTTCCAGGAACGACGGGCCGGGCGCGCCGTGGAAGCATTCCCGGAACGCCATCGACACCATGTCGGCGACGCGTTCGGTGTGCGGCACGGTGGCGGCGAACTTGGTGATCGGGTTCATCATGTCGACGTGCGGCAGGTCCTGCAGCGAGCCCATCTTGTGCTGCGACAGCGCGCCCTGGCCGCCGATGAGCAGCATCGGGCTCTCGGCCCGGAACGCGTTGGCCACGCCGGTGACCGCGTCGGTGGTGCCGGGGCCGGCGGTGACCACGGCGCAGCCGGGGCGCCCGGTGATCCGCGCGTAGCCGTCGGCGGCGTGCGCGGCGACCTGCTCGTGCCGGACGTCGATCACGTCGATGCCCTCGTCGACGCAGCCGTCGTAGATGTCGATGATGTGCCCGCCGCACAGCGTGAAGATGGTGTCCACGCCTTCGGCCTTGAGCGCCTTGGCGACGAGGTGACCGCCGGAGATCAGCTCGGTTCCGCCTGCTTGGTCGGGTGTCGTCTGGGCCATCTGCGCTCTCCTCCAAGCCGGTGCCTACGGTCGGCTCCATACTGCATACCGTATGAGGTGCTTTTCAGGCTTACCGCAGAACCAGGTGGGTGTCCATAGCCGGATCCGGCTCTCTGTGTGGCCCATAATTGTCCACAATGGAATTTTTCGGCGGAGTTCACGCTGGTCAGGCGCTCGCAGTGGGGCGATCGGGCGCATTGCGAGATGAGGTGAGGTCGGCGCAATCTTGCCGCGAGTGTCACATACTGTATACACTGCCTGCGATGGTCGCCCCGGAGCCGCCGCCGAACGGGCCGGCGAGCACGGGTTTCCCGCAGCGGGCAGCCGTTCGGCATCGGCTCTCCCGCTCGAAACCGGAAACGCCGACCGCGGCCGACCGCTTCTGCCGAACGCCGGAATGCGTTGTTGCAGAAGAGAACCCGCTCGACCTTCGGTATCGAGGAGGCGGCAGGAATGGGGTACACGAGGCTGACCGAGCCCCTGGTGCGCGACGGCGGCGACCTGCGGCCCGCGTCGTGGGAGGAAGCGCTCGACCGGGCCGCCGGGGGAATCGCGCGCACCGTCGAGGAGCGCGGGCCGGACGCCTTCGGCGTCTTCTCCTGCGCCCGCGCCACCAACGAGATGAACTACGTGGCGCAGAAGTTCGCGCGCGCCGTGATCGGCACCAACAACGTCGACTCCTGCAACCGGACCTGCCACGCGCCGAGCGTGGCGGGCCTGGCCCAGGTCTTCGGCAGCGGCGGCGGCACGTCGTCCTACCAGGAGATCGAGGACGCCGACCTGATCGTGCTGTGGGGCTCCAACGCCCGCGAGGCGCACCCGATCTTCTTCCACCACGTGCTCAAAGCCGTCAACCGCGGCGCCAAGCTGTACGTGGTGGACCCGCGGCGCACGAGCACCGCCAAGTGGGCGCACCGGTGGCTGCAGCTGCACGTCGGCACCGACATCGCGCTGGCGCACGCGATCGGCCGGGAGATCATCGCGTCCGGGCTGGTCAACCGCTCCTTCATCGACCGCGCCACCGGCGGCTTCGACGCCTACGCCGCCGAAGTGCGGCAGTGGACGCCGGAAGTCGCGGCGCTGGAAACGGGAGTGCCCGCCGAGCTCATCGAGGAACTCGCCCACGCCTACGCGCGCGCCGACCGCGCCCAGCTGTGCTGGACGCTGGGCATCACCGAGCACCACAACGGCACCGACAACGTGCTGGCGCTGATCAACCTGTCCCTGCTGACCGGGCACGTCGGCCGCTACGGCAGCGGCCTGAACCCGTTGCGCGGCCAGAACAACGTGCAGGGCGGCGGCGACATGGGCGCGATCCCCAACCGGCTGCCCGGCTTCCAGGACATCCTCTCGCCCGAGGTCCGCGAGCGGTTCGACGCGGCCTGGGGATCGAGCATCCCGCCGCGCTACGGCTGGCACCTGACGCAGATGTTCGAGGCGATGGACCGCGGCGACCTCACCGCGGTGTACGCGATCGGCGAGAACCCGGTGCAGTCCGAGGCCGACTCCGGCCGCACCCTCAAGCGGATGCGGAACCTGGAACACCTGGTGGTGCAGGACATCTTCCTCACCAAGACCGCGCAGCAGGCGCACGTCGTGCTGCCCGCCTCGGCGGCCTGGTGCGAGACGGACGGCACCTTCACCAACAGCGAGCGGCGGGTGCAGCGGGTGCGCAAGGCGCTGGATCCGCCCGGCGGGGCGCGCAACGACATCGACATCATCTGCGAGATCGCGCGGCGCCTCGGCCACGACTGGCACTTCGACACCGCAGAGCAGGTGTGGGAGGAGGTGCGGGCGCTCTCGCCGATGCACCACGGCATGTCCTACGAGCGGCTCGCGGAGCTCGGCGGCATCCAGTGGCCCTGCTTCTCCGAGGATTCGCTGGAACCGACCTACCTGCACAGCAGGCTGTGGGCGGACGATCCGGTCGCGCGCGGCGAGCCCGCGGTGTTCGCGCCGGTGCGGCACAGCCCGCCGGTCGACGAGCTCAGCGAGGAGTACCCGCTGCGGCTGACGACCGGCCGCCGGCTGGACTCCTACAACACCGGGGTGCAGTCGCAGGGCTTCAACTCGCCGATGCGGCGCGGCGAAACCCTCGACCTGTGCCCGGCCGACGCCGGGGCTTTGGGCGTGGCAGAGGGGGAGCGGGTGCAGATCTCCTCGCGCCGCGGCTCGATCGTCGCGCCGGTCCGGCTGGACGCCGGGCTCCGGCCGGGCCTGGCGTTCATGACGTTCCACTTCCCGGACGAGGTGGACGTCAACCTGATCACCATCGAGGCCACCGACCCGGTGGCGGGCACCGCCGAGTACAAGGCCTCGGCGATCCGCGTCGACAAGCTGTCGGCCGGAGCCCACCAGGAGGCGCTGTGGATCTGAAGCTGCTCAACGCCGCACCGACGGATGCCGAGCGCGCGGCGGTGGACGCGCTGCTCGGCCCGCCCGGAGGCAACGGGCATGGCCCGCCGGCGGGCCGGGATCAGCTGCTGCCCGCATTGCACGCGGTCAACGACCGGGTGGGCTGGATCAGCACGGGCGCGTTGAACCACATCTGCGAGCGGCTGGCCATCCCGCCTGCCGATGCCTATGGCGTGGCCAGCTTCTACGCGCTGTTCGCGCTGGGTCCGCGCCCGCCGCGGGTGGTGCACGTCTGCGACGACCTGGCCTGCATGGCGAGCGGATCGGCGCAGGTGTGCGCGGCGCTGGAGGCTTCGCTGGGTGCGGCGGGCAAGGATCACGACGGCGTGATGTGGCTGCGCAGCCCGTGCCTCGGCGTGTGCGAACGCGCTCCGGCCGCGCTGGCGTTCCAAGCGGGTGACCCGGCCCGCGCGCAACTGGTCGCCCCGGCGACCGGAAAGTCCACCGTGGATCTCGCGGGGGCCGGTCCGGTCGACGGTGATCGCGAGCCGCCGGTGCGGGACTCGGTGCCGCAGGCCGGCGATCCGCAGCTGCGCCTGCTGCGCCGGATCGGCGTGGTCGACCCGGAAAGCCTCGACGACTACCGGGCGCACGGCGGTTACGAGGCGCTCCGGAGAGCCCTGGACATCGGCGGGGCCGAGGTGATCCGGCAGCTCACCGAGGCGCGGCTGACCGGGCGGGGCGGCGCGGCGTTCCCGACCGGCCGCAAGTGGGAGGCCACGGCGGGCCAGCCGGTGCGGCCGCACTACCTGGTGTGCAACGCCGACGAGAGCGAGCCGGGCACCTTCAAGGACCGGGTGGTCATGGAGGGCGACCCGTTCGCCGTGATCGAGGCGATGACCATCGCCGGCTTCGCCACCGGCTGCGCCCGTGGCTACCTCTACATCCGCGGCGAGTATCCGCGGGCCACCCGCCGCCTGCGGAACGCGATCGCCCAGGCCCGCGAGCGCGGCCTGCTCGGTCGCGGCATCCTCGGCCGGGACGGCTTCGACTTCGACATCGAGCTGCGCCGCGGCGCGGGCGCCTACATCTGCGGCGAGGAGACCGCGATCTTCAACTCGATCGAGGGCTACCGAGGCGAGCCGCGCAGCAAGCCGCCGTTCCCGGTGGAGCGCGGCCTGTTCGGCAAGCCGACCGTGGTCAACAACGTCGAGACGCTGATCAACGTGCCGCTGATCCTGACCGGCGGCGGAGCGGAGTACGCGCGCACCGGCACCGAGCAGTCGACCGGGACGCGGCTGTTCTGCCTCTCCGGCAGCGTGCGGCGGCCTGGTGTCTACGAGGCCGCGTTCGGCACGACCCTGCGGGAACTGCTGGAGCTGGCCGGCGGAGTGCGCGACGGGCGGCGGCTGCGCGCGGTGCTGCTCGGCGGCGCGGCGGGCGGGTTCGTCGGGCCCGACCGGCTGGACCTGCCGTTGAGCCTGGAAGCCGTGCGGGAGGCCGGTACCACGCTGGGTTCCGGGGTGGTGCTGGTCTTCGACGACACCGTCGACCTGCCCGCGTTGTTGCTGCGCATCGCCGCGTTCTTCCGCGACGAGTCGTGCGGGCAGTGCGTGCCGTGCCGGGTCGGGACGGTGCGGCAGGAGGAGGCGTTGCGGTGGCTCGCGCGGGGCCGCGGCGACTGCGCGGACGACCTCGCGCTGCTGCGCGAAGTCGGCCAGGTGATGCGGGATTCGTCCATCTGCGGGCTCGGGCAGACGGCCTGGAACGCGGTGGAGTCCGCAGTGGAGCAACTCGGCGCGTTCGCAGCTGGAGGATCGCATGAGTGACGATTTCACCGCCGCCCGGGCGGATGCCGGGGGAGGTGCGGCATGACCGCCGTCGACATCGGGCTCCCGCGCCGCCTGGTCGAGTTCACTTTGGACGGTCGCACCGTCAGCGTGCCGGAGGGCTCGACGATCCTGGACGCGTGCACGGCGCTGGGCATCTCGATCCCCACGCTGTGCTGGGGAGACACGCTGCAACCCCGCAACGCCTGCCGGGTCTGCATGGTGGAGGTCGAGGGCTCGCGCACGCTGGTGCCGTCGTGCTCGCGGCAGGTCGCGCCCGGCATGGTGGTGCGCACCGACTCCGAGCGCACCCGGCGCAGCCGCAAGGTGGTGCTGGAACTGCTGGCGTCCTCGGCGGATCTGTCGACCACGCCGCAGGTCGGCGAGTGGATGGCCGAGTGCGGCGCGCGGCCGGAGCGGTTCGGCCCGCCCGAACCGCCCGCCGACGACCACGACGAACGCCGGCCGGGAGAGCACGAGGAGCCAGACGGCAGCGCGGCCGCGACGGTGCGGCAGGACGCGAAGGTCGACAACGACCTCTACGTCCGCGACTACGGCAAGTGCATCCTCTGCTACAAGTGCGTGGACGCCTGCGGGCAGCAGTGGCAGAACACCTTCGCCATCGCCGTCGCCGGGCGCGGCTTCGACGCGCGGATCTCCACCGAGTTCGCCCGGCCGCTGCCGGAATCCGCCTGCGTCTACTGCGGGAACTGCATCGAGGTCTGCCCGACCGGCGCGTTGAGCTTCAAGACGGAGTTCGACATGCGCGGCGACGGAACCTGGGACGAGTCGCGGCAGCAGCAGACCACGACGGTGTGCACGTACTGCGGTGTCGGCTGCAACCTCACGCTGCACACGCAGGACAACGAGATAGTCCGGGTCACCTCGCCGCACGACAGCTCGGTCGGCCACGGCAACCTGTGCATCAAGGGCCGGTTCGGCTGGCAGCACGTGCAGAACCGGGAGCGCAAGGGCGAGCCGTGACCGGGTCCGCTACTTGTCGCGGGGCTTCGCGCGGGTGTGCATCCGCTCGCCCTGCGGCCCGAACAGGCTGAGGATCTCCACCGGCGCCTCCCCGGTGCTGCCGAACCAGTGCGGCAGCCGCGTGTCGAACTCGGCCGCCTCGCCGGCCTTGAGCACGACGTCGTGGTCGGCGAGCACCAGCCGCAGCTTGCCGTTGAGCACGTACAGCCACTCGTAGCCCTCGTGCGTCCGCGGGTCGGGGTCGCTGCGGTCGGCGCCGATGACCATTTTGAAGGCCTGCAGCCCGCCGGGGTGCTGGGTGAGCGGCACCACCGTCATGTCGTGCTGCCGGATCGGCTTCAACCGCACCCGGGGATCGCCGACCGGCGGGGCGCCGACGAGCTCGTCCAGCGGCACCTGGTGGGCGTTGGCGATCGGCAGCAGCAGCTCCAGGCTGGGCTTTCTCTGTCCGGACTCCAGCCGGGACAGCACGCTGATCGAGATCCCGGTCGTCTCCGACAGCGCCGCGAGGGTGCAGTTGCGCTCCTGGCGGATGCGTTTGAGCCGCGGTCCGACGGCGGCGAGGACGTCTTCCATGTCCTTATTGCAGAAACAGCAACAAGGTTTGTCAAGTTCGCCGGGCCAGGCGCATGGTGGGTGCCATGAGGTCGGAAACGGTAGACGTACTGGTCATCGGCGGTGGCGCCGCCGGGTTGAACGCCGCGCTCGTGCTTGCGCGGGCCCGTCGCCGGGTGCTCGTGATCGACTCCGGCGAACCGCGCAACGCGCCGGCGCACCAGGTGCACGGATTCATCTCGCGGGACGGCACGCCGCCGGCGGAACTGCTGGCCACCGGTCGAGCGGAGGTCGAGAGCTACGGCGGCCGCGTCGAGGCCGGCGAGGTGCGCGCGGTGCGGCGCGACGGCGGGGAGTTCGGCGTCGAGCTGGCCGATCGCGTGGTGCGGGCGCGTCGGTTGATCGTGGCCACCGGACTGCGCGACGAGCTCCCGGAGGTCCCCGGCCTGCGGGAACGCTGGGGGCAGGACGTGCTGCACTGCCCGTACTGCCACGCCTGGGAGGTCCGGGACCAGCGGTTCGGCGTGCTCGGCTGGCAGCAGGCGGCCGTGCACCAGGCCCTGCTGGTGCGGCAGTGGTCCGACGACGTGGTGTTCTTCGCCGAGACCCTGGACGACGACAGCCGCGCGAAGCTGATCGCGCGCGGCGTCCGGATCGTCGACGGCGCGGTCGGCGGCCTAGAGGTGGCGGGCGACGAGCTGCGCGGAGTGCGGCTGGCGGACGGGACCGTCGAGGCGCTGACCGTGTTGTTCGTGCCGCCCCGGTTCGTGCCCAACGACGCGTTGCTGACCGGGCTGGGCTGCGAGCGCGGCGACGACGGCTGGGTGCGGGTCGATCAGGGCGGGCTGACCAGCGTGCCGGGGGTGTGGGCCGTCGGCAACGTGGTGGACCCGCGGGCCCAGGTGGTGAACGCGGCGGCGGCCGGCGGGAAGGCCGCGATCGCGGTGAACGCGGACCTGGTGGAAGCGGATCTGCTGGAGGTGGCGCGGTGAAGGACATCGACTGGGCGGCGATGGCCGACCTGCTGGAGCAGGAGGGCGAGACGCACGGACCGTACGTGCGGCAGGCCATCGGGGAACTGGAACACCTTGCGCCGCAACGGATCCTGGACATCGGCAGCGGTCCAGGGGTGGCGGCCTGCCTGCTGGCGGCGGCCTTCCCGAAAGCCGAGGTCACGGCCGTGGATGGGACACCGGAACTGCTGGCGCGCGCTGAGCGGCGGGCCGAGCGGTCCGGCGTCGAGGTGCGCACGCGGGTGGCCGAGTTCCCGGCGGGCCTGGACGGCCTGGAACCGGCTGACCTGGTGTGGTCGGGGCAGGTCGTGCACCACGTCGGCGATCAGCAGGCCGCGCTGGACCGGCTGGCCCGGCTGCTCGCGCCCGGCGGCGTGCTGACCATCGTCGAGGGCGGGCTGCCGGAGCGCTGGCTGCCGCGCGACCTCGGCTTCGGGCGTCCCGGCCTGCAGACCCGGCTGGACGCGGTCACGGCGGACCGGTTCGCCCAGATGCGGGCCGAGCGGCCCGGATCGGTGCGGGTGCTGGAGGACTGGCCCGGCATGCTGCGCGCGGCGGGCCTGACCGACGCGCGCAGCAAGACCTTCCTCGTCGACCGCCCGGCGCCCCTGGCCGACGGGCCGCGACGGTTCGTGCGCCGGTTGCTGGAGCGCCAGCGCGGGGCTTTCGCCGAGGTCCTGGACCCCGAGGACGTGGCCACGTTGGACAGGTTGCTGGACCCGGCCGATCCGGCGGGCATCGACCGGCGGCAGGACCTGTTCCTGCTGACGGCGAAAACGGTGTACTTCGGCCGCCGGCCGCAATCCTGATGTGCGCTCCGGGTGGCTACCGCGACCCGGAGCGCGCGCGGTGACCGTCGTCGAGCGGAGTCGGACGCCAGGCACGGGCGAGCTGGTCGCGCAGCAGCGCCTCGGGGCTGTCGTCGTCGCCGTTGAGCCGGTCGTCGAGCAGGATGGCGGTGTCGCAGCGGGCGAGCACGAGTCCTCTGACGATGATGTCCTCGCCATACCCCGCTCGCTCGGCGACGCGGGCGGCGGCGGGTGCGCCGACCGAGATGACGAGCCCGGCGACATCCGTTGCCGGATCGCCTGTTTCGGCGTCCGTCCAGTCCAGCACGCCGGAAATCGCGCCGGATTCATCGACGAGCAGGTGCTCACCCTTCAGATCGGCATGCAGCAGGACCTGCGCCTGCGACGGGCCGACCGGCAGGGCCAGCCGCTCCGGGGCGCAATCCGCCCGCAGGTGGTCCTGCGCCGCGAGCCGGTCGGCGGCTGCCCCCGCTTCGCGCACCAGCTCGGGGAAATTGCGCTCGGCAGCGGTCGGGACGCCCAGCTCGGCGGCGGTGGCGATGGGCACCGCCCGTAGCCCGGACAGCATCACCGCCAGGTCCCGTTCACCCGCCACGGACACCGGCTGCGCCTCCGCGGAGGTTCCGGGCAGGCGTTCGTCCACTGTGAACGCCAGGCCGGGTGCCCATTCGCCGGCGGCCGCCGAGCGGGGCAGCGCCACGCCGATGCGGTCGCGGAGCAGGTCGCGGACCGCGAGCTCGCGGCGCTGCCGGCGCGTCGATCCGGCGTCCGCGGCGAACCGCGCCACGTGCCGTTCGCCCACCGACCACGACAGGTGCTCCCCGCCCTCGTCGATCGGGCGCACCGCGAGCGGGCCGCGCAGCACCAACGCATCCGCGACCAGCGAAGCCACCTGCCGCGCGGTCAAGTTCGCCGAAGCGGTCACGCCGACTCAGCCCTCGGAGTTCTGCGCCAGGTAGGTCTCGCGGGTGTGCTCGGTGTGCTCGCGCATCAGCCGGGCCGCCCGGTCGGCCTCGCCCTTGCTGATCGCGTCGATCAGGGCCGAGTGCTCGTCCCAGGACTTCTTGCCCCGGGACTTGGCCACCGGCGTGTGGTACCAGCGGACCCGGCGGGCCACCTGGGCCGCGATCTCCTTGAGGATCTTGTTGCCGGACATCTCGGTGATCAGGTGGTGCAGTTCGGCGTTGGCCGCGACCACCTCGTCGACGTCGTCGGCCTTGAGGGCCTGGACGCCGCGCTTGTAGACCTGCTTGAGGCCGGCCACGCCCTCCTTGGTCGAGTTCAGCGCCGCCAGCCGGGCGGACTCGGCCTCCAGCAGCGTGCGGACGCTCAGCAGCTGGTCGGCCTCTTCCGGGGTCGGGCTGTGCACGAACGCGCCGTAGCCCGGCCGCAGGTCGACCCATTCGTCCTTCTTCAGCCATTGCAGCGCTTCGCGCACCGGCTGCCGGGAAACGCCGAGCAGCTCGGCGAGTTCCTTCTCGACCAGGTGCTGGCCGGGCTTGAGCTCGCCGGTGATGATGAGTTCCAGGATGGCTTCGTAGACGGTTTCCCGGAGCGGGACCGGGCGCGCGACCTGGCGCGCGGCGATGCCCTGCGGCAGTTTCGAGGTCAGCGACATGCGGTCAACTCCGGGGCTGGGCCAGGTCCGCCCGGCGGTCCTGGTCGATCGGTGCGCTTGCGGTCGGCGGCGGGTGTTTTGCCCGATGGCTTTAGCATACAGTATGCGTCGCTCCGGAACCCGCGGCGAAGCCCCGTCGGACGTGATCGTCCACAGGGGACGGATCGCTGGGCCGAACGGATGGAACGGCCTGGTGCCGCTGGACATGGCGTGCGCGGCGGGACTAGAACCACTGGTGCTGGGCCGAACAACGGCCCGCGGGGGACCAGCGATCCTCCCAGCCGGAGGCGCTCATGCACGTGCCTGCGTTGTTGTGGTTCGCGACGGCGGGAATCCTGCTCGCGCTGATAGCCCGCGATCTGGCCTCGGGCTGGCGTGCGCGGCCCGAACCGTCGCCGCGCGCCGACGCACTCGCCGTCGGCGGCTACCTCCTGCTCGCCGCGCTGTTCGGCGCTGCGGTGCTCGCCGTCGACGATGCCCGGAGCGCCGGGGCGTTCTTCGCCGGGTGGGGCAGTTCGCTGGCGGTGACGGTTGACGCGCTGGTGGTGTTCGTGCTGATCACCAGCGGGGCGCGGGACCGGCACCGAGTCGTGGTCCTCGGCGTGGCCGTTTCCGCGCTGGCCCGGTTCGGGCTCATCGCGTTCGGCATCCCGGGCGCCTCCGCCAACGCCTGGATCTCCGCGCTGTTCGGCGCCTGCGTGCTCGCGGCCGCGTGGCCGGTCTTCCGCCACGATGACGCGGCGACGCTCCCAGCCGTGCTGGGCAGGCCCGGGGCCGCACCGGCCGCGGCGGTGCTGGCGGCCGCTGTTCTCGCGCTGTTCTCGGTGTCGGCGGCGGAGACCGGCGGGGCGTACCTGGCGTTCTGCGCCGGCATGTTCTCCCTGCTCGGCTTCCACCGGCTGTTCCGCCTGGTCGCCGGCCTGGTCGACCGGATCCCGGACGCCTCGGCAGGGCTCGCGGTGGTGCTGGTGTTCATCGGAGTGAAGTCGGTGCTGGCCGGGGTGACCGGAACCGGGCCGGACGCGCAGGTGACGGTGCTGACGCTCGGGATGATCACCGTGGTCGCCGCGCTGAGCGCGATCACCGCGGCGCGCGCACCCTCGCCCTGACCCGGAATTCCCGCGGGCCGCCCGGCGTTCCGGAAGAACCACGAGATTCCGGTTGGAGGCCCGCGATGGCTTCGGAGGATCGGTTCGACGAACTGGACGTCTACTCGCGGACGGTGGCCGCCGTCGCGGCGGCGATCACGCCCAGCGTGGCGAGCCTGCACTCGTCCGGCGAATGGGGCGAGGCCGCCGGATCGGCGGTGGTGTTCACCGCCGACGGCTTCATGCTGACCAACGCGCACGTCATCGGCCGGGCCGGCGGCGGCACCGCGCGCTTCGCCGACGGCACCAGCGCCCCGTTCACCGTGGTCGGCACGGATCCGCTCTCCGACCTGGCCGTGGTCCGGGCGACCGGGGGAACACCGCCGCCGGTCCAGCTCGGCGACAGCGACCGGCTGGTGGTCGGGCAGCTCGTCGTCGCCGTGGGCAATCCGCTCGGGCTGGCCGGATCGGTCACCGCCGGCGTGGTCAGCGGGCTGGGCCGGTCGCTGCCCGTGCGCAGCGGGAACGCGGCCCGGATCATCGAGGACGTGATCCAGACCGACGCCGCCCTCAACCCCGGCAACTCCGGCGGCGCGCTGGCGGACGCGCGGGGCCTCGTGGTGGGCGTGAGCACCGCGGTCGCCGGGGTCGGCCTGGGCCTGGCGATCCCGATCAACGCCACCACCCGGCGCATCGTCGACTCGCTGGTCCGGGACGGCCGGGTCCGCCGAGCCTTCCTCGGCCTGGTGACCATCCCGGCGCCGCTGCCGGACGACCTGGCCGAGCGCACCGGGCAGAACACCGGACTGCGGGTGGTCGACGTGGTGCGGCAGAGCCCGGCGGCCCGGGCCGGGCTGCACCGCGGCGACCTGGTGCTGACCGCGGGCGGCAGCCCGGTGCGCGACGCGCAGGGCCTGCAACGGCTGATGTTCGCGGAGGCCATCGGCCGGCCGCTGCAGATCACGGTCACCCGCAACGGCGCGCTGGTCGATGTGATCACCGAACCCGTGGAGCTCCAGGACGGCCGGAGCCAGGCGGGCGGAGCGGGCCCGGCGGCATAGAGTCGGACAGTGCTCTCCGGATCCATCCCGGTCACGCCGGCGCTCGGCGTGGCCATCGCGTTGCTGCTGGTCACCGCCGCGGCGGTCGCCGGCCTGGGCGGGCTGGCGCGATACCGCGACGTGCTGTTCGCCGGCCTGCGCGGCGCCGTGCAGCTGCTCGTCGTATCGCTGCTGATCGCCTACATCGTCCGGTGGACCGCCCTGGCGGCGCTGTTCATAGTGCTGATGTTCGCGATCGCCGCGCACACCGCCGGGCGGCGGATCACCGGCGACCGCACGTGGCTGTGGGCGGCGCTGCCGATCGCCGCCGGCGTCGCCCCGGCGGTGCTGTTGCTCGTCGTCACCGGCGCGGTCCCGCTGACCGGGCTGGTGCTGATCCCGCTGGTGGGGCAGCTGATCGGCGGCGCGCTGGTGGCGACCGCGCTGGCCGGGCGGCGGCTGCTGGACGAGCTGCAGCAGCGGCGCGGCGAGGTGGAGGCCGCGCTGGCGCTGGGACTCGTGGATCGCGCGGCGCGGCTGGAGATCGTTCGGCCGGTGGCCGGCAGCGCCCTGGTGCCCGCGCTGGACCAGACCCGCACCGTGGGCACCGTGACGCTGCCGGGCGCGTTCGTCGGGATGCTGCTCGGCGGCGCGAGCCCCGTCCAGGCCGGGATCATCCAGCTGTACGTGCTGGTGGCGCTGCTGGCGGTGGAGTCGGTGGCGATCCTGGTCGTGCTGGAGATCGTCGCCCGTGGCGTGCTGACGCGCACCGGAGCGCGCCTATTCTCCCGGGTATGACGGACTCCCGGCGATGGCCCCTGCACGGCCGGGCCGCCGATGCGGCGCTCGCGCTGGTGGTCGCGGCGATGGTCGTGGGTTCCGGGCTGCTGCGGTTCCCCACCACGTTCGCCGACTTCCACCTGCTGGACGGCCTGCTGATCGCCGCCGCCTGCGCCGCCCTGCTCCTCCGCCGCCGGTTCCCGGTGCCGGTCGCGCTGTTCACGCTGGTGGCGTGCGGTTTCTACTACCCGCTGAGCACCTTCGACGGGCCGCTGGTGCTGGCGTTCGCCGTCGCGCTGTTCACGGTGGCGGCTGAAGGGCGCACCGCGGTGGCGGCGGTCCTCGCCGTCGCGGCGATGCTCCTGGTCGGCTACGGCGAGATGGGCTCCGGTCGGCGGCACCTCGACAACACTTCGGCGTACCTGCTGGCCGGGTGGCTGGTCGCGGCGGTCGCGATCGGTGGCCTGGTCCACAACCGGCGCGCCTATCTGCGCGAGGCCGAGCAGCGGATGCTGGCCGCCGAACGGGAGAAGGACGAGGAAGCGCGCCGGCGCGCCAGCGACGAGCGGTTGCGGATCGCGCGGGAGCTGCACGACGTGCTCGGCCACCACATCTCGCTGATCAACGTGCAGGCCGGGGCCGCGCTGCACCGCCTCGACGCCGATCCGGGCCAGGCGGAACCGGCGCTGGTGTCCATCAAGCAGGCCAGCAAGGACGCGCTGCGCGACCTGCGGGCCACGCTCGGCGTGCTGCGCCAGGTCGACGAGGCGGCACCGACCGCGCCCGCCCCGAGCCTGGCCCGGATCGACGCGCTGGTCGAGCAGGCCGGGGTCACCGGGCTGGCGGTGCGCACCGAACTCGCCGGGCCGGTCCGGCCGCTGCCGCCGGAGGTCGACCTCGCCGGCTACCGGATCGTGCAGGAAGCGCTGACGAACGTGACCCGACACGCCGACGCGCGCACGGCTTGCGTGCGGATCCGGTATTCCGATCATGATGTGCGGGTGGAGATCGACGACGACGGAGCCGGCGCAGCGGACCGGAACACCCACCGGGGCAACGGGATCCGGGGGATGGAAGAACGCGTGCAGGCGCTCGGCGGGGAATTCTCGGCCGGGCGGCGCCCGGCCGGCGGTTTCCGGGTGCACGCTCGCCTGCCTTGGAGGAACGCCACGTGATCCGGGTGCTGCTGGCCGACGACCAGACGCTGGTGCGCGCCGGATTCCGGTCGATCCTGGGCAGCGAGGACGACATCGAGATCGTGGCGGAGGCGCCCGACGGCGCCGAGGCGGTGCGCCGCGCCGCGGAGCTGTGGCCCGACGTGGTGCTGATGGACATCCGGATGCCGGACCTGGACGGGCTGGAGGCGACCCGCCGGATCGCCGCCGACCCGAAGCTGGCGGTGGTGAAGGTGATCATCCTGACCACCTTCGACCTGGACGACTACGTCTACGCCGCGTTGCGCGCCGGGGCCAGCGGCTTCCTGGTCAAGGACACCGAGCCGACCGAGCTGATCCACGCGGTACGGGTGGTGGCCCGCGGCGACGCGCTGCTCGCCCCGGCCATCACCCGGCGGCTGATCGCGGAGTTCGCCGACCGCGCCGACCGGCCGGCGCCACACCCCCGGCTGAACTCGCTCACCGACCGGGAGCGCGAGGTGCTGACGCTGGTGGCGCGCGGCCTGTCCAACGACGAGATCGCCGCGCGGCTGGTGCTCAGCCCGGCAACGGCGAAGACGCACGTGAGCCGGATCATGAGCAAGCTGGCCGCGCGCGACCGGGCGCAGCTGGTGGTCTTCGCCTACGAATCCGCGTTGATCACGCCGAGCTGGCTGGAGTAGCGCAACTCCAGGCGTAAGGGATCGCCCCTAGGGTGCAACCGCCGTGGTAGCCGAAGTGTCCGCTCAGGAATGACGACCCGGGGTGCACCTCGCGGCCAGTGTTGTCGGCGTGAATCCCGAGACCCTCGACCTGGCGCGCCTGCAGTTCGCCCTGACCGCAGGCGGCCACTTCCTGTTCGTCGCCCTGACCATCGGACTGGCGACGCTGGTGGCGTGCATCCAGACCAGGGCCACGCTGTCCCGGAATCCGGTGCACCAGCGGATGACCCGGTTCTGGGGCCAGCTGTACGTGATCAACTACGCCGTCGGCATCGTCACCGGGCTGGTGATGGAGTTCCAGTTCGGCCTGGCCTGGAGCGGGCTGACGCACCAGGCCGGCAACGTCTTCGGCGCGTCGCTGGCGATGGAGACGCTGGTCGCGTTCTTCGTCGAGTCGACGTTCCTCGGGCTGTGGATCTTCGGCTGGGGCCGGCTGAACCGCTGGGTGCACCTCGGGCTGATCTGGGGCGTCACGATCACCGCGTACGCCTCGGCCTACTGGATCATGGTCTCCAACGGATTCCTGCAGAACCCGGTGGGCTACGAGCGGGTCGGCGACGAGCTGCGGCTGGCCGATTCCTGGGCGGTGCTGACGAACCCGGCGTCGATCGCGGCGTTCTGGCACATCCTCGGCGGAGCGCTCGTCACGGCAGGCTTCTTCGTCGCCGGGATCAGCGCCTACCGCCTGTTCCGCCGCGACCCGGAGGCGGACCTGTTCACCAAGTCGCTGCGGATCGGGGTGTTCACCGCGCTTCCGGCGTTGTTCGCGACCGCGACCGCGGGCGGGATCCAGTTCGACGTGCTCGGTGACTACCAGCCGATGAAGCTCGCGGTGTGGGGCGGCCGGCAGGCGGAGATCGCCCGGTTGCAGGCGGAGCGGGTCGCCCGCTTCGGTGCCGGTGACTACGTGCCGCCGGAGGCGTGGGTGAGCGCCGGCGGTTCGGCGATGATGGCGGCGTTCGGGTTCATGTTCCTGCTGCTGTTCCCGAGCGCGCTGCTGGCCCTGTTCCGGCCGGTGGTCCGGCGGTTCCGGCCGTGGCACCTGCTGCTGGTGGCGGCGATCCCGCTGCCCTACGTCGCGATGCTCGCCGGCTGGGTGTTCCGCGAGATGGGCCGCCAGCCGTGGGTGATCAACGGCGTCCTGCTCACCCGGGACGCGGTCTCCGACGTGTCACCGGCGGCGATGCGGGCATCGCTGGTGGCCTTCACCGTCCTCTTCGGACTCCTGCTGGTGGTGAACTGGGTGCTGCTGCTGCGCCAGGCCGGTCGCGCGCCCGACCAGGTCGCCCTGGGCCGCCCGGAGGCCGGAACCTGCCCGACCCCGATCACCGCGTCGCTGTGAGGAGACCGCTGTGGAATTGCTGGCCGTCGTGGCGCTGGGCGTTTTCGCCCTCGGCTACTTCTTGTTGGGCGGTGCGGACATCGGGGTGGGCATGCTGCTGCCGGTGCTGGGCCGGGACGCGGCGCAACGCCGCCTGGTGATCGCCGCCATCGCCCCGTTCTTCCTCGGCAACGAGGTCTGGCTGGTGGCCACCGCCGGCGTCCTCGTCGGCAATTTCCCCGAACTGGAAGGAGAACTGCTCAGCGGCCTGTTCCCGGCGGTGGTGCTGCTGCTGTGCGGCTGGATCCTGCGCGACATGGGGCTGTGGCTGCGCGGCCGGGCGGATGCCCGGGCCTGGTGGGCGATCTGCGACGCGACGATCACCGGCGGCAGCTGGGCGGTCGCGCTCAGCTGGGGCTGGATGTTCGCGGGCCTGCTGGCGGGCCAGATCCACGCCGTGGCCACTGGGCCCAGCGCGGTGCTGGCGGCGGTCGCGATCGCGGCGGTGTTCGCGGTGCACGGGCTGGCCTTCGCCGCGCTTCGGCTGTCCGGGCCGCTGCACCAGCGGGCGAGGGCGTTGTTCGGGCGCGGCGACGAGCGGCGGGCGTTCGCGCTGACGTCGGCGGCGATGGTGGTGCTGTGCCTGGTGGTGGGAATCCGGCTACCGCTGCTGGACAACGTCGCCGATCCCGGCACGCTGGGCCTGCTGCTCCCGGCGATGCTGGTGATCACGCCGCTGCTGATCGCCGCGCAGGCCTACTCGTGGTGGGTGTGCCGGGGCCGGGTGGAAAGGCCGTCGTACCTGTGAACGAGCGACTGCTGGGCCTGCTGCCCCGATCCGTCCTGATCGCCCTGGCCTGCCTGGCGCTGGCGCAAGGCGCGCTGATCATCGCGCAAGCCGATCTGCTGGCCCGCGCCATCGCCCGGCTCGACCCCGGCTACCTGCCGTGGCTGGCGGGCGCGGTCGCGCTGCGGGCCTGCGCCGCGTGGGCCGGTGGTGCGCTGATCCAGCGCGCCGCGGCGGACGCGACGGCGGCGGTGCGCCGCGACTTGCTGGCCCGCGCGGGCTCGCAGCGGTCGAGCGGATCGTTCACCACGCTCGTCACCAGGGGGCTCGACGCAGTGGATCCCCTGCTCACCGGCGTGGTCCCGCAGTTGGTGGTGGCGGCGTCGGTGCCGCCGCTGGTGCTGGTGCGGCTGGGCTTCGCGGACTGGTCCTCGGCGCTGATCGTCGCCGTGACCATGCCGCTGATCCCGTTGTTCGGCGCGGTGATCGGGCTGCGCACCCGCGACGTCACCCGTCACCAGTGGGCGCACCTCCGGCGGTTGGGCGGGCACTTCCGGGACGTCCTGGCCGGGCTGACGACCCTGCGGGTCTTCCGACGGGCCGAGCACCAGGCGGCGGTGATCGGGCGGATGGCAGATGAGCACCGACGGGCGACGATGGGAGCGCTGCGCGTGGCGTTCCTGTCCGGCTTCGTGCTGGAAGTCGTGTGCTCGCTGGCGATCGCGCTGGTGGCGGTGCCGATCGGCCTGCGCCTGCTCGCCGGCGGCCTCCACCTCGAAACCGCCCTGCTGGTGCTGCTGCTGACGCCGGAGGCGCTGATCCCGCTGCGCGCGCTGGGCACCCGGTTCCACGCCGGGGCCGAGGGGATGGCCGTGGTCGAGGAGGCGTTCGAGATCCTCGACCGCCCAACGGGTGCGCCGGGCGGCCGGTGCCCCGCGACGGCGGGCGAGATCAGGTTCGACGAGGTGACGGTCCGCTTCCCCGGCCAGGAAACCCCGGTGCTGGACCGGGTTTCGTTCGTGGTCCGCCCGGGGGAGCGGGTCGCGCTGGTCGGGCCCAGCGGCGCGGGCAAGTCCACGGTGCTCCACCTGCTGCTGGGCTTCGTGGCGCCGGAGAGCGGGCGGATCCTCGTCGACGGCGTCGACCTGCGGGATCTCGACATCGACCGGTGGCGACGCGGGGTGGCATGGGTGCCGCAGCACCCGCACCTGTTCGCCGCGACCGTGGCCGACAACATCCGCCTCGGCGCACCGGAGGCATCGATGGAGCAAGTGCGCGAGGCGGCCCGCGCCGCGCACGCCGCGGAGTTCGTCGAACGGCGCCCGGAGGGCTACCGGTCCCGGCTGGGCGAGCGCGGGGCGGACCTGTCGGCGGGGCAGCGGCAACGCATCGCCGTCGCCCGCGCCTACCTGAAGGACGCGCCGATCGTGCTGCTGGACGAGCCCACGGCGCGGCTGGACCTGCACAGCGAATCGGCCTTGGCGGCATCGGCGGCGACGGTGCTCAGCGGCCGCACGGCCATCGTGGTCGCGCACCGCCCCGCCCTGCTCGCGACGGCCGACCGGGTCATCCGGATTCGCGGCGGCGTCGTCGAATCCCCGGCGGAGGTGGCGGCGTGATCGCGATGCTGCGGCTCGTCCGCGCGCCGCGGCTGCTCGCCGCGGTGGCGTGCGGAATGGTTGCCGAACTCAGCGCCGTGGGCCTGATGGCGTTGGCGGCCTGGCTGATCACCCGCGCCGCGGAACAGCCCGCACTGTCCGCGCTGAGCCTGGCGATCGTCGGCGTCCGAGCCTGCGCGCTGGCGCGCGGCACGTTCCGCTACCTGGAGCGGCTCGCCGGGCACGACGCCGCGCTGCGCGTGGTCGCCGAGCTCCGGCCGAAGGTGTTCCGGTCGAGGCTCGGGCGACCGCCGATGCGCGACGGTGACGCACTGGCGCGCCTGATCGCCGACGTGGACAGCGTGCAGGAGTTGCTGCTGCGCTGCCTGTCACCGGCGGCGATAGCGCTCGTCGTGGGCGCGTCGTCGGCGCTGGTGTGCCTCGCGGTCGCCCCGGCGGCCGGGTCGGTGCTGGTCGCGGGCCTGCTGCTGGCTGGTGTGGCGTTGCCGCTGCTCGCGCTGCCGATGACGGGCAGGAATCTGGCTGCGGCAGCGGAGGATCGTGCGCTGCTCGCGGTGGCCAGTGCGGATCTCGTCGACGGCGCAAGGGAATTGGCCGCGTTCAACGCCACCGCCGGGGCGACGGCCCGAGCCGGGGAGCACATGGCGCGGATCGCCCGCCGAGAGCGGGCTTCCGCCCGGGCGGCCGGCTTTCTGACCGCGGCCGGGATCGCGGTCCAGGGCCTGACCGCGGTGGGCGCGACGTGGCTCGCGCTGGTCGACGGCCGTCAGCAGGTCACGGCCGCGGTGGTGGGATTCCTGGCGCTGGCGGCATTCGAGCCGGTTCTGCCGCTCATCGAAGCCGCGCGCAAGTACGCCGAACACCGTCCGGCGTTGCGGCGGGTCGCCGAGCTGGTGACCGTCGCGCCGAAGCCGGATCCGCAGGCGAACGCGGGAAGGCTCGCCCTCCACGACGTGTCGGTGCACTACGCGGCTCCGGCGCTGAGCGGCATCGACCTGGTCATCGAGCCGGGCCGGACGGTCGCGATCGTCGGCGCCAGCGGGGCGGGCAAGAGCACCGCGCTCGGCGTCATGACCGGGCTGGTCGAGCCGTCGACCGGGCGGGTCGAGCGCCCGGAAACCCGTGCGGTGACCCAGGACGCGCACGTCTTCGACACCACCATCCGGGAGAACCTGCGGCTGGCCGCGCCGGATGCCACCGATGAGCAGCTGGCGCGCGCCTCGGCGCAGGCCGGACTGCTCAGCTGGATCCGCAGCCTGCCTGCGGGGTTCGACACGCTCGTCGGCGAGAGCGGCCAGGACATCTCGGGCGGCCAACGGCAGCGCCTGCTGCTGGCCCGGGCGCTGCTGGCCGACCCGCCCGTGCTGCTCTTGGACGAACCGGGCGAATCCCTGGAGACCCGGCTGGCCGACGAACTGCTCGCCGGTGTCCTGCGCGCGCGATCCGGCCGCACGACCGTCGTCGTCACGCACCGGCTGGCCTGCCTGCCGGAGTTCGACGAGGTGCTCGTCCTGGATCGCGGCCGTATCGTGCAACGCGGCCCGCACGACGAACTGGTGGCGGTCCCCGGCCCCTACCTCGACCTCTGGGAGGCGGAGCTGCTCGTCGGCGCCCGGTGATCGTTTGGTTGAAACGTTGACTGAATCGCCGCCGCGGCGCAGGATGATCGTTCACCGGACGCCGGGAAGAGGGGTGCAGCCGCGTTGACCCAGCAACGCCCAGCGGGCTTCTTCGCCGACCGCACGATCGGCGGGCTCGCCGAAGCACTGCGCGGCGGCGAGGTGACCGCGGTCGAACTGGCCCGTGCCGCCTTGGCGTCCATCGGAGAGCTCGACGGCGAGCTCAACGCCTTCGTGACCGTCGACCGCGACGGCGCGCTGAAGGCCGCCGAGAAGGCCGACGCCGAGCTGGCCGAAGGCGTCGACCGGGGGCCGCTGCACGGGATCCCGGTGGCGGTGAAGGACATCATCGACGTCGCCGGCCTGCCCGCGACCATGGGATCGGCGCACTTCGCGGCGAACGTGTCCACATCGGACGCCGAGTGCGTGCAGCGGCTGCGCGACGGCGGCGCGGTGCTGGTCGGCAAGACCACGACGCACGAGTTCGCGTTCGGGGCCAGCGGTGACAGCTCGCACCAGGGGCCGTCCCGCAACCCGCACGACCCGAGCCGGGTCACGGGCGGGTCCAGCGGCGGCAGCGGGGCCGCGGTCGCGGCCGGGATGGTGCCGCTGGCGCTGGGCACCGACACCGGCGGCTCGGTGCGCATCCCGGCGGCGATGTGCGGGGTGGTGGGTTTCAAACCGGCGTTCAACGCGATCCCGACCGACGGCGTGTTCCCGCTGTCGCAGTCGCTGGACCACGTCGGCGTGCTGGCCAGGACCCCGCAGGACTGCCGGACCGGCTACCGGGTGCTGGCCGGGCTGCGCAACACCGTCAGCCGCGAAGCGGGGGAGACCGCGAGCATCGGCTGGATCGACCCGGGCACGCTGCACCCGACCGATCCGGTCGTCGCGCGGACCGCCCGCGCCGCCCTGGACCTCGACGGCCTGGAGGTGCGCGACGTCGAGCTGAGCGATCCGGCCGTCCTGCACAAGGCCTTCGCGGGCATCCAGTACAGCGAGGCGTACGCGATCCACGCCGAACGGGTGGCGCAGAACCCGCAGCTGTTCACGCCGGACGTCCTGGAACGGCTGGAAGAAGCCGCGAAGACCGCCGGCTGGCAGCACGTGCGGGCGGTCGCGGCCCGCGACCGGTGGCGCGCCGAGATCGACGGCCTGCTCACCCACGTCGACCTGCTGGCGCTGCCGACGACCTGCGTGGTCGCGCCCGCCATCGGTCAGCGCGAGATCGACATCGACGGCGCCGCCGCGACGGTCCGCGGCGCCCTGGTGTCGCTGACCAAGACGTGGAACGTGGCGGGCATCCCGGCGGTGTCGGTCCCGGCCGGCACCATCGGCGACCTCCCGGTCGGCGTCCAGCTGGCCTGCCGGCCCGGGCGCGAAGACCTCTTGCTGGCCATCGCGGCCCGGATCACCGACGCCGCACGATGACCGCCAGGCGCGGTTTCGCGAGGACCGGCTGACCGTCGATCTCTCGCGAAACCGGCGCCGGCCGGTCAGCCCTGCACGGCGGTCGCGACGGCCTTGCCGAGGTCCTCGGTGGTGGCCTTGCCGCCGAGGTCCGGGGTGCGCGGCGCCGACGCGTCGGTCAGGACCTGCTCGATCGCGCGGACCACGTCGGCCCCGGCCTCCGGCAGGCCGAGGTGGTCCAGCATCATCGCCGCGGACCAGATCTGGCCGATCGGGTTGGCGATGCCCCGGCCCGCGATGTCCGGCGCCGAGCCGTGCACCGGCTCGAACGTCGACGGGTAGTCGCGCTCCGGGTTGATGTTCCCCGACGGTGCGACCCCGATCGTGCCGGTCACGCCGGGCCCGAGGTCGGAGAGGATGTCGCCGAAGAGGTTGCTGGCGACCACCACGTCGAAGCGCTCCGGCGTCATCACGAACCGCGCGCACAGGATGTCGATGTGGTCCTGGTCGACGGTGATGTCCGGGTACTCGGCGGAGATGGCCGCGAACCGCTCGTCCCAGTACGGCATCGAGTAGTAGATGCCGTTGGACTTCGTCGCCGAGGTGACGTGCGGCTTGCCGAGCTTGCGGGCCAGTTCGAAGGCGTAGCGCATGATTCGGTCGGTGCCGCGCCTGGTGAACGCGGCGGTCTGCAGCACCATCTCGTTCGGGGTGCCCTCGCCCTGCCGCCCGCCGAGCTGGGAGTACTCGCCCTCGGTGTTCTCCCGGACCACCCAGAAGTCGATGTCGCCGGGCTCCTTGTCGCGCACCGGCGGCGTCACGCCCGGCAGCAGCCGCACCGGGCGCAGGTTGACGTACTGGTCGAACTCGCGGCGGATCGGCAGCAGCAGCCCCCACAGCGAGATGTGGTCGGGCACGCCGGGCCAGCCGACCGCGCCGAGCAGGATCGAGTCGTGGTCGCGCAGCCGGTCCAGCCCGTCGGCGGGCATCATGCGGCCGGTGCTGCGGTAGGTCTCGCAGCTCCAGTCGAAGTGCCGGAAGTCGAACCGCACCCCGTACTTCGCGCCGATCACCTCGAGCACCCGCAACGCTTCCGGCATGACCTCGTTGCCGATCCCGTCACCGGGCAGGACCGCCACTTCGTACTGCTGCAATCTGCACCTCGCGCTTCTCGGAGAACCGTTCCGGTCGCCATCTAACGCCGCGGCCCGCCCGCGGCCAAGACCCCGGGGCGAATCGCCGGTGGCGCTCCGGCCCGGCAACGGCTACCAAGGACGGCGTGGATGCGACACGGGCATTGCGCGAAATCGCGTTCTGGCTGGAGCGCGAGGGCGCGCCGACCTACCGGGTGCGGGCGTTCCGGCGCGCCGCCGCGGTCGTGGACGACCTCCCGGACCTGGACCAGCGGGTGGCGTCCGGGCGGCTGACCGCCCTGGAGGGCATCGGCAAGACCACCGCCGCCGTCATCGAGGCTGCGCACCGCGGCGAGACCCCGGACTACCTGGCGCGCCTGCGGTCCGAAGTGGACGTTCCGGAGCACGGGCAGCGGCTGCGCGCGGCGCTGCGCGGCGACTGCCACACCCATTCCGACTGGTCCGATGGCGGCAGCCCGATCGCCGAGATGGCCATCACCGCCCGGGAGCTCGGCCACGAGTGGATGGTGCTCACCGACCACTCGCCCCGGCTGACCGTGGCCCGCGGCCTGTCCGCCGACCGGCTGCGCGAGCAGCTGGAGGTGGTCGCCGGGCTGAACGAGCGCCTCGCGCCGTTCCGCATCCTCACCGGCATCGAGGTCGACATCCTGTCGGCCGGCGCGCTGGACCAGGACGAGGACCTGCTCGCCGAGCTGGACGTCGTGGTGGCCAGCGTGCACTCCGACCTGCGGATGGCCGCGCCGGACATGACGCGGCGGATGTGCGCGGCGGTGGCCAACCCGCACGTGGACGTGCTCGGCCACTGCACCGGGCGGCTGATCGGCGGCAAGAAGAGGCCGCAGTCCACTTTCGACGCGCTGGCGGTGTTCGAGGCGTGCCGGGACAACGGCGTCGCGGTCGAGATCAACTCCCGGCCGGACCGGCTGGACCCGCCGCGCGAGCTGATCCGGCTCGCCCGCGACATCGGCTGCGCGTTCAGCATCGACTCCGACGCGCACGCCCCGGGCCAGCTGGACTGGCTGGCCTACGGATGCGCACGGGCCGAGGAGTGCGAGGTGCCCGCCGACCGCGTGATCAACGCGCTCCCGGCCGAGGACCTGCTGGCCCGGCGGTGAGCTGAGCGCACCACGGCCGTCGCCGGATCGCTCCGTCGCTGATCACATATGGTATTTGAATGTTCAAATATTGTCCGGGTATGCTGATCGGGTGACCGAAACCCGATGGCTGACCGACACCCAGCAGTGCGCCTGGCGGAAGTTCGCCGCCCTGATGACCGTCGTCCCGGCCGCGCTGGACAACCAGCTGCAACGGGACGCCGGCCTGACCCACTTCGGCTACTGGGTGCTGGCGATGCTCAGCGAGCACCCGGACCGCGCTCTGCGGATGAGCGAGCTCGCGGCCCGGTCCAACGCCTCGCCGTCCCGGGTGTCGCACGTGGTCGCCCGCCTGGAGCAGCAGGGCTGGGTGCGGCGGCAGCGCGCGTGCTCCGACGGGCGAGGCAACGTCGCGGAGCTCACCGAAGCCGGCTACGAGAAGCTCGTCGCCTCGGCCCCCGGACATGTGGAGAAGGTCCGCGACCTGATGTTCGACGGCCTCTCCGACGCCCAGGTGCGCCAGCTCGACGAGCTCTGCGCCGCCATGCTCGCGCACCTGGACCCCGAGGGGAACCTCACCACCGCGCCGCCGCAGCGGGACTGAAGAACCTCACGCCGCCTCGTCGGTGTCGTCCTGCTGGGCGAACTGGGTGCGGTAGAGCTCGGTGTACAGGCCGCCGCGGGCCAGCAACTCGGCGTGCGTGCCCTGCTCCGCGATGCGCCCGCCGGAGACCACCAGGATCCGGTCCGCTTCCCGGATCGTGGCCAGCCGGTGCGCGATGACCAGCGCCGTTCGCCCGGACAGCGCGGTCTTCAGCGCCTGCTGCACCGCCGCCTCGGATTCCGAGTCCAGGTGCGCGGTCGCCTCGTCCAGCACGACGATCGGCGGCGCCTTCAGCAGCAGCCGGGCGATCGCCAGCCGCTGCTTCTCGCCACCGGAGAGCCGGTAGCCGCGGTCGCCGACCACCGTGTCCAGCCCGTCCGGCAGCGACGCGACGAGGTGCCCGAGCTGCGCCGTCCGCAGGGCCTCGGTCAGCTCCTCGTCGGTCGCGTCGGGGCGGGCGAAGGTGAGGTTGGCGCGGATCGAGTCGTGGAACAGGTGCGAGTCCTGGGTGACCACGCCGACCGTCGAGTACAGCGAGGCCAGCGTCGCGTCGCGGACGTCCACGCCGCCGATGCGCACCGCCCCGGAATCCGCGTCGTAGAGCCGCCCGGCCAGGTTGGTGATGGTCGTCTTGCCCGCGCCGGAGTGGCCGACCAGCGCGATCGTCTGGCCCGGCGCGGCGCGGAACGAGATGTCGTGCAGCACGTCGTGCGCGGGCGCGTTGTCCTGCCGCGCCACCGATTCCAGCGACGCCAGCGAAACCTCGCTGGACGCCGGGTAGCGGAACGACACCGCGTCGAACTCGACGTCGGCCGCCCCGGCGGGCAGCGGCTTCGCGTCCGGCTTCTCCTGGATCATCGGTCGCAGGTCCAGCACCTCGAAGACGCGGTCGAAGCTGACCAGCGCGGTCATCACGTCGACGTGCACGTTGGACAGCGCGGTCAGCGGCCCGTACAGGCGGCTGAGCAGCGTTGCCAGCGCCACCAGGGTGCCCAGTTCGAAGGCCCCGGTGAGCACCAGCCCGCCGCCGAGCCCGTAGACCACCGCGGTGGCCAGCGACGCCAGCAGCGTCAGCGCGACGAAGAACACCCGGCTGTACATCGCCGACACCACGCCCATGTCGCGCACCCGCGCCGCCCGCCGCGAGAACCGCTCGGACTCCTCGTCGGCGCGGCCGTAGAGCTTGGCCAGCATCGCCCCGGCGACGCCGAAGCGCTCGGTCATCAGCGAGCTCATCTCGGCGTCCACCTTCATCTGCTCCCGGGTGACCCGCTGCAGCCGCCGCCCGATCCACCGCACCGGCAGCAGGAACAGCGGCAGCATCGCCAGCGCGATCAGGGTGATCTGCCAGGACAGGGTGAACATGGTGGCCAGCACCAGCACCAGGCTCAGCACGTTGGACACCACCGACGACAGCGTGCTGGTCAGGGCTCGTTGCGCGCCGATGACGTCGTTGTTGAGCCGGCTGACCAGCGCCCCGGTCTGCGCCCGCACGAAGAACGCCACCGGCATCCGCTGCACGTGGTCGAAGACTTCCGAGCGCAGGTCGTAGATCAGCCCCTCTCCGAGCCGCGCGGAGTACCAGCGCTGCAGCAGCGACGTCGCGGCCTCCAGGAGCGCGACGCCGGCGACGGCCACCGCCAACCAGACGATCACGCCCATGTTCCGCGGCACGATCCCGTCGTCGATGATCGCCTTGAACAGCAGCGGGTTGACGATGCCGAGCACCGCGGCGAACGCCACCAGCGCCAGGAAGGGCATGATGTCCCGGGTGTAGGGCAGGGCGTAGCGGAAGATGCGCCGGGCCAGCCCGGGCGAGAGGCGTTGCCGGGTCACGGATTCGTCACTGGCGAAGGAGCGCATCGTCTCCCATGTCACCGTCATGTTCGCAGTCCCTCTTCAAGCGGTCCAACGCGGTCGAGCACCATCCTGAAACTTCGAGTTAAGTCGAAGTCAACGCCGCGGGACGAGCGCCGATTCCCGCGCGGGCGCGTCGGTCGGCGCCGTGCTGGACGGCTATCTTGAACAATGCTTCACGTACGTTACTCTGTGCGCTGGCTCGGACACGGTCCGAACTCGGGGGATTGACTGGTAGGCCGCTGCGTAGGACGGGAGCGACCGCGTGTTGATCGGCACTTCGGTCGGGGGTGGGCGTTGACGGTTTCCGGGCAGGAGCCCGCGCGCATCCCGCTGCGCGTGGCGGACCGGTTCTTCCTGGCCGCGCACACCGGGGAACAGCGCCTTTCGCCCAGGGTCGACGGCTCGCTGGTGGCGCTCGGCTGCGCCGGCGGGCTGCTGGCCGAGCTGATCCTGGAAGAAGAGGTCTCGGTGACGCCCAGCGTCCGGCCCAGCGGCAAGGGCCGCTGCCCGGACTTCCTGTCCTGGGCGATCCTGCGGGAGATCCGCGAGGAGACCGGCCACGACGTGCGGACGTGGCTGGAGTACCTGAGCCAGACCGCCACCGAGAAGGTGCGAGCCCGGCTGACCATCACCGACGTGCTCCGGGAGGTGCCGGTGTCCGGCGGCTGGCGCGGCGGGTCGGCCGCCGCCTGGAGGCCCGCCGACGACAGCGTGCGCAACCCGGAGGTGGACCTGGAAACGCTGTTCACCGGCGCCGAAACGGCCAGCGGCAGCGGCATGATCACCATACCCGCCCGGCTCGCCGAGATCACCCTGGCGCTGCTGCTGCGGGAAACCGGCGTGCTGCGCCAGATCCGGCTCGCCAAGCACGTCACCAGGCAGGGCGAGTACCGGATGGAGTCCTGGGAGCCGCGAATCCCGGGCCCGCTGCGGACCCTGGTCAGCGAGGTGGGCGCCGCCCGTGGCCAGTCCGCGATCATCCCGAGGCACTGAGAGCACAGAGGAGCGAGCGTTGCCACCGTCCAAAGTCTCCGCAGCCCTGGCCCGCGCCCGGCTGGGCGTGACGTCGATCGTGTTCTTCACCGTCGCCGCAGCGGCCCCGGAAACGGTGGTCGGCGGCGGTGCGGTCAGCGGGTTCGCGGTGTCCGGGGTGACCGGGATCCCGCTGGGCTACCTGGTGATCGCGCTGATCCTCGGGCTGTTCGCGATCGGCTACGTCACGATGTCGCAGCACGTGGAGAACGCTGGCGCGTTCTACGCCTACGTGGCCAAGGGACTCGGCCGGGTGGCCGGCACCGCGGCCGGCGGCCTCGCGCTCGTCTCCTACCTGATGATCCTGGCCAGCCTGCTCGGCGGTTTCGGCGTCGGCGCGGCCGCCTTCGTGCGGCAGATCAGCGGCGGCGAGGTGTCGTGGTGGGTGCTCTCGGCCGCCGGCCTGGCACTGATCGCGGTGCTCGGAGTGCTGCGCATCGACGTCAACGGGCGGGTGCTGGGCGTGCTGCTGCTCGCCGAGGTGGCGATCATCCTGGTCTACGACGCGGCGTTCGTGTCCGCGCCGTCGGACGCCGGCGTCGTGCTGGACACCCTCAACCCGGCCCAGCTGATGACCAGCGCGGCCGGGGTGATCCTGGTGATCGCCTTCACCGGTTTCATCGGGTTCGAGAACTCCACGGTGCTCGCCGAGGAGGCGAAGAACCAGCGCACGGTGATCTACGCGACCTACATCTCGCTGGTCGTCATCGGCGGCCTCTACTCGCTGTCGACCTGGGCGATGACGGTCGCCACCGGGCCGGACGCCATCGTCTCGCAGGCCGAGACCCATTCCACGGAACTGCTCTTCGTGCTCGCCGGGCAGCGGCTGCCGGGCGTGCTGGTGACCATCGGCTCGGCGCTGTACGTGACGAGCCTGTTCGCCGCGACGCTGTCGTTCCACCACGTCTGCGCCCGGTACTTCTTCGCGCTGGGCCGGGAAGGCGTCGGCCTGCGCTGGTGGGGGACGACCAGTTCCCGCACCTCGGCCCCGGCGGCGGGCTCGCTGACCACCACCGTGATCGTGGCCGTCGTGGTGGCGCTGGTGGCGGTCACCGGGGTGGACCCGATCACCTACCTGTTCTTCTGGGGTGCCTCGGTGGGCGCGCTCGGCGTCCTGACGCTGGTGCTGCTGACGTCGATCGCCGTCGTCGGCTACTTCATCCGCGAACGAGACCACGGGCACGGCCGGTGGCGGACCGCGATCGCGCCGGCGCTGGCTGCCGCGGTGCTCGCGGTGGTGCTGGTCCTGACGGTGACGTCGTTCGGCACCGTGCTCGGCGTGCCCGACGGCGATCCGGCCGCGTGGGCGCTGCCGCTGGGCTTCGTGGTCGTGCTGGCGCTCGGCGCGGGCTGGGGCGCGGCGCTGAAGCGGTTCCGACCGGAGGCTTACGCGCGGATCGGGATGGGTGCCCGCGCCACCACCGTCCAGTCCGACGCGGAGCCCGCTGATGTCCACTGAGGACGTCCGGGTGCGCACGCTGCTGCGGGCCTTCGCCGACGACGCGTTCGCCCGGTGGCTGCTGCCGGACCCGGAGCACCGGCACCGCGTGTACCGCGAGTGGTTCGTCATGGTCCTCGCGCAGGCCGGCGCGGCCGGGCGGGTGATCAGCGGCGCGGACGGCCTCGCGGTGCAGGTCTGGCTCGCGGCGCGCACCGGGCCGCCGAGCATGCTCGACGACGCGGGCTCCCAGCGCCTGCTCGACCTGGCCGGGGACCGGGCGCACCGGTTCCGGGAGTTCGGCGCCCTGAGCGCGGAACGGCACCCGCGCGACCCCCACGAGTACCTGGCCCTGATCGGCGTCGACCCGGCGGTGCAGGGCACCGGCGTCGGTGGCCGGGAGCTCCGCGGCGCCCTCCGCCGGTGGGACGCGGAGGGGATGCCGTCGTACCTGGAGGCCAGCAGCGCCCGGAGCCGGAACCTCTACCTGCGCCTGGGCTTCCAGGACCACGGCGACCCGATCGTCCTCCCCGGCGGCCCCAGCCTCTACCCGATGTGGCGCCCCGCGAGCTGACGCCCTGATCAGGGCTGGTGGACGATCTCGCCCGCCTGGACGACCATGCGCAGCGGCTTGGTCAGGGCCGCGATGTCCGCCAGCGGATCGGTGTCCAGGACGATCAGGTCGGCGTGGGCGCCGGGGGAGAGGGTGCCGATCCGTCCGGGCATCCGCACCAGGTCGGCGGCCACCGTCGTCGCGGAGCGGATGATGTCCAGCGGCCGCTGCACCTCGGCGCGGATGCGGAACTCCTCGCTCTGGTAGGGCTGCATGCCGCCGAGCAGGTCGGTGCCGAAGGCGATGTTCACGCCACCGCGCACCGCGCGATCCAGCGCGCCGAGCCCGCCTTCGAGCACCTGCGCGACCTTCTCCCAACTGCCCTTCGGCAGGCCGTGGTCCATGCCTTCCCGTTGCAGCGCCCAGTACGTCACCAGCGTCGGAACCAGGAAGGCGCCGTTGCCGACGAGCAGCCGGACTCCCTCGTCGTCCAGCAGGTTCCCGTGCTCGACGCACCGCACCCCGGCCTCCAGCGCGCGGTTGATCGCAGCCGGCGGGTAGGCGTGCACGGTCACGTAGCGGCCGGCCGCGTTCGCCTCGTCGACGATCGCGCACAGCTCGTCCATGGAGTACTGCGTCGAGTCGATGTGGTCGGTGGGGGAGGCGACCCCGCCGGAGGCCATCACCTTGATGTGGTGCGCGCCGCGGCGCAGCTCGTCCCGCGCGGCCAGCCGCACCCCGTCGACGCCGTCGGCGATGCGGCTGGAGCCGCCGCAGAACGGGTGGTCGTCGTAGACGCGGACCCCGGCGGTGCGCTTGTCGCCGTGCCCGCCGGTCTGGCTCAGCGCCTTCCCGCCGAAGATCAGCCGCGGCCCGCGGATCAGCCCGTCGGCCTGCGCGGCGGCGAACCCGTAGTCCGCGCCGCCGACGTCGCGGACGGTGGTGAACCCGCGGTCCAGCATCGCGCCCATGTTGCGCACCGCCCCGGCCGCGATGTAGCTCGGCGACCAGCCGCGCAACGCCGTGGTGTCGGCGGTGATGCCCGCGACGTGCACGTGGGCGTCGATCAGCCCGGGCAGCACGTACCCGCCGCGCAGGTCGATCTCGGCCGCACCGGCCGGGCCGGTGGCGCGGCCACCGGACTCGGCGATCAGCCCATCGGCGCAGACCAGGTCGGCTTCCCGGTAGTCACCGGTTTCGACGTCCAGCAGCCGGGCGTTGCGCAGTACCAGGGAGGTCACGAGAGTCCTTTCGGCATTTGATCGGAGACAGCGGGAAGCGTCCTAGCGGACGGGGGCGCCGGGGCCGAGCGGAATCCCCAGCGCCCACCAGGCGAAGAACAGCAGGGTCCAGACCACGAGCATCGAGAACGCCAGCGGGATGGTCATCGACGCGAGGGTGCCGATGCCCGCGTTCCGCCGGTAGCGCTGGATGAATCCGAGCGCCATCACGAAGTACGGGCTCATCGGGGTGATCACGTTCGTGCAGGAGTCGGCGATGCGGTACAGCGCCTGGGTCGTCTCCGGCGGGATGTCCAGCAGCATCAGCATCGGCACGAACACCGGCGCGACCAGCGCCCACTGCGCCGAACCGCTGGTGACCACCAGGTTGATCAGGCTGACCAGCGCCAGGATGCCGACGAAGATCAGCAGGCTGTGCGCGCCGAGGGACTTCAGCAGCGCCGCGCCGTGGATCGCGGTGACCTCACCGATCTTGGTCCACTTGAAGTAGGCCAGGAACTGCGAGACGGCGAAGAACAGCATCAGGATCGGCGCGATGTCGCGCAGGCCCTGCGTCATCAGGTCTGGCACGTCCCGGCTGCGGCGGATCTCGCCGACCGCGATGCCGTAGGCGGCACCGGTGATCATGAACAGCAGCGACAGCACGATCGCGATGCCCGACAGCAGCGGCGAATCCAGTAGCGAACCGTCCGCCCCGCGCAGCGGCGAGCCGGTCGGGAGCGTCGCGACCACCAGCGCCGCGACGTAGACCAGCGCGGCGATGCCCGCGTTGCGCAGGCCGCGGCGCTGCTGAGGGGTGAGTTCGAGGGCTGTGGCGTCGTGCTCGACATCGGCGTCGTCCTCGCCGGTTTCCACCCGCCTGGCCAGGAATCCCTCGACCACCAGGGTGATCACGGCGGACAGCAGCACCGAGGAGACAGCGGAGAAGAAGTAGTTCGCCACCGGGCTGACGACGTACGCCGGGTCCAGCGTCCCGGCGGCCGCGGTGGTCAGCCCGGACAGGATGACGTCGGTCGGCGTGATCAGCGGGCTGGCGTCGGTGCCCGCCGAGATGGCCACCAGCGCGACCACGATGCCCAGCACGGGGCTGCGCCCGACCGCGCGGAAGACGATGGCGCCCAACGGGATCAGCACGATGTAGGCGGCGTCGGAGGCGACGTGCGCGATCATGCCGGTGAACGCCAGCGCGAAGGTCACCCAGCGCCGGGGCACCCGGATCACCGCGGCCCGCAGCATCGTGGTCAGCAGGCCCGCCTTGTCGGCGACCGCGACGCCGATCATGGTGACCAGCGCGGTGCCCAGCGGTGGGAACGTCACGAAGTTCTCCACCACGCCGGAGACCGCGGTGCGGACGCCGTCGATGGAGAGCAGGCTGCGGACCGCGACGGTCTTGCCGTCGGCGGGGGAGATCGCGGTGACGCCGAGCACGTGCAGTCCCCAGCTCAGCGCCGCCAGCACCGCGCTGAGGATGCCGAACAGCCAGAACGGGTGCGGCAGCACGTTGCCGGCGCGTTCGATCCCCGAGAGGAAGCGGACCAGCACGCCGGTGGACCGGCTGGGTGTTCGGGCGGTGCCACGCACGCTGCGACCTCCTGGGGCGAGGGCCGGAGCGCGATCGGCCGCCGGCGAGGATGGCCGGAACGCTACGTGTCGATGGAACAATCAGTCAACACTCGGCGTATGATCGATGTATTCATTCGTCGTAGTTCCTTGGGTGGGGATGATTCGTCCGACGGGAGGTCGTCGTGCCGCGACCGCCGCACGTCCCGGGAGCGGGAGCACCGCGCCGTACGATCACCGGTATGGCCGAGCCCCTGGACACCGCCGACCTCGACCTGGTCGCGGCACTGCAACGCGCGCCGCGCGCCGGTGTGCGGCTGCTGGCCGATGTCCTGGACATGGCGGCCAGCACCGTCAGCCGGCGGCTGACCCGGCTGGTCGAGGCGCGGCTGCTGAAGGTGATCAGCCAGCTGAACTGGTCGGTGCAGCCCGCGCACCCGCAGCACCTGTGGATCTCCGCGCTGCCCGGCGCGGCCGGGCAGGTGGCCCGCGAGGTCGCGGCACTGCCGGAAACGCAGTTCGCGGCGATCACCTCGGGGCGATCCGACGTCTACTGCATCCTGCAACCGGCCGACCGCGCCGCCAACGCGGACCTGATCACCGAGCGCGTCGGCGGCATTCCCGGCGTCGCCGCCAGCCACACCGAGATCGCGCTGCGCTCCTACGCCTCGGCGGCGACCTGGCAGCTGGACCGGCTCACGCCCGAGCAGGAAACCCGGCTGCGCGCGGAGAACCCGGCCGTCCGGCAGGACGTCCAGGCGGAGCTCGGCGAGGACGAGCGGCGGGTGGCGCGGGCGCTGCAGGAGGACGGCCGGGCCAGCGCGGCCGACATCGCGCGCCGCCTCGACCTGAGCCAGTCCACCGCCTACCGCATCGCCCAGTCCCTGCTGGAGCGCGGCCTCGTGCTCCCGCGCGTCGAGATCGAACCGGCGGTGCTCGGCTACCCGCTGGAGGCGGTGATCTCGCTGACCACCGAGCTGCGCTCGATCACCGGCATCGCCGCCGAACTGGGCCGCCACCCCACGGCGCGCTTCGTGTCCACAGTGGCCGGAACGGCCTCGATGATCTACCACGGGGCGTTCCGCGACGAGGACGACCTCGCGGGCCTGCTCACCGGCGACCTGGCCGCGCTGGAGGGCATCAAGTCCGTCGAGGTGGCCGTCGTCCTCCGGGTGCTGACCCGCTACTGGCTGCCCCGCGAGGGGGTCCGGCTGGCGTAGTCGGTGATTTCGGCGGAAACCGGAGTGTCGATTCCCGCGGAGACCGCCGCGCGTCAGGTCTCCGCGCCGACGTAGTCGAATTCCCAGATGCCGTCCGGTCGCCTCCTGCCGCGCTCGTAGATCAGCAGCGGCGGCACGGCCTGGGAGTTGCGGGCCCGCGCGGGGAACGTGATGCGCGGTACCGGTTTGCCCGACACGTCAGCGGAAACGGCGACCTCGTGGCCGTCCTCCGGCCCACCGCGCAGCCGGACCCGGATCTCTGCCACGCGAAGCTCCCTTCTTCGGACCAGCAATGCCGTGACCGGCGCCTCATCGGCGACGACACCGCTTCGACCAGGATGCCCGGAACACGGTTCCTGCTGTCACTGGATCGTGTGGCCGGAGGGCAGCCGTCAGATCATCTCGGTGATGTTGGGCTCGACGTCGAGTAGCGCGCGGCCGAACAGCTCCGCGTTGCTTGCCGGGTGTGCGAGCGCGTGCCGGGCGGCGGTCTGGACGTCGCGCAAGATCGCGTGCAGCGGGTCCGATTCGGACAGCGCCGACGCGCCGTAGGCGGAGACGAGCCCGTCGACGGCTTCGCGGCACTGCTGGATCGCGTGGCTGGAATGCTGCCGCAGCCGGGCGCGCTCCAGATAGCCCGGGTGGGTCCCGGACAGCGCGTGGCCGTCGACCACCGCCGCCGACCGGTCCGCGATCAGCCGGGCGACGTCGATCTTCGTCGACGCCTCCGCCACGGCCAGCTGGAACGCGGTCGAATCGCGCTGCCGCTGGTAGCTGGTGAACGCGATGCCCTTGCGGCCGGCCTGCGACAGCACGTGCTCCAGCGCCTCCTCGGCCATGCCCAGCAGCGGGGCGATCAGGAACGTCGCCAGCGTCGGGACCACGGCGGTGCGGTAGCGCGGGGAATCGTTGCGGCGGCGCGTGAACACGCCCCGCGTCGCCGGACCCCGGCGCAGCAGCCGGTGGTCGGGGACGAACACGTTCTCGCCGATCAGCAGGTTGCTGCCGGTGCCGCGCATGCCGAGGGTGAACCAGGTGTCCTTGACGCGCAGGTCGCTCATCGGGACCAGCCCGAACGCGGCATCCGCCGGCTCGTCGCCGTGCGCGGGCAACGACATGCCGAGCATGGCCCAGCCGGAGTGCAGGCAGCCGGAGGCCGGCGCCCAGCTGCCGCTGACCTGCCAGCCCCCGTCGACGCGCTCGGCGGACGCCTTCGGCGTGAGCACCTGGCACACCTTGGTGTCCGGGTCGGCGCCGAACACCTCTTCCTGCGCCTGGTCGGGGAAGAGACCGGTCAGCCAGTCACCGCAGCCGAGGATCAGCACCAGCCAGCCCGCGGCGGCATCGCCCCGGGTGACCTCGGCGGTGGCGTCCATGATGGTGCGAAGGTCGGTTTCCAGGCCGCCGAACCGGCGAGGCACCCACGCGCGGAACAGGCCCGCCTCGTCGAGTGCGGCGATCGACTCGTCCGCGAGCCGCCGTTCCTGTTCGCCTTCGGACCGATGCTGTTCCAGCAGCGGCCGGAGCGCCGCCGCCCGCTCGACGAGATCCGCCCGCGCACCGGTCCCCATGGTCGACCTCCAAATCACACTGATCGACGATCAGTGTGCACCGGCCGTCACCCGGTCGTGCGGCCGGTCCAGGAGGCGATCTCAGCCCGGGGTGACCAGGACGTGGAGGGTCCGGGGGCCGTGCACGCCCTCGACCCGGTTGAGCTCGATGTCGCTGGTGGCGGACGGGCCGCTAATGAACGTCATCGGCCGGGTCGGGTCCAGCCGGCGCAGCGCGGCCGGGACGTCGTCCACGACCTGCGATTCCCCGACGACGCAGATGTGCACGTCCGGCACCAGCGTCACCGCCCGGCGCCCCTGACCGGGGCCGTGATCGAGCACGATGGTGCCCGTCTCGGCGATGCCCACCACGGCCGTGGTGATCACGGCGTCGATGCGCTCCAGTCTCGTCGTGTCGATGTCCGATCCGTCGTCCACTCGCCCGAACTCCGAGCTCAGCGCGTCATACCACTGTTGTGGTACCCCAGTTGGGGCGAGTACTCGGCGGGCACCTGCGGCGCGCGCGGCGGCCACGATCGCGGCGGGCAGCCCGGCCGGCTCTACCCGCTCCACCGTCGCCCGGTAGTCCGCGACCCGCTCGCGGAACAGGCCCACCAGATCCGCCGCCGGGCGTTCGGTGCGGTAGTCGCGCGGAATGCTCGACGCCGGAACCCGCTCGGTCTGCACCAGCGCCGAGCGCACCCGGCCCAGGATCGCCTCGCGCGCCGAAATCCCCGCACTCATCGCGATTCGCCTCCTCGGTTGCGCTCCCACCAGGAGCGGAAGGATTCCTCGGCCGGGGCCGGCGCGTCCCGCGCATCGGTCCAGCGGGACAGCGGCGGGGGCAACCGGCCGATGGTGCCCTTGCGGCCGATGACCCGGCGGCTCAGCGCCGCCACCTTCTCGGCCGCGGCCAGCCGCTTCGAGTCGCCGAACACCCAGGACGCCAGGCCCATCAGGGCGTCCATCGGCTTGGACCGCCAGCCGTGCTCCTCGACGACCCGGGCGCGCAGGTGCACCAGCAGGTCGGGGATGTTGATCGCGACCGGGCAGACGTCGTAGCAGGCGCCGCACAACGAGGACGCGTACGGCAGCGACTTGTCCACTTCGGACGCCGTCCCGCGCAGCTGCGGCATCAGCACCGCGCCGATCGGGCCCGGGTACACCGAGCCGTAGGCGTGGCCGCCGGTGCGCTCGTACACCGGGCACACGTTCAGGCAGGCCGAGCAGCGGATGCAGCGCAGCGCCTGGCGGCCGACCTCGTCGGCGAGCGCGTTGGTGCGGCCGTTGTCCAGCAGCACCACGTGGAACGACTGCGGCCCGTCCCCGGCGGTGACGCCGGTCCAGGTCGAGGTGTAGGGGTTCATCCGCTCGCCGGTGCTGGAGCGCGGCAGCAGCTGCAGGAACACCTCCAGGTCCTGCCAGCGCGGCACCAGCTTCTCGATGCCGACCACGCTGATCAGGGTCTCCGGAAGGGTCAGGCACATCCGGCCGTTGCCCTCGGACTCCACGACCACCAGCGTGCCCGTCTCGGCCACCGCGAAGTTCGCGCCGGAGACGGCGACCTTGGCGCGCAGGAACTTCTCCCGCAGGTGCCGCCGCGCGGCCTCGGCCAGCCGGGCGGGCTCGTCGGTGAGGTCCGCGGGCGCGGGCGCGCCGACCTTGCCCATCTCGCGCTGGAAGATCTCGCGGATCTCGGCGCGGTTGCGGTGGATCGCGGGCACCAGGATGTGGCTCGGGGTGTCGTGTCCGAGTTGGACGATCAACTCGGCGAGGTCGGTCTCCCAGGCGTCGATCCCGGCGGCCTCGAGGGCTTCGTTGAGCTCGATCTCCTGGGTGGCCATCGACTTGACCTTGACCACCTCCCGCTCGCCGGTGGCCCGCACCAGGTCCACGACGATCCGGTTGGCCTCGGCGGCGTCGCGCGCCCAGTGCACGGTGCCGCCCGTCGCGGTCACCGCCGCCTCGAACTGCTCCAGGTAGTTGTCCAGGTTGGACAGCGTGTGCGCCTTGATGGCCGCGCCGGCCTCGCGCAGCTGCGCCCAGTCGTCGAGCTCGCCGACGACGCCGGCGCGCTTGTCCCGGATCGTCGAGGTCGCGTTCGCCAGGTTGTGCCGCAGCTGCGAGTTGGCCAGCTCCCGCTTCGCGGCCTGCGGGAACGCCGGCATGCCCAGGTAGGTGCCGGTCACCGGTCGATCCCTTCCGTCGAGGCCAGGATCTCGGCCAGGTGCATCACCCGGATCCCGGAGCGCTGCCGGGACAGCAGCCCGCCGATGTGCATCAGGCACGAGGAGTCCCCGGCGCAGAGCACCTCCGCATCGGTCTCGCGGACGTGGCGCGCCTTGTCCGCACCCATCGCCACCGACACGTCCGGGTTCTTCAGCGCGAAGGTGCCGCCGAACCCGCAGCACTGCTCGGCGGCGGGGAGCTCGGCGAGCTCCAGCGACCGGACCGCGCGCAGCAGCCGCAGCGGCTTGTCACCGACCCGCAGCAGCCGGGCGGAGTGGCAGGTGGGGTGGTAGGTCACCCGGTGCGGGAAGTACGCCCCGACGTCGGTCACGCCGAGCACGTCGACGAGGAACTCCGACAGCTCGTGGACCTGCGGAGCGATGCGTGCGACGGCGCGGCTGAGCCGCTTGTCGCCCTCGGCGACCATCGCGTGCTGGTGGCGAACGGACGCCACGCACGACCCGGACGGGGCGACCACGACGTCGTAGTCGGCGAAGGCGTCCACGAAGGTCCGCACGGAGGAGACCGCCTGCTTGCGGTAGCCGGTGTTGGTGTGCATCTGCCCGCAGCAGGTCTGCGCGGCCGGGAACTCGACCTCGCAGCCGAGCCGCTCCAGGACCTCCACCGTGGCTTTGGGTGCCGCCGGGAACACCGCGTCCCCGAGGCAGGTAGCGAACAACGCCACCCTCATACCTATCACTCCACTCGATTCGCGTCCGTTCACCGTGGAAGCATCCACGACAAGACGTCGGACTGCAGGAAGACGAGGGCGCAGGTGGCGGTGTCGCACAACCTCGCAGGTTCGTGGTCGGCAGGCTCCCCGGTCGAGATCGGGTCAGCGCGAAACCGCGCGGGACTGCGGGGCGACCGCGAGGTCGGCGCTGATCCGGGCCGCCGTCGCCTGCAGCGGCGGCAGGAGGTTCTCGCGGGCTTCTTCCGGGCTGGTGCGGGAGGCGTGCGAGGAGATGTTCACCGCCGCCACCACCTTGTTCGCCCGGTCCCGGATCGGCGCCGCGATCGAGCGCAGGCCCGCTTCGAGCTCCTGGTCCACCAGCGCCCAGCCCTGCTCGCGGATGCGGGCCAGCTCCTCCTCGAACGCCGCCGGGGTCGTGATCGTGTGCGGGCCCAGCGGCTCGAGGTCCACTTCGGACAGGTAGGCGTCCAGGTCGGCGGGCTCGAGGTCGGCGAGCAGCACCCGGCCCATCGAGGTCGCGTAGGCGGGGAACCGGGTGCCGATGTTGATCGACACCGTCATGATCCGCGAGGTGGGGACGCGGGCGACGTAGACGATGTCCGGGCCGTCCAGCACCGACACCGACGCCGACTCGTGCACCTCGGCCACCAGCCGCTCCAGGTGCGGCTGGGCGATCTCCGGCAGCGACACGCTGGACAGGTAGGCGAAGCCCAGCTCCAGCACGCGCGGGGTGAGCGCGAAGACCCGGCCGTCGGTCCACACGTAACCGAGGTGCACCAGGGTGTGCAGGAACCGGCGGGCCGCCGCGCGCGACAGGTCGGTCGCGCGGGCGACCTCCGACAGCGTCATCTCCGGGCTGGACTCGTTGAACGCGCGGATCACCAGGAGCCCGCGCGCCAGCGACTGGACGTAACCGCCGCTCGTGTCGGACACGGGTTCCATGGCGTTTCTCCTGCTTCAGTCGGACTGCTCGTCGCCGAGGATCGTATTGGCGATCGCGAAGGCGCTGTTCGCGCGGGGCACCCCGGCGTAGATCGCGACGTGCATGAGCACCTCGCGGATGTGCTCCGGCGGGACGCCGTTGCGGCGGGCGGCCTTCACGTGCATCGCGAACTCGTCCTCGCAGCCCACCGCCGCCAGGATCGCCAGCGTCAGCATGCTGCGGGTCTTCCGGTCGACGCCGTCGCCGCTCCACAGCTCGCCCCACGCGTAGCGGGTGATGAAGTCCTGGAAGCCCTCGGTGAACGGGGTGATCTTGGTGTTCGCGCGGTCCACGTGCTCGTCGCCGAGGACCTGCCGGCGCACCTGCATCCCCTGGTCGCGCCGGGTTTCGTCGTCGAGGCGGTCGGGCATCACAGGCTCCTCGTGAAGTGGTCCAGCAGCAGCCGGTTGACGGCCTCGGGCTGTTCGGCGTTGCCGAGGTGCGCCGCCGGGGAAAGCACCTCCAGACGGGCGCCCGCGACGGCCGCGGCGATCTGCTCCGCGTGGGCCGGGGGAGTGGCCGCGTCCTCGGCGCCCGCGATCACCAGCGTCGGAGCGGTGATCTCGCCCAGCTTCGGCAGCAGGTCCATGCCGGCGATCGCCTCGCAGCAGCCCGCGTAGCCCTCGTCGTCGGCCGCGGCGAGCATGCCGCCGAACTTCTCGACGATGTCCGCCCGCTCGGCCAGGGCCGGGGTGAACCACCTCGGCAGCGACGGCTCGACCATCGCCTGCGTGCCCTTCTCCCGCACCAGCGCCGCACGGTCCCGCCACATCGACGCGGGGCCCAGGTCGGCGGAGGTGCAGATCAGCGCGAGCCGGTCGATGCGCTCCGGCGCGTGCTCGGCCAGCCACATGCCGGTCATGCCGCCCAGCGAAACCCCGGCGAAGTGGGCCCGGCGGATGCCGAGGGTGTCCAGCAGCGCGAGCACGTCGCCGCCGAGCTGCTTGAGCGTGTACGGCCCGGGCTTGCCTGCGGTGCCGCCGTGGCCGCGCTGGTCGTAGCGCAGCACCTGGAATTCCTGCGCCAGCGCGGGAACCTGCTCGTCCCACAGCGTCAGGTCGGTGCCCAGCGAGTTGGACAGCACGACGACCGGCGCGCCGTCGGGTCCGGTCAGCTCGTAGTTCACGTTCACGGGTTCTCCAATTCGGCGTGTGCGGCCAGGGCGCGGTCGATGAAGGCGGGGGCGGAGCCGAGGTAGTCGGCCGGTTCGGTGGCGGCGACGACCTCGGCGTCCGAAAGCACCGCCCGCACCTGCGGATCGGCCAGCAGTTCCGCGCGCAGCGTCGTGCCCTCCTGCACCGCGCGGCGGCACAGCCGGGCGACGAGGTCCTGCGCCTCGGTGCGGCCGAGGCCGGCCATCAGCACCCCGGCCGCGCTTTCGGCCATCACCAGGCCACCGGTGAGGGCGAGGTTGGCGGCCATCTTCTCGGGGTGCACGCGCAGTTCCGCCAGCAGCCGCCGGGCCTGCGCGGCCGCCGCGGCGACCAGGCGCAGCAGTTCGGTCAGCGGCTCCCACTCGGACTGCCACGCCCCGGCGGCGCGCTCGTACTCCTGCGGCATCGCCGACAGCAGGGTCGCCACCAGGCCGGGCACCCGCCGGGTCGCGGCGGTGATCAGCACCGCCGACACCGGATTCTGCTTGTGCGGCATGGCGGAGGACCCGCCCGCCTTGCCCTCGGCGAGCTCGCCGACCTCGGTCTGCGCGTGCAGCTCGACATCCAGGGCGATCTTGCCGAGCACCCCGGCCGCGGTGCCCAGCGCCCCCGCCAGTTCGGCGACGCGGGTCCGGTCGGTGTGCCAGGGCACGACGGGTTCGGCCAACCGGAGTTCGGCGGCGAGCAGCCCGACGACCCGGACGCCGTCGGCGCCGAGCGAGGCGAGCGTGCCGGCGGCGCCGCCGAGCTGGACGGCCAGCCGTTCGTCCCGGATGCGGCTGAGCGCGGCGATGGCTTCGCCGAGCGCGGTGAGCCAGCCGGCGCAGCGGCAGCCGAACGTCGTCGGCAAGGCCTGCTGCAACAGCGAGCGGCCGATCATCATGGTGTGCCGGTGCCGTTCGGCGAGCCTCGCGCATTCACCCGCCGCGGCGCGCAGATCCGCGATGATCAGGTCCAGGACGTCCCGCGCCACCAGTATGGCGGCGGTGTCGATCACGTCCTGGCTGGTCGCACCGCGGTGCACGTGGGGCTTCGCCTCGGCGCCCACCAGCGCGGTCAGGTCCCGCACCAGCGCGATCACCGGCGTCGCCGACGACACCGCGCGCTCGGCGATCGAGCCGACGTCGAACAGCTCGGCCCGGCAGTGCCGGGCGATCTCCTCGGCGGCCGGGACCGGGATGACCCCGGCCTCGGCCTGCGCCGAAGCCAACGCCGCCTCGAAGCGCAGCATCGCCTGCAACCAGGCGGAACCGCTGGTCCGCTCGGCCGCCGCCGGCGTGCCGAACATCGGCCCGAACAGGTCGTCAGACCGCGAAGAAGACTGTTTCGCCATCGCCCTGGATCCGGATGTCGAAGCGGTAGCCGCGGTCATCGGCCGCCGCGACCAGTGTGCCGCGGCGCGCCGGGTCCACTGTAGACAGCACCGGGTCGGCCGCGTTGGCCTGCTCCTCGTCCGGGAAGTAGACGCGGGTGACCACCCGGTTGAGCATGCCGCGGGCCAGCACGGTGACGTCGAGGTGCGGCGCCTCGGTCCCGCCGTCCGGCGTGGGCAGCGGGCCCGGCTTCACGGTGCGGAACCAGAACCCGCCGTCGGCGTCGGTCGGGCACCGGCCGAAGCCCTGCCACGACGAGGACTCCGGGCGCGGGTCGTCGGGGTGGTCGAACCGGCCGCGCTCGTCGGCCTGCCAGATCTCGACCACGCCGTCCGGGATGGGATCGCCGTTGCCGTCGGTGAGCCGCCCGTGCAGCACGAACGCGCCCGGGTGCTCGGCGGCGACGACCTCCTGCCCGCCGTCCCAGAGGATGCCGCCGCGCAGGGCGTAGAACGGGCCGATCGTCTGCGACGGCGTGGTGGCCGGAGGCTTGGGGGCAGCCATCAGTCGTCGTCCTCCTCTTCCTCGTCCTCGAACACCGAGCCTTCCGGGCCGCGCAGCACGATGTCGAACTTGTAGCTCAGCGCCCACTCCGGCACGGTCGTGTCGAGGTCGAAGCGGGAGATCATCCGCTCCCGGGCCTGCTCATCGCGCACCGAGTTGAAGATCGGGTCCTGGTGGAACAGCGGATCGCCGGGGAAGTACATCTGGGTGATCAGCCGCTGGGTGAACGCCTGCCCGAACAGCGAGAAGTGGATGTGCGCCGGGCGCCACGCGTTGTCGTGGTTGCGCCACGGGTAGGCGCCGGGCTTGATGGTGATGAACTCGTAGTTGCCGTCGGCGTCGGTCATGCACCGGCCGGTGCCGGAGAAGTTCGGGTCCAGCGGCGCCGGGTGCCGGTCGCCCTGGTGCCGGTAGCGGCCCGCGGAGTTGGCCTGCCAGATCTCCACCAGCGTGTTCGGCACGGGCTTGCCGCCGGAGTCCAGCACGCGGCCGCCGACGATGATGCGTTCGCCCAGCGGCTCGCCGTCGTGCTGCACGGTCAGGTCGTGGTCGCGCTCGCCGCAGCGGTCCTGCCCGAGCAGCGGCCCGGTGATCTCGGTGAGGTACTGGGGCAGGTACTGCAGCGGCTGCTTCGGGTAGCGCAGCGCGGACGAGCGGTACTCGGGGGTGTTCAGCGCCGGATGGGACTGGTCGTCCCTGCCGTACTCCGGCAGGATCAGCCCGGCCGGCGACCGGGTCTCGTGTGTGGTCATCGCAGCTCCTCTTGCGTCCAAGCTGTCAGGCGGGCAGGACGACTGCCAGTCCCGGGCCGTGCACGTCGGTCATTTCGCGCCGCCGATCGTCGCCTTGAGTTCCCGCAGCACCGTCAGCTCGGTCTCGGTCGGCGCCTGCAGCACGGTCGGCTCGTCGACGACCTTCAGCTGCCAGCCCACCGCTTCCCGGGCCTGCTCGACCGTCGCGCCGGGGCTGAGCTGGGTGAGGGTGAGCTCGCAGGTCTCCGGGTCCGGCTCCAGCACGCCCAGGTCGGTGATCACCTTGACCGGGCCGCGGCCGCGCAGGCCGAGCTCCTCCCGGTCGCCCTTGCCGGTGCCGTAGCCGACGGAGGTGACGAAGTCGAGCTTCTCCACGAAGCTGCGCGGGCTCATCCGCATCACGATGAGCACCTCGCGGCAGGACGCGGCGATCTCGGGCGCGCCACCGGCGCCGGGCAGCCGGACCTTCGGGTTGGCGTAGTCACCGCCGATCACGGTGGTGTTGATGTTGCCGAAGCGGTCCACCTGCGCGCCGCCGAGGAAGCCGATGTCGATGCGGCCGGGCTGCAGCCAGTAGTTGAAGATCTCCGGCACGCCGATCACGGAGTCGGCGGTGTCGGCCAGCACGCCGTCGCCGATGGACAGCGGCAGCCGGTCGGGCTTGGCGCCGAGCGTGCCCGACTCGTAGATCAGCACCAGGTTCGGGGCGTGCGTGCGGCGCGCCAGGTTCGCGGCGGCGCTGGGGAGGCCGATGCCGACGAAGCACGCCGCGCCGTCGCGCAGGGAGCGTGCGGCGCCGACGGTCATCATCTCGTCGGAGGTGAATTCGGCGGAGCTCATCGGGCACTCCTCTCGGTGCTGAGGACCTCGGTCTCCAGCCAGTTCTCGAACTTCTCGCGGTCCCGTCCGATCGGGTCCCACTGCTGGTAGTAGGCGTTGTCGCGCTCGTAGTAGCCCTGCGCGTAGGACGGGGCGGCGCCGCCGGGCACCTCCGCGACGGCGGTGACCACCCACTGCGGCAGCACCACGGCGCCGGGGCGCGGGGTCAGCTCGTCGACGATCTCCTCGACGGTGACCAGGGAGCGCTTCGAGGCCAGCACGGTCTCCTTCTGCACCCCGGTGATGCCCCACATCTGCACGTTGCCGGCCCGGTCGGCCTGCTGCGCGTGGATGATGCCGACGTCCGGGTTGATCGCCGGGACGGCGGCCAGCCGCTCGCCGGTGAAGGGGCACTCGATCATCTTGATGGTGTCGGTCTGCGCCGGCAGGTCGGTGCCCGCGTAGCCGCGCAGCACGGCGAAGGGCAGCCCGGAGGCGCCGGCGGCGTAGCGGTTGGCCATGCCGGCGTGGCTGTGCTCCTCGATCTCCAGCGGCACCGGCCAGGAGTTCTGGATGGCGTCGCGGAAGCGGTGCAGCGAGCCGACGCCGGGGTTGCCGCCCCAGGAGAAGATCAGCTTCCGCGCGCAGCCGGCCCCGATCAGCTGGTCGTAGACGATGTCGGGCGTCATCCGGACCAGCGTCAGGTCCTTGCGGCGCTGCCGGATGATCTCGTGCCCGGCCGCGACCGGGATCAGGTGGGTGAAGCCCTCCAGGGCCACCGTGTCGCCGTCGTGGACCAGCTCCGCGATGGCCTCGTCGAGCTGCAGGATGCGAGCCACCCCGATCACTCCTCGATGTGCGCATAGTGAACATCTGTGCTTTCTGCGAACACTACGGCAGCGCGCCGAACCAGGTCAAGGGAAGGGCATGCGGTTTCGCCAGGTCCGGGGCCGTTCACGGGCATGCGGGGACCCGGCATCGACGAGGGATCAGCCGACCGGTCGTCCCGGGGCTGCGCGTGCCGCCAGGGCGGCCTGAGGCGCGGTCACGTCAGAGGTAGCCGGTCTCCGGCAGTTCGTCGGCGGGCAGGGCGAAGACGCCGACCGCTGCCTCGGCGGCGGCGGTGGCCTGGAGGTAGCCGGTCTCGCCCCAGGAGAGGAGGTCGCCGGCCTTGCCCGGGTGGACCAGCAGCCGCCGGTAGGTCCGGCCGCTGTCGGGGTCCGGTTCCGGCGGGTGCACGGTGGTGATCAGCGCGGCCATCCGCACCTGGGCGTACGGCGAGATGCCGTCGTCCACGCACTGGTACCCCAGGTAGTGCGGCTCGCCGATGCCGACGGTGACCTCTTCCATGGTCTCCCGCCGCAGGATGTCGACGTACTCGACCTCGCCGGGCTCCGGACGGCCGCCGGGCAGCGAGTGCTTACTGCCGTCGAGGCGGATGAGCAACCGGCCGTCCGGGACGAAGAGGAACCCGTACACCTGCCGCACCGGCAGGCCCTCGGGCACGGCGCTGGTGTGCCAGGTGAACTTGGGCATCGCTGCGGGTCCCTTCCACGAAGCCGGAAAAGGATCAGCCTAACCGAGGAGGACGCCGAATCCCCCGATCGCCGCGCCGCTGTCGATTGCAATGCCGCGCCGGGCTCCTTGCTCGAGGAACGCGACGGTCCGCAGTCCCCTCCGCAGCCATGTTGCCCAGACGTCGCCGCCGGTTTACGGCCGGTCCCCGCTGAACCGGATCAGAGCCGCGAAATCCCTTTCCTGGCAGGAAGGGCGTAAACCGCAACGTTCTGATCGGCAACCGATGGGGCGTAACCACCAGGGCGAACGGCAAGAAGGGACACGGCAGTGTCGAGAAGAGACAGCAAGCTCGCGCCGGATCTCTCCCGGCGAGGTTTTCTCCGCTTCGCCGGAACCGGTGCCGCATTGGCCGGCCTTTCCGGGGTGGCACTGGCATCCCCGGTCGGCGCCGCGCCGGCCGCTCCGCTGGCGGCGGCATTACCACCGCCGTCGGGCGGCAACTACTGGCGCGAGGTCGAGCGCCTGTTCATGCTCGACAAGAAGGTCCTGTTCATGAACGTGGGCACCGTCGGCTCGCCGCCCATCGAGGTCGTCGACACCGTCGACCGGGTGCACCGGGAGGTCGCGATCGGCGCGTTGTCGGCGTACAGCGACTTCGCCGACGTGCGCGCCGTCGCCGCGCGCGGGTACGGCTGCGATCCCGATGAGCTGGTGATCTCGCACAACACCAGCGACGGGATGTCCAAGATCATCGCAGGGCTGGGCCTTCGGGCGGGAGACGAGATCCTGACCACCAACCACGAGCATCCCGGCGGGAACGTGCCGATGGCAATCGCCCGCGACCGGCACGGCGTGGTGCTCAAGCGCGTTGAACTCCCCGTCGGCAACGATCAGCGAGCCGAGGACTACGTGGCGCTGTTCGGAAAGGCCATCACCGCCAAGACGAAAGTGCTGCTCTTCTCCGCGCCGACCTACAAGACCGGCACCATGCTGCCGATCCCGATGCTCGCCAAGCTCGCGCAGTTGCACGGGTTGGCGACCGTTGTGGACGGCGCGCACATCCCGGGGATGATGGCGTACGACTTCCACGAACTCGGCGTGGACTTCCTCGCCGGATCGGCGGCGAAGTGGCAGTGCGGGCCGGGCGGCACCGGCGTGCTGTACATCCGCAACAAGGTGCTGCCGCAGTACAACCCGAACCCGTTGCCCGAGTTCTGGCCGGTGGTTTCCAGCAGCTACCCCGAGGCCGGGGGACTGCCGCCGCGGTCGAGCGGGCCGGTGGAGAGCTACGACATCGCCGAGTACCTGCAGTCGATCGGCAACGGCAGCATGGCGATCATGGCCGGGGTGCGCAACGCGTGCGAGGTGTGGGACCGCATCGGCCGGCAGCGCATCCAGGACTACGTGCTCGGGCTTTCCGGTTATCTCAAGGAACTCGTCGCCGAGCGGTGGGGCGCGCAGGCGCTGTACTCGCCGAAGGACGATCCCCGCCTGGCGTGCGCGCTCACCTGCTTCAACCCCTTCCGGAACTCGCAGGACGTGTACGACAAGGACAAGTCCGCAGCGTTCGTGGCCCGGCTGAAGGAGCAGTACGGAATCGTCATCCGCAACACCGACTTCCCGGTGATCGGCATGACGCGCCACCCGTACCCGGTGCGGATCTCCACGCACCTCTTCCACCAGAACGACGACGTCGAACGCGTCGTGGAAGCGATGTGGGAGCTGTCCGGCGCCATGGCCTGACCCGATCCACCAGGGGCGCGGGGGATCCCCGCGCCCAAACCCCTGCTGTTCCGCCGGAATCAACCGGATGCGAGAAGAGAGGTTCCGATGCAACGTCAACAATCGTCCCCAGCGCGCAACCGGTTCCGCCGGCTCGCCCGCCCGGCCGTGATCGCCGCCATGGCCGGGGTCATCGGCCTCGGGATCGGTTCCCAGACGATGCCCGCAAGCGCGGGCGACGAGAGCGGGAACGCGCACCGGGTGATCACCTCTCCCGATGCGCCCGCGGCGATCGGCCCGTACTCGCAGGGGATCGCCGTCGGCAACCACGTCTACCTGTCCGGGCAACTGCCCCTCGACCCGAAGACGAACCAGATCCCCGAAGGAGCGACGATCCAGGACCAGACCCGGCAGGTCCTCCGGAACCTGGAGGCGGTTCTCGAAGCCGCGGACATGTCTCTTGGCGACGTCGTCAGCACCACGGTCTACCTGACCGACCTCGATGATTTCGCCGCTTTCAACGCCACCTACGCCGAGTTCTTCCCGCAGCGGCCGCCGGCCCGCGCGACCGTCGAGGTGGCGCAGCTGTCCCGCGGTGCGAAGTTGGAGATCTCCGCCATCGCGGTTCGCTGACCGGGCTGCCGCGCCCGATGTGGGAGGGACACCGCGAGGTCGTCCCTCCCACATCGGACTGTCAGGGCACGATGACGACGTCGTGCAGATCCCGGGTCGAAAGGCCCGGCGGCCCTGGGGCGTACGGAGCCGGGGGCGGGCTGTCGTGAACGTGCAGCGCCCAGAGCCCGACGACATCGGCGGCCGCCACCAGGACCGCGGCGACCGCCAGTGTGATCAGGCGCCGGCGGCGGTCGCGCCGCTGCCACTCGCGCTTCGCCTTCACGTAGGCGTTCGGGGACGAGGTGGCCTGGGCCGCGAGTGCCTCGAGCGAGTCCCGCACGCGGGCCTCGGCGTCCTCCAGCATCACCGCCTCCCACCCTCGATCCGCATGGCCAGCGCCGACATGCCGCGGAAGATGTGCGACTTGACGGCGCCGACGCTGATCCCCATCGACTCGGCGATGTCGGACTCCTTCAAGCCCATCCAGTACCGCAGCACCAGAGCCTCCCGCTGCCGCCCGGAGAGGGTCTGGAGCGCGGCGATGACCTGGCGCTGGTCCTCGCGGAGGAGCACCGACGACTCGGCGGATTCCATCGTCCGCTCGCCGAAGCCGTCGGCTTCGAACTGGGCATGCCGGCGGCGCACCTGCAGGTGCCGGATCCGCATCCGGGCCAGATTGCAGACGGTCGAGCGCAGGTACGCTGGCGCGGACTCGGGTGAGTGCAGCCGCCGCCACCGGCGGTGCAGTTCGCAGAACGCCTCGGACACCAGGTCCTCGGCGTCGTGCTCGGCTCCGAGCAGCAGGGCCAGCCGGAGCAGCTGGATGTGGTGGGAATCGAAGAGCGCGGCCATCGCGGCCTCGCGCTCGAGGTCGTTCAGACCGGTGTTGCGCGCTTCGGGTACGCCGGGGTCACGCGCGGGCGGCGCGACCGCCGGCTCGGGGACGGAGTCGGGCAGGTCGGCGGAAACGCTCTTGCGGGCGGTCACATCAGCGCCCTTCTCTGCTCGGGCACCTTGGCGAGCAACCGGGTCGCCGCCTGAACGGCGCCGATGACCGCGAGATTGGCCGCGAGAGCAAGCAAACCGGCGAACAACGTCAGGTGCAGGTCTCCGAAGTGGACGGTGACCGTCGGTGCGAAATGACCCCAGGTCACCATCGCCGTTCCGCCGAGCATGCCCGTGAGCCACCCGGCGAGCAGCGCCGTGCGGCCAGGTGCGGCCGGTAGCAGGCCGAGCAGCAGCGCGGGCAACGTCTGGAGCACCCAGACGGCGCCGAGGAGGTGCAGCTGTATCGCGTTGGTGTTGTGGAATCCTAGGGCGAACGCGAGCGCGCCCACCTTGACCAGCAACGACATCGACCGGGCAACGCAGGCCTCCTGCTCGCTCGTGGCGGCCGGGTTGAGGTACTCGGCGTAGACGTTGCGGGCGAAGAGCGTTGCCGCGCCGATCGACATCACCGCGGCGGGGACGAGTGCGGCGACGACGAGGGATCCGAGGAGACCGCCCGCGAGCCACGGTGGCGCCACCTGCTGGATGAGCAATGCGACAGCCTGGTCGGCGCGGCCCGGTGGAGGGGCGACGCCGATGGCGATGGCCGCCGCTCCCATCACCGCGAAGACCCCGAGCACCAAGGTCCAGCCCAGCAAGGCCGGAATGGTCTGTGCCACAACGCGTTTGGTCCGCCCGGAGAAGGCCGCCATGAGCACGTGCGGGAAGGCGAACAGGGCAAGCGCCGACCCGAGTGCGAGGCTCCCGTAGGCCATCGCGTTCTCCGGGTTCAGGGTCGCTTCGAGGCCACGGGACCGCAGCGCCGACTCCGCGGCCGGCCACAGGTCGGCCCAGTCGGTGCGGCCCGACACGAGCAGGACCAGCACGATCGCGGATCCGACGACGAGGGCGGCTTTGAGGACGGCCACGGCGCTCGGCGCGCTGATCCCGTGGCGGTACGTCGAGGCGGCGAGCACCGCGAACACGACGGTCAGGGCGAGATCGCCGACGAGGCCACCCGGATCGATGCCGACGACCGCGAGAACCGCCTGGATCCCGATCAGCTGCAAGGCGATGTACGGCATCGTCGCGAGGATCCCGGTCAGAGCCACCGCAAGCGCCAGGCCGGGGGAGCGGTAGGTACCGCGGATGAAATCCACGGCGCTGACGTAGCCGTGCCGGCGAGCGGTTTCCGCCAGCCGCGGCAGCACGACGAGCACGAGCGGGTACACGATCGTCGTGTACACCAACGCATAGAGGCCTATACCCCCCGAGCTGAAGACCACCCCGGGCACGGCGAGGAACGTGTAAGCCGTGTAGATCGTCCCGCCGAGAACGCACCACAGCATCAGCGGCCCGTGCGAGCGTCCCGCGAGCGCCCACTGCTCCAGATCTGTCCCCGTGGCGGTCGAAGCTGGCGGGCCGGTGCGGGGGCGCAGCATGGCCAAGGTCGAGGCGGCTGTCACGACGCCGACGGCGACGACCGTGGTGGTTCCGTTCATCTGGCCTCCTTGATCGACAGTGGTCGCAGGCGATCTGGCCGGTAAACCGAATCGGCGCACTGCGCAACTGAAGGGCGAGCAACCAAAGAGCGCGGAACGAAGCAGGCGACAGTCCACCACAGCGATCACCGGCATGGAAGGGGTCTGGGCAACCACCCGAGGTGGGTGTGATGGCGCCACCAGTGGGCCGATTCCGCTTGTGCGCCAATCGACGAGATCGTCCGGAAGCGAATTCCCAGGACTGGAGGTCAATGTGGACCAGACCACTAGGACCGGCGCGCCGCCGGCGAACCGCAAACTTCTCGTGCTGGCCGGAGTTCTTCTGTTGCTCCCGTTGGTGGGGCTGCTCTGGGTCGGCAGTTACGCGCGGAAGGAACCGGCGATCGGCGGGTTCCCGTTCTTCATCTGGTACCAGTTCCTGTGGGTCTTCCTCTGCTCGGCGATGACGTACGCGGCGCACCGCCTCGTGCTGAAGGCGCGCCCGCACCGTCCGATCTCTGAGGACGGTGCCGGGGCCGGCGAGGGGGAGGTGGAGCGTTGAACCCGGGTCTGAACGGGATCGCACTCGCGGTGCTGGTCCTGTTGTTCGCAGTGGTGGCGGTGCTGGGTTTCTGGGCGTCGCGGTGGCGGCGTCCGGCGAGCATGGACAGTCTCGACGAGTGGGGGCTGGGCGGGCGGTCTTTCGGCACCTGGGTGACGTGGTTTCTGCTGGGCGGCGACCTCTACACGGCGTACACGTTCATCGCGGTGCCGGCGGCGATGTACGGCGCGGGTGCGGTGAGCGGCTTCTTCGCCGTGCCTTACACGATCGTGCTGTACCCGATCATCTTCGTCTTCATGGCACGGCTCTGGTCGGTGAGCCATCGGCACGGCTACGTCACGCCGGCGGACTTCGTCCGCGGCCGGCACGGTTCGCGAGCACTTTCGCTCGCTATCGCCGCGACGGGCTTCATCGCCACGATGCCCTACATCGCGCTGCAACTGGTGGGCATCCAGGCCGTGCTCGAAGTCGTCGGTGTCGGCGGGTCCGGGAACTGGTTGGCCAAGGACGCCCCGCTGTTCGCGGCGTTCCTCATCCTCGCGCTGTACACCTACACGTCGGGTCTGCGGGCCCCGGCGGTGATCGCGTTCGTGAAGGACGTCCTGATCTACGTCGTCATCATCGTCGCGGTGATCTACCTGCCGGCCAGGTTCGGCGGCTGGGAGCACATCTTCGGTTCCGCAGAGGCGAAGATGGCCGCTCCAACTGCGGCGACCGGCAAGCCTGCTGGCGTTTTCATCCCGGGCGCAGCGCAGTTCTGGCCGTACGCGACGCTCGCGCTGGGGTCGGCGATGGCGCTGTTCATGTATCCGCATTCGATCACGGCGACGCTGTCCGCGAACAGCCGCAACACGATCCGGCGCAACGCGGCGATCCTGCCCGCGTACTCCTTCGTCCTTGGCTTGCTCGCGCTGCTCGGCTGGGTGGCCATCGCCGCCGGGACCAAACCGGTCGGGCTCGACGGCAAACCCAACGCCCAACTGGTCATCCCGCAGTTGTTCGAGGACGCCTTCCCGGCCTGGTTCGCGGGTGTCGCGTTCGCGGCGGTGGCCATCGGAGCGCTGGTGCCTGCGGCGATCATGTCGATCGCGGCGGCGAACACGTTCACCCGCAACATCTACCGGGAGTGGTTCCGGCCGAACGTTACCGCCGAGCAGGAGGCGCGCGTGTCCAAGATCGCCTCGCTGCTGGTCAAGGCGTTCGCGTTGGTCTTCGTACTGCTGCTCGACAAGCAGAACGCGATCAACTTCCAGCTCCTGGGCGGGATCTGGATCCTCCAGACCTTCCCGGCCGTCGTGTTCAGCCTCTACACCCGCTGGTTCCACCGGTGGGCGCTGCTCATCGGCTGGGCCGTGGGCATGGCCTACGGCACCATCAAGGCGTACAACGTGTCGACGCCGACCACGCCGCATTTCGGTGGGTCCGTCGCGTCGATCGAAGGCCTCGGCGAGCTGGGCTACATCGCCCTCACCGCCTTCGTCATCAACGCCGTCGTCGCCGTCGTGCTGACCCTCGTGTTCCGTGCGGTCAAGGCGCCCGGCGGGCGGGACGAGACGGTTCCCGCCGACTACTTCGCGGATGCGGGGGACCCGCGCGCCCGGAAATCACCGACAGCGCTACGAGCCCCCGCCGCGGAAGGAGGGGAGCCGACCTCGTTGCGCAACAGCTAGTAGTACTTCGTTAAGTTTGTCTTCGTTTGGGGAGTTTTCTTTGGCATGTGGGGCAAACGCCGGTCCAGCACAGTAAGACGCTTTGGAG